>NZ_JAUDRH010000009.1 GCF_030381805.1 Chlorogloeopsis sp. ULAP01
CACTATCTTCCGAAAAAGACCGTTCGACTTGCATGTGTTAAGCATACCGCCAGCGTTCATCCTGAGCCAGGATCAAACTCTCCGTTTTGTTGAGTCTTTAGGCTCTCAAAGATTCTATTCTAGAATCCTCTTTTATTTTTCTTATCTGTCTTGAGTCCCTGACTCAAAACTTCATTTCTTTGACGAGGATTGGTTTGCTTTTGGCTTCCAAACTATTGATTTTTCTCGGTTCGGGTGTCTTGCTTTTGCTTGACACTTTATCTAGATTAACTAACCATCTTTGCTTTGTCAAGGGGTTGATGAAACTTTTTTCTTCCCTTTTTTGTTGACTTACTACCTGGTTGCTTCTAGTTGGTTTTTTCTATGGTTCGGTCGCGTCGTTGCTTTTAACGCTTTTTTAATATAGCAGACCTTTTTTATATCCTTGCGCCATTTTGCCTGCTCTTTTGGCTTGCTTTTAGCGCTAGCGCACTACCTTTTCTAGTACAACGAGGTGTGAACATCCACATTTAAAAGCTTTTTCATTTAATGCTAAAGTTCATCATCCTAGACTTATTGGAGGGAATAAGGATGAGTTTATAAAGTGGTAAGCGACTTGAATAATATATGCACAAACAGGAATATCTTTAAAAACATCAAGCAAACCGTACACAAATCTGATGAATGAAATTGCGATCGCACGCATATTCTGAAAAAACCGAAACTAGTGGTTCATCGCATTAATTTATGATGGTTATATGAGTTCGTAGTTAAAGATTTTAGTCCTAAACTGCGAGAGCACTCTTTGTGCTTACCACAAACCTATCAAAACTTTTGCGACAGACTGCTAGTCATTTTTAGACGATCCTCAAGTCGGATCGTCTTCATAAGGGTTATAGAGAGACACAAGCTCAAGCCATCAAAATCGTTTCTTCCTTTTATTTAAAGGGAGCCAATGCGCTAATTTTGGTCTTTTCGTGTCAATGTCACTAAGATTAAGGCTAATTACCAAGGTTGGGACAGTCTACTACTTCTCTAAAGATACAAGGTTGGGTTCAGAAATATGAAGCCAACCTGGGTAGTTTTGAGAATTATATTCTTAGGCAAATTAGTATTACTTACGAACTTGGGCGCTAAACCCGGCTGCTTTAAACTGCTTTAGCTTTAAAGGGGTGGGTTGATTGGCTGGCACAGAAATTCTTAATTCAAAATTGCTAATGCCTGGTGGGACTTCTGCTATTGAACCTAGACGCGTGCGATTTTGCATTACTGAGTCATTATTAGCATCATAGATGCGTCCAAATATATCTGCATCATAGACTATTTTGTTGGTCGAATTTTCCGCTTTACCAGTGACAAGAAAACAGTTAGCTGCCATCGTAGTGCCACTAGTGACTGCTCCTTTAGCCAGTTCTTTTGGACACTCATTATAAGAAATATCGAATAGTTTAATTTGTGTCAATGCTACAGCAGAGGGGATAAACACCCACGATAATACTCCGAGTACGTAGGACAAGAAAATAACTCTAAGTGCGCGCAACAGCATAAAAGGCACCTTAAATAAATCAAACAATAGGCAACTTAAAACTCAGCTTATACTATTTTGAGTATCTCAATAGGATTTTGAGAACTATTGATAGCCTCTTTATAGATAAATAATTTCACTTATGTTAAAGTTACTTTTATAACTAAAAGTTTAGGGATAAAGACTTATAGTAACCTTAATTTTATATTGCAATCTTTGATATATCTGATTTCCCAGAGATATTGTATAAAGGCTCAATTTTCAGTCTCTACAAATTTTGTAATAATTAGAGAAATAGCCCTTAAATTGCTATTAACTTATGACACCAGATGAGATTGAAGCAGCCTTACAAACAGCGTTTAATCGTTGTGAAACAGCCAGCTGCCCTCTCACTGAGATACAAAAGCAGATATTACTGCAAGTAGTTGGGCAAATTAAGGTCAACTTAAACCCTGGCTCATTTGATAATGTTAATCCTTTAGATGAACTTACCTCAGAAGAGCAACAAGCATTTTTACGTTTTGTCAATGCACAAGAAGAGCAAAATCTCTCCTGGAAAGCCCAGTTACTGAACGATTGGTTACACAACAATGATTCTGGAGAAGTGCAGTTTATCCGTGATCGCTACGGTTTGCAGTGGCTGAATCGGTTAGAAGCACATCATTTTCATAAGTTTTCTTCTCAAGACAAATTGAGGCTAAAGGTAGGCGATCGCATTGAAGTTTGCAATGCACTGTGGGAATGGGTACAAGATGAAGGTCCTTGTCGTCGCGAATGGTTTTCCTGCATAATCATTAAGATTGATGAAGTTAGACATAGTGATTACTCCTCTACTAATTGCATTGTTCGCTTTAATAATGGAGCTGAGTATGAGATTCAAGGTATGTACGAATGGAATCGCTATAATTGGCGATTGATACAGCTGTAGAGGAGAATATACCCATTTGCATTACATATCCACTGGATGCTGTCCATAGTATGGCAGTGCTTCTGACCAATGGGGACGATTTCCTTTGTGCCAATCTAAATATGCTAATTGCAAAATACTAGTCACTGTGGTTGCTAATTCAGATTTTGCTTCAATTAGCTGATAATTGGTATTCCAGCTAGCTAACTTTTCCTGCCAAACTTCTGGTGAAAACACAGTGTCTGGTAATAAGACGTCAAGTCTAGAGGCATCAGGTAACGGTCGATAAATAGCGGCAAAAACTTGACCACGTTGCGCTGGCATTTGCACCGCGATAACATAATCTTCTGCATATTCTGCATTCTGCCATGCTAGTGCTGCCAAGGTGGAGATAGCAAATACAGGAATACCCAATTGTTGCCCCAGTGTTCTGGCAGTAACAACGCCAATACGAGTTCCAGTAAAACCACCAGGCCCTTTAGCTACGCCAATGAATGCTAAATCTGCCCAAATTTGGGGTTTTATAAATTCCGTTAAATATAGATGTAGCTGGTTGGATAACTCACGTTCCAAATTCCAAACACCATAACGCGTATCTCCAGCAAAGTTACTAATCGCCAAACCTAATTCAGGAGTAGTAGTATGGAGCGCTAAACCGTATTTTGTGGAGTCTAAATGTTCTAATTCAGTAGACAAAGCTTATACAAATATTAATCAGGTTGCCATTGCTCATTTTAAATTGGCAATAGGGCTTCAGGCATATAATTTTGAATGGCTGCGCACATACAAAAGTTTATACGACTACCACACTGCTCGACAGTAGTCGCATTAAAATCACTTACCATTACTTCTCAAGTTGGCACTAATTCACCAGGACGCAATTTCGACCATTTACCCATTTCTTTCTTAAAGCTGAGACAACCCACAACATCCCACTCCATTTCAATCACATCGTCTTTGGGACGGATGTTGACATTAATGGATGGTTCATTTGGCTCGAAATCTGGATTTTCAGTCAAATGGGGCTGTTGGTGCTGCGTTTCTACCGCATGGTAGGTGATGCAGCGATCTACATAGTGGCAATTTACACAAACACACATAATAGAACCAACTCCTGAGCCTTTATTGTTAATGTAGCTTAAGCGAAACTGTTATTGATTAGCCCTTGGGTTTATTTTTATTACGATGCATCCTTCAGTTACTTCTACCTTAGCCCCCGAAACTTGGCCCTTTAGCCTAGAATTATTGCCAAAACCTGCTTACATGGTAGGTGGTGCTGTAAGAGATGCTATTCTGAACAGAACTCGTGAATATTTAGATTTAGATTTTGTTTTATCATCTAATGCTGTAGAAGTGGCTCGTCAAATAGCGAGGCATTACAAAGCTGGTTTTGTTTTACTAGATTCAGAAAGACAAATCGCCCGTGTAGTATTTCCTGGTGCAACTGCTGATTTTGCTTTACAGGAAGGAAATTCTTTAGAAGCTGACTTACATAGACGAGACTTTACAGTAAATGCGATCGCCTACAATCCGCACACCCAAGAAATAATTGATCCCTTGAAGGGTTGTGCAGATATAGAAAATCATCTTTTGAGGATGGTGTCACCCGCTAATTTGGAAGATGATCCCCTGCGGCTACTACGGGCATATCGCCAAGCCTCCCAACTTAATTTTAGGATTGAAGAAAGCACTCAAGCAGCAATTCGCGCTTTAACACCATATCTAGTTAAAGTTGCCCCAGAACGAGTACGGGTAGAATTGGGGTATATGCTGGCAAGTTCTTATGGTACTCCTTGGCTAATTGATGCAGGTAAAGATGGTTTACTTGCCCATTTTTTTAAAGACGCCACGCTAGAAAGTTTTCGTCAACTTACAGCAGTTGATAATGCAAGCGATCGCCTCACACAAATTTGGCCACAATTAGGGGAAGAATTGCAAAAATTTGTTCGCGATACCGTTAAAACAACTTGGTTGGGTATTGCCAAGTTAGCTTGTTTAGTTAACCAAAATCCAGAATTAGCAGAAATTGAGTTACAGGAACTTAGTTACAGTCGTGCGGAAATTAAAGCTGTCATTACAGCTTTGAAACTTTTTGTGCAGCTCAATGCATCTTCAATGTCTTTACGAGAACAGTATTTCTTGTTTCAAGAAGCTGGATTTGTATTTCCAACCACAGCAGTTTTAGCAGTAGCACATGGTATTTCTATAGAAGCGGTCGCACCTTTAATTAATCGCTACCTTAATCCTGATGATTTGGTTGCTCATCCTGTACCTTTAGTAAGTGGAAAAGAATTGATGTCAGCATTACAAATTCCGGCTTCACCACTTGTAGGAAAATTGCTAACAGAAATAGCGATCGCACAAATTGAAGGTAAGGTTTCCACAGCAGCAGAGGCAATAGAATTTGCTGCACAGATAGTCAATAGTTAATCTGAAATACAGGTAGAAAAATGGGAAAACTTAACACAGAGGCATAATCTGTTGAGACTTTTCCTGAAATGTTGTACTGTTCCAATCCTAGTTGTTTTAATCCCTTTAATTCTGACAGTCATAAGTTTTGCATTAGCTGTGGAATGCAAACACTCACACCTTTATTCAGAAACCGCTTTCGTGTAATTCGATTTTTGGGTGAGGGTGGATTTAGCAGAACTTATGAAGCTAGGGATACAGATAAAATGGATGAACCTTGCGTGATTAAGTAATTTATGCCGCAAGTTCAGGGAACAGCAGCTGATTTGGAAAAGTCTTGGGGGAAGTAAAAATACAGATTATAAAATTTGGTCTCGTTTTGGAACTCAGGTAGGATGGATGCGTAATAAGATGTTTAACCTAGTTTGGTTCGATGACCTTAATTTCTCTAAAAATGCTCCTATTGGTCATCTTCCATGTATTGATATGATAAAAATTGTTGGCATGAACTGGGCTTGTTTTCTCTTTTCTCGAATTGAGGCTTGTGGATTGTCAACTGTCCCACCCACAAGGGGATGGGGTTTTACGCACGAGTTATAAAATTTGGTATTTGCAAAAGGAATTAACTTATGACTGAAATTGTGTTTTTAGTTGAAGACAAACCAGATGGTGGTTACACTGCTAGGGCATGAGGTGAATCAATTTTTACTCAAGCTGACTATTTAGAAAGCTTACGAGAAATGGTTCGTGATGCGGTTCATTGTCATTTTTCTAATGAACAAATCTATCCCAAAATCATAATCAAAAATAATTAGTTATGAAATGGCGTGTGATTCTTGAAGAAGATCCAGAAACAGGCGAGTGGGCTGTATGGTGTCCAGAATTACCTCCTGGTTGTACTTCAGTGGGAGAAACAGAAGAAGAAGCCTTAGAAAATATTAAAGAAGCTATTCAATTGTACTTACAGCAGGAAGAGATTGAGTTAGCTCCTGGTGCGATTGCACGGGAGATTAACGTTTGATGAGCGAGCGTATTCGTCGGGTGACAGCTAGAGAAGTTGAATCTATCTTTGAGACAATATGGATTTCAACTTATTTCTCAAAAAGGTAGTCACCGTAAATCGAGAAATGAAAATATTGGTTTGCAAGTGATTGTTCCAGAACACAGAGGGCGTACTTTACCTATAGGTACATTACGCAGTATCTTTTAAGGAGCACAAATTCCTGAGTCGGAATGGAGAAGTTGATATAGTTCATTAAAAAGCTGGGCTTTTCACAAGTTATCAAAATGAAGACAAAGATATTATTACCTGGTCTTTAAAACAGATAGTAGACGTAAATTCTGTTTTATGCGATCGCTTTGACAATGGTAACTAAATATACGCTAACCAGATCGGCAATTATGAAGCCTACTGCTTGTTTGAGCAACTCTTATCAGGAGAGAAACTCTAGGTATTTTGAGATAGTTACTCATGCTAGTTTGTCAAACTCAATGTAGAGGTGCTCAAGTCCCCTTAAGAGTATGTTTGGAAAACGTTTATAATCTCCTTGCGCCAGGCGAATGTTCTTGAGGCGTAGCAACAAACGCTCAAAAGCAATCTGCATTTCCTTACGAGCCAACATAGCGCCTAAGCAAAAATGGATGCCATGCCCAAAGGCTAGATGATTACCTGAATTCTGGCGGCACACGTCGAAACGCTCGCCCTCCTCAAATTTTGCCGGATCGCGGTTGGCAGCATCAAAGCGGATCATCACTAACGATCCGGCTGGGAGTTCAACGTCTGCTAGTTTTGTATCTTGCTTGACAACTCGCCACATCCCCGCTGTAGGAGTTTCCATACGCAGAACTTCTTCGACAAAATTCTCAAGCTTGGAAAGATCTGTTTGCACCAAAGCCATTTGCTCAGGATTTTGGGCAAGCAGCAGCATACCACCCGCGATCGCATTCGTGATAGTCTCATTGCCTGCTACCAGTAGTTGCTGAATTATACTGAGCAGTTCGGCGATATCGAGCGATCGCGTCCCTGCCACCTCTGACTTTACTAGGTCGGTAATCAAATCATCCTTGGGTTCTAACCGACGTGACTCAATTACATCGTGGAAATAATGCTGGAAGGCAACGACATCCTTGGCACACTCTATCTCCTGCTCTTTAGAGATCATGCGACCGAGGCGAGCAATGAAAGCATCAGACCATCGCTTGAACTTGGGCAGATCTGCTCGCGGCACACCTAACTGATCGGCAATCACTTTCACGGGTAGGGGTACGGCAAACTCGCTGACGAATTCGCACTTGTTATTATCGATGAAACTATCAATTAGTTCATCAGCGATTTGCTGAATCGAGTTGTGCATTTTGTTGACACGGGAAGGGGTAAATGCCTTATTCACCAATGCTCGGAATCGCTCGTGTTCTGGCGGATCTGCTGTCAGCAGAGTGTTCATCTGGGGCCAGCCTTGGGCATAAATTTGCTGCAATTGTTCATCCTGTTCCTGTTTGCCAGCCAGTAGAGTAGAGAAATTGCTGGAGAACACTGTCGTATCTTTAAGAATTTCGACCACTAAATTATAGCGGGTAACTAGGAAGAGTTTGGCGTTAGTTATGGGACTAGGTAGCTCCATAACTGGTGCTTGCTCTCGCGCCAGCTTGTAAAATTCATAAGGGTACTCAAGGAGTTCGGGGTCAAAAAAGTTGTAGTCTAAAAGCTGTTTCACATCCTTCTCCATAAAAACCCTAAAAACATAATCACTTGACAGTACGATAGTGCAAAAACAACTCACTTCCGACCTGACGAGTCTCAATTAGTTGGAGATGAGGGGCTGTACAGGGAACAAAACCCTCTCCCTCTACTGGAGTCGGCGCACCTTGCCCTCCATAAATGACAGGCCAAATGGTTAACCACCAGTCATCGATTCGCCCTGCTTGTACCAAAGAAGCTGTCAAAGAGCCTCCTCCCAAAGCAACAACCTTGCGGATATCACGTTCTGCCATGATGGTGTAGCCGCGATCCCAGTCTAAGTCTGTATCGCCCAGTTCAATTAAATTAGCCACTTTATGCAGAGCCGTTGTCTGGGAACTGCGCTCCAAACCTGTTCGAGTCGTAAATATCCATCGCTCAACATCCTGCTGGAAAAAAGGCAGAGCCGGAGATAGTTCTAGTGAGCGTGAGACAACACAGGTAATGGGCTGGGGAGGCTGTCCCCGAATTTGACGCGCTACCAACAATTCAGGATTGTTAATTGTAAAGGTTTTTTCCTCTGACCGAATCGTTCCAGCTCCTACTAGGATAAGATCTGCAAGCGAGACTTGATACTCTAGGTGTACTTTATCAGCTTGATCTGAATCACGGGGCGCTCTAGGATCTACAGCACTGATTTTCCCATCCGCTGTCATTGCAAGAACCACAGTTGTTTGAATGGCTGTCATGGTTACTTTCTGACGCTTTAATCGAGTCTCAATTTATTGTATTTACTGCATAATGAACAACTTTCTTTGGAAGTAATATCACTGAAGTAATTAAATACAGCAACCTTTGGTTTGCGATTGCTCCAACTAAAAACCGGGCTTTTTTCAAACCCGGTTTCTATTAGCTTAAATTTTCAACTAAATTTTAGCTGAGAAAATGTAACTGACTTACTACAAAACTAATTGCACGATGCGTCAGGGGAAGACTATCAACTACCATACCCAGACATAACAGCATCATGTAAGAGATTGAATAGAGAAATAATCCTCTAGCTAAATTGCGTTCTTCTGGATTTTGCAACAGTTGCCAAGCTTTGTAAATAAATAATCCCCCCAAATATAGGGCGATCGCTGCATAGACAATTCCAGTTTGGTGCAAGGGATAAACCAGTAGCAGTGTTGCTGCTACGGTTACCAAGGTGTAATACCAAATTTGCTGCACAGTTGCTTGATTGCCCGCTACTACTGGTAGCATAGGTATTCCTACTTTTGCGTAATCGTCCCTAATCATCAATGCTAATGCCCAGAAGTGAGGTGGTGTCCACAAGAACACAATTGCAAATAACAACCATGCTGTCCAGCTTAAAGTACCTGTAACTGCTGCCCAGCCAACTAGTGTTGGTATTGCTCCGGCGGCACCTCCAATCACAATATTTTGGGTACTGTGGCGCTTCAGCAAATGTGTATAAACTAAAACGTAAAAAACAACACCAGACATTGAGAGCAGAGCTGCTAGCAAGTTGGCAAATATAGTAAGTAGGGTAAAGGAGATGACAGCTAGAGCGATCGCAAAAAGGAGAGCATCGCGTGAGAGTATCCTACCTGAAGGGATGGGACGGTGGCGCGTGCGCTCCATCTCATAATCAATATCTCTGTCGTAGATACAGTTAATAACTTGAGCGCTAGCAGCAGCTAGAGTGCCACCAGCTAGAGTTACTAGTAGAAGCATTGGATCTACTTGTCCTTTAGCTGCAATCCACATACTTCCAGCTGTAGTAATCAACAGTAATGGAATAATCCTGGGTTTAGTTAACTGGTAGTAGCTTTGAAGAACTTGCAGAAATGTTTCATGCTGCTTCGAGACATTAGTCTCAATCATTTTGGCAATATTTCCTTTTGTGTTAACAACTTATAGGCTGCTGCTTTGGTTTTGTTAGTTCTTTTGAGTCTCAATCTGAAACTAGACTCACACAATTTAGGGTTTTGCTTCAAGCACAGGTTTAGCGATCGCAGTGGCTGTATCGGTAATCGTGTAAGTGTTGAGTTCCCGATTCATAGCCCAGTCACGCAGCGAGAGAACTGTAAAAACTACTAAAGTACCTAACAAAGCCGCTCCTAAAGCTTGATGGGAGACTGTCAGTGGCTCAACTTGGAGATGTAACCGAAAACTAGCAAATCCGATCAAAATTTGGAGTATCAGCAATCCTCCAGCCATGTTTGCCAGTTTTCGCAAAGCTGGATGTAATGCTGGTGTACGCCAAGCCAGAACGACAACAGCTAATGTTGCTGCTGTTGGCGGGATCAAGCCAAAAATATGGGTGTACATAACATCACAAAGTTGGTAACCCGCAAAGCATTGATGTAATGCCCAGCGAGATCCGACTAAGGCACCGAGTAGACTTTGCACGTATACCAAGAGGGTAGCTGTCAAACCCACCCAAGGTAATTTACCAACAGTTCCAGTACCTTGGTATGGGGTAAGTGCGGTACCGATCACCATTAAAGTCGAAAAAAACAATAATGCCGTTCCCAAGTGAGCAGTGACGATATCAAATCGTAATAGTTGAGTTACTGTAAGTCCGCCCAATATGCCTTGGAAGACAATTAAAAACAGGGCAAATGTGGATGCCCAAGGTAGCCAATGGGGTAAGGAGCGACGGCACAACCAACAAATACCAACAAGTGCGATCGCGCTCACACCAATTAGTGCCGCATCCAATCTATGAAACCACTCCAAGAAAACTTGGAAATTCATTTGTTTGGTTGGCACTAGTTCACCGTAGCACAAAGGCCAGTCTGGGCAAGCCAGTCCTGCATTCATCACGCGGGTGGCACTGCCAATAGCCATTAAAATCAGAGTGGCCACACACATTTTCCATACCAAACGACGAATTCGATCCTTTGGTTTTTGCTGTTCAACTGCCGTTAAATTTTGTTGTTCTAGGACTATCTCGCTCATGAAAGATACCTTTTGCCTACTTTTCGTGAGCTAATAAACTTCAAGGGTAATCAATGTAGATCCTTCTCCACCCTAGCTTATATAAATCTGGACTAGAGATCGGCTCTCATTTATACTTTGAACCACCCTTGCTAGTTTCAGCTTGAAGCTTTGGGGATTTTTTCAATTGTCAGTAATCGATTGCTGCCAAGTCTTCTTGCTTCCGGAGAAAATTCCCTGATTGACATCCATCTTGTGGCATATCCAATCAATACGTTCTCTTGAGGATAGAAACATCAGCTTAAAAATTAATAATGATTTCACCTTCTGCTACTCAATGTCTGGCAGCCTAGACTACCGTAGTAAGTGAGCAGTTCTGTCCAACGTAGTAAAGTCATTAACTCTATCAACCGTGAAAATTCCAAGTTCCATCTGGACATTACTCATTGGCATCCTACTGACACTCGTCAGTCTTTGGTACGGTCAAAATCATGACCTTCTACCAAAAGCAGCCTCTGATGAAGCTTCCTTGGTAGACGGCCTATTCAATACAATGATGACCGTATCTGTAGGTATTTTTCTTGTAGTTGAAGGTGTTTTAATATACACTATAATCAAGTATCGCCGACGTGCAGGTGACGACAAAGATGGTCTGCCAGTTCATGGCAACGTACCACTCGAAATTCTCTGGACGGCGATCCCGGCTATTATTGTTATCGGTATTTCTGTTTACAGCTTCGATGTTTACAATGAAATGGGTGGTTTCAATCCCCATGCTGTCCACGAAGCCCCGATGACACCGCAAGCGATGAAAATGCCAGGGGCGGCAATCGCGGCAACTTTAACTGATACACCAGCGAGTACAAAACCCAACCTCAATCAGGAAAAATCCGATGAGGCAATGCAAGATCCAGCTACAGCAGCAGTCCGCAATGCTGATCAAATTCCTCAAAAACAGAATGCTCCTGGAGTAGGAAGTGTTGCTCCGACAATTGGCCCTACTCCTGACAAAGAAGGCAAACCACCCGCGCTTACAGTTAACGTTACAGGTTTGCAGTACGCCTGGATTTTCACTTATCCAGAAACCAGTGTCACTTCTGGTGAACTGCACGTTCCTGTCGGACGTGAGGTGCAAATTAATATGACAGCTAATGATGTGATTCACGCTTTCTGGGTACCAGAGTTTCGCCTGAAGCAAGATGCGATCCCCGGACGGCAAAGCGAAATTCGCTTCACTCCCAGCAAAGAGGGTACGTATGCGCTCATCTGTGCAGAACTTTGTGGCCCCTACCACGGTGCAATGAGATCGCAAGTTGTTGTGGAAAAGCCAGAAACATTTGCAGCGTGGATGAAAGAGCAGCAAGTTGCAAGCAACGAAACGCTCAATCAAGCAATAGCTGTAAATCCTGCGGAATTATCCCCAGCTGATTTTCTTGCACCCCATACTCACAACATGGGAATTCAGCCAGAAATACTACATCAAATTCACAATTAGTCATTAGTCATTGGTCATTAGTCATTAGGACACGAGACAAATGACAAAGGACAAATGACAAAGGACAAATGACAATAGATTTTATGACACAAGCACAGGTACAAGAAAAAGCCAATATTCCTGCCGAAATTGAGGAACCAGGAATAAGGAAGTGGTGGGAATACTTTACCTTTAACACCGATCATAAAGTTATCGGTATTCAATACCTAGTATCCACGTTCATTTTCTACTGTATTGGTGGCGTGATGGCTGATTTGGTTCGCACAGAACTGCGAACCCCAGAAGTCGATTTTGTTACCCCCGAAGTCTACAACAGCTTATTTACGTTGCACGCCACAATTATGATTTTCTTGTGGATAGTGCCAGCAGGTGCGGGTTTCACTAACTACGTGCTTCCCCTGATGATTGGGGCAAAGGATATGGCGTTCCCTCGCTTGAATGCCTTAGCTTTTTGGATTATTCCCCCAGCAGGTTTAATGTTAATCGCTAGCTTAGTTGTAGGCGATGCACCAGACGCAGGTTGGACTTCTTACCCTCCCCTGAGCTTGGTCACCGGTCAGGTGGGTGAGGGAATTTGGATTATGAGTGTCCTGCTTTTGGGTACATCATCTATTCTGGGGGCAATTAATTTCATCGTCACCCTTCTAAAAATGCGTGCTCCTGGCATAGGGTTCCATCAATTGCCTTTGTTTTGCTGGGCAGCTTTTGCAACCTCAGCGTTGGTTCTTTTATCTACACCTGTACTTGCGGCAGGATTAATCTTGCTTGCCTTTGATTTACTCGCAGGCACAACATTTTTTAATCCCACTGGTGGTGGCGATCCCGTAGTTTACCAGCATATGTTCTGGTTCTATTCCCACCCGGCAGTTTACATCATGATTTTGCCCTTCTTTGGGGTAATTTCTGAGGTGATCCCCGTTCATTCTCGCAAACCAATTTTTGGTTATAAAGCGATCGCCTACTCTTCTTTGGCAATTAGCTTTTTGGGCTTGATTGTCTGGGCGCACCATATGTTCACCAGTGGTATCCCTGGTTGGTTGCGGATGTTCTTTATGATCACCACAATGATCATTGCCGTACCCACGGGGATTAAAATTTTCAGTTGGTTGGGAACTCTCTGGGGTGGCAAACTTCACCTGGAGCGCCCTGCTTTGCTGTTTGCGATCGGCTTTGTCGGCACTTTCGTGATTGGCGGGATCAGTGGTGTGATGCTGGCAGCCGTGCCGTTTGACATCCACGTTCACGACACCTATTTTGTTGTGGCGCATCTGCATTACGTTCTGTTTGGTGGTAGTGTATTGGGCATTTATGCAGCCTTTTACCACTGGTTCCCGAAAATGACAGGGCGAATGCTGAATGAATTTTGGGGACAGGTTCATTTCGCCTTCACCATCATCGGTTTAAATATGACTTTCTTGCCGATGCACAAGCTAGGCATGATGGGTATGAACCGTCGCATCGCCCAGTACGATCCCCAGTTCACATTCCTCAACGAAATCTGCACTTATGGTTCTTATATATTGGCAGTTTCGACATTCCCCTTCATTATTAATGTGATTTGGAGTTGGATGTACGGGCCAAAAGCGGGTAATAATCCCTGGAATGCACTAACTCTGGAGTGGATGACTGCTTCACCGCCAGCGTTTGAAAACTTCGATAAACCACCAGTACTAGCAACAGGCCCTTATGACTACGGCTTAGAAAATGCAAGGGAAGGCGTTCCCCTGTCCGATGCCGAACCAATTTTGTCTGCTGGTACTAACTCCGTCTTACGTGCCAATCCAGACGAACCTTATCCGGCGATCGCTGCTGAAACTGACGAACGTTAGTGAAGGCAGAAGGCAGAAGGGTAAAATTTATCCTTCTTCCGTCACACAGAAAATTCAGATTTCACACCTTTACCTTAGAAGATTCATGCAAAGTCAAACAGTTGACCCAGCAAAAGCAGAACTAAATTACCACCACACAATGGAAGCTGCTCATCACGAGGAGCATCCAGATTTTCGTCTCTTTGGACTAATTATGTTTCTAGTTGCTGAAGGGATGATTTTTATGGGTTTGTTCGGTGCCTATTTGGCTTTCCGTTCTACGTTGCCTGCTTGGCCTCCAGAAGGAACTCCTGAACTAGAATTACTGCTTCCCGGAGTCAATACCATCAATCTGATTGCTAGTAGTTTTGTGATCCACAATGCCGATGCCGCAATCAAAAAGAATAATTTGCGGGGTATGCAAATATGGTTTGGGATCACTGCTGTGATGGGGATCGTTTTCTTGGTGGGCCAGTTGTATGAATACTACCACCTGGAATTCGGTCTGAATACAAACTTGTTTGCCAGTGCATTTTTCGTTTTGACAGGTTTCCACGGACTGCACGTCACTATTGGTGTTTTAGCAATTCTGGCTGTGTTGTGGCGATCGCTTAAACCAGGTCATTACAGTAGCGAAAAGCACTTTGGAATAGAAGCTGCTGAAATTTACTGGCACTTTGTAGACGTGATTTGGATTATCCTCTTCGGATTGTTATATATTCTTTAGAGTATTGTTTATTACTTAATACTCTCATTAAAAAACCCCCATCAGGGGGCTTTTTTATTAACTATTAACTAACTTCTATCTTCTGTACCCACCAGATTGAGATTTTGGGGTTGCAACTGTGAAGAATTTTCTAATTTGGCTACTGGCGAATCTTGGTGTTGAGTAGTCAAATCACGGGGAAGAAGACGTCCTTGTAAACCATAGCTAAGTAAACCCATAGACTCGTAAAACATAAGTACTGCTTTTTTCCTCCTTGGCAAATAATTTGGGAGAGGGCTTGAATGCGGAATAACTTCAAATCCTAAATTACGAAAAGTCAGCACAGAACGTAACATATGTGGAGGATCGGTTACAAGCAAAATCTGCTCTACTCCTCGTGGTTTCAATACGGAAGCGGCGAAAATTGCGTTTTCTTTTGTAGTTCTAGAGCAGTGTTCTTCAGCTAACGCATCATCAGGAACACCCTGTGCTTTTAATTCCTCTACTATTTCTTGCCCATCTCCGGCACCACTGGCAAAAATCAAAGGTGCTCGTTGAGATTTCCAAAGTTCTGCTGCTACTTCTACACGAGAAGGCCGGAATTTAGGTCCACGTCCCAAAATAACAATTGCGTCTGCTTCTGTTGTACCTGGATCTTTAGGAACAAATGCCCACAATCCTTTTTTAATTACTGCTGTTGTGAGCGGGAAAGTAACAATTAAGTAGAGCGCACACAAAAGGATTCCTAACCTAGTAAATAGGCGTCGCCACCGCAACTCTCTCAAAAATGGAATAATCCAAGGTAAGAAGACTAAAGCTACACATACTAAAACAATTAGAGACGGTATCATCAGCCACTGTTGAAGCGTTGACTTTAAAGCCAACCACTGGCTAGCAGGACGCTCGCACAAACTTGGATCAAGCATTTAAGTTTATTTAAGAAAATTGTATTTTTTGTAATATCGAACATACATATTATGGCAGCTTTATCAATTGATTGACTGGGATACTTGATTTAACTGCTATACACTGATTATAAGAATTACTTATGAAGTATATATACCTTTCTTTGTCAACTTCTATTGACTGTTTGTAACAAAAATATTATATTTATTTACATAAGTTAATAATTATCAAAATAAAAAATAAACTAAATATCTTAAGTTCTGATCTGTATCTCCCAAAGTGCTAAACACACTACGTGAACGACATTTGGATTCCTCTAACTCACCTCGGTTTAACAGCCGGGGTTTTTTGTGATCTCAGTAATTTAGTAACCGATGATTAGCTGACTGTTATTTTGCTTTTCAAGATTCACATCTTGTAGTGTCTGCTTGATTGCAACTTTTCTAGAATAGCCACTGTCTAACTTTCTTCAAACTCTTCTTTTTATATTGTGGACAATGTTCTGAAGTTCTACACATTGCCGTGACTAATGCGAATTGAAGAACCTGCTTATACCAATTCCCGAAAAGAATGAAGCAGACGCGTAGGTTGGGGAGCCATTTGTGTGGGCGGGTTTCCCGACTTGAACAAAGTGGCGTTTGTAGCTTGCTTCCCCGTAGGGGTAGGGAGTGAAATCTAACAATTACAAGACTTTAAGGTGTTGGGTTACCCTGCACCGAAGCCGCGCAAAGCGCGTCTACATCGCTCAACCCAACCTACATCCGTATCATAGTTTTGTGAAATGGTATTACTGTTGGCTGAAGCCTTAAGGGCTTCTTGTAGAGTATCTAAAGGGTGCAAGTTTCTAGAGAACAAGTAATATTATGAAAGTTTTCTATTGACATTCACTATTTTTACTTGACCAGTAAGGATATACTTCAAAAATCGTCTAACAAATTTAGTCAAATTGCAATGAAAAAGATTATAAATAAAATCCCTTTGCTTTATTTAATTATTGCTACTTTTTGGTTAAGATTAATTAATATAGGCTACTCAAATTATCAAGGAGATGAAATTAAAGCATTATATAGACCACAAGTTGGTCAAAGTATGCTTGATTTTTTACTAACTCAAAGAAAAGGGCCTATTCAATTTTTAGTTACTTATCTTATGAGTTTTATTAATCCTGATTATGATAATGAATTTTTACTCAGGTTACCTTTTACTGTAGCAAGTATATTCGCAATTTATTTCTTTTATAAATTTGTCCAAATTGAATTTGGGCAAAAAATAGCTCTCTATTCAACTTTATTTATATCTTTAAATGGTCTCTTCGTTGCTTTTGCAAGAATAGTTCAATATCAATCATTTGTAATTTTATTTTCAGTTTTAGCCTTGTACCTTTTCAGTTTATCTACTAAGTATAATGATTGGAAAATTTATGGATTATATTTGGGGATGCTGTTATGGGGATTATCTATTCTTGCCCATTATGATGGCATTTTCATTGCTCCGTTTGTCTTTTACCTAGTTTATAGATGGTACGTTAACAGTAGAAATAATAAACAGACAATTAAGCATTTAATTTATGCTACAACTATTTTCTTAGCATCGTTATCTATATTTTATATTCCCTTCTTTCTTTCAATTTCAGAATCTACAAAAGAATATTGGGCAGAGAGGATAAGCAAACAGTCTGTTAGTTCGACAAAAACGTTCATGACTTATAATCCATTATTCCTGATATATATATATGCTATTTTGGGTTTAATAGGGATCTTCAGAATTAAAGAAAATTTTTCAGTCGTTATATGGTTTTTATTTCCTCTAATATCATTAGAAACTTTGGTTGGTAATCCTGGTACGCATATTTATACATACGTGATACCTTTTTGTATTATCATGGCTTTTGGATTAGAAGAATTTCACTCTTTTCTAAAAAAGCGATTTTTCAATCCGTCAAAATATATTAGTATTTTTATTTTAAGTACAATATATATATCTTCTTTCTTGTTTTCTCATTTATTGTTCATAGAGAATAAACAAGAATATCCATGGGAAAATAAAAACTTTTTATTTCTTAATTTCAAAAAGCAAAGTAGGCAGAGCTTATTTGGTTTCCCTTATTACAGGCATTGGGAAAAGGTAGAGTCGTATCTTGCAAGTACTAAAAGAAATGGATACTTTATTACTAATGAAAAGAAAAGTATTACGAGATATTATATTCCTGGTAACTTCAAAAATTTAGAATTATATCCTTACGATTCCAATTCCACTGGAGAAATATACGTAATATATATCAAAAATCCTCAAAGTGGAAACAAAAAAATTTTAGACAAAGAGCAAAGCTACTGGGAGGAACGATACCAACCAGTAAAAACTTTTTCTAATCATGGCAGAATTGTAACTACGATTTATAGATTTTCAGGTAGTGAATGGGAAAAAGTAACTAAGGGTCAATAGTTAATGGCTAATAGCAAAAAGCCCTGTACCCTAGAAGGGTGAGGCTATACAAACCAAGCCCGCCTGTGCGGGCTGAAAGATTTTAGCCCAGGTGGGCTTTGTCTTTGTAGCGATACCCTTCTAGGGTATTGCGTCAAAATTAGGATGCTCCCAGTCGCACTCTCATAATAGATTGATTGTAAAATCCAATTTTATTGTGATAACGACCACAGATAAACACGGATGCACACGGATGATTTATCTGTGTTTATCTGTGGTCGATTTTTATAATATGATTTTTGCTTGCTATTTTAATTCACATCAGACGTAATTTATAAACAAATAACTACTAAACATCACCTTATCACTTTACTAATAACTGCTCGTCCGAATTCTTTTCCCTGGCTAGGGGAAAACCACCCCACTTCAATTTGGTAGCGTTGCTGTGATGTGGCTGGAGAAATTTTCAGCTTGTGGACATCTCGCAGGATTGTGCCTGGGCTGATTTGTTCTGGAAGTATATATCCATTCAACAAAGGTGCATTAGAAAGTTTAGTCAGGCTATCATTATTCTCGCGCAAACCAATTTTGAGTTGAATATCTGACGGTAGTGGTGCAAGAAATTGCCAATAGAATGTGATAATCAAATCTTCATTTGCAGACAACTTCGTTTGATTTAAGTCATAACCTAGTAGCCGCACTTGCTCACCAAAGGACAAAGACGAAGAAAACTGAATGCGTTTTATATCTTCAGCTAAGGGTAATGAACCAGGATAAACCCAAACATAGTCAACATCATGAAACCGCACACTATATAAAGGTTGCTGCATCGCAAAATAAGCCAGCATTTTTGGTTCTGGGAGTTGGCGCTGCAATTGATTTTTGTAGAATACTACTCGATTAGCCTGAGTCCAAGGCTGAATTCCAAATGGGATACGCTTGTCTATTGGTAAGGTTTGACCGTGAAAATAAGTGGAAAAATATCGACTATACCAACTAGCTACTTTGATTTCTTTTACATTTGGTGATTGGTTCAACCATTGTGCAGCTTTTTCTAAACCTTCCCCTTGACCAATCATAAATATATTTTGGGCTACTTTCACACCACCAAGTAACGGATTGTAATAAGTCAGGTAATGGGGATAGTAGGGTAAAAGAAAGATTAATTGCAACAGCAATAGAACTACTGCTGTTAAAGGGGCGCGATCGCTAGAAAAATTGGGAAGATGTGTAATGCGATCGCCTACCCAATTTTCAACCCAAGCAATTATTTTTAGCCATCCAACAGATGCAAGTAACCCCAGTATAGGCAGGCAAAGATTGATGTAACGGTCGATTTTACTGTCACTTACCGATAGTATCAGCAGCACGCACAGAGAAATCAGAACGAGCGCTGTCAATTCAGGCACTTTTTGTTGCTCTTGTCGTAACTTGGATATGAGCAATACTGCACTTGTTGCTAACAACCCTACTTGCAGCACAGGTGATAGACGATATGCCAGCACGAGCGGATAGAAAAGAATTCCGGGCGAATGGGTAAGTTGCCCCAAGAAAAAAAGAAATCCACGATCAGACTCGTCTAGAATACCCTTGTATATCTGAGTGAAAACATATCCGGGTGAAACCCACATTGCTGGGAAAATGAGGGTAAACACTACTAAAATAGTAGCTCCCCAAAGTGCAAAGCCCTGAAATTGACGCTTCCAGCCCCTTTTGGGAAAACTACTCTGCCAAATTCCTAACTCAATCAACACTATTAATAGAGCAACAGCAGGTAGTAAAAATAATGCAGTAATTTTCGCTGCCGTTGCCAATCCCAGAAACACTCCCGAAACTAATAGAGATTTGCGTTTTCCATCTTTTCGCAAATACGACAGAAACAGTAGTATAGCTAGAACAGCAAAATCAGCTTGTAGGGCATCTGTGGTGATAAAGCGTTGATATGCCAAAAAGAATGGTTCTAATAGCAGCAGGCTAATCGTACATAGAGCTACAGCTTTACCAAATAAACGCTTGCTCAGTACGTATAAATACACCATACAAGCAGAAGTGATTATTGCTTGTACTAGGCGAGGAATTATATACAAAGGAATGGGAAACTCTTGGATATGCAAGCAAGCACCCAAATCTGAAGGCAAATCTACACCTAAAAAGCCTGGGAAAAGCTTGTGCAGCGAACAATTCAACCACATACTGCTGCCACTGAGCCACATATTGGGAACCCCAGGGTGGTGCTTGAGAAAAGTACGTGTTAAATCTCCTTCCAACAAGCGTTTGATAAACTGACTGCCACGATATATCCACAACCCCTCATCCGTATTCAGGGATGCAGTAATTGCCAAGGTACGTAATGCGAATGAGATGAGGAAGATGGCAAGCAATAAAGGGGAACGTTTCATTAGGGCAAAAAAATCGCCTGTAACTCTGGGATAGTTTATCAGACGAGGATATCTAGTTTAAGTTTTTGCTTCAAGTTATACTTTGGTGATTTGCCCGTAGCAGCTCCAAAGCTTGATGCTGATGAAGTTGAGGGAATTAACGATAAAGCAACTCAGAAAATTAGCGATCGCCTGTTATTTGTGCAAGCGTTTAACTGCTGCACAATAAGCCACAACCAAGAGCGATCGCTCTTTGATTACGGTAATAACTACATCACCTAAATAAATATATTGCTTCAGTTTAATATATTCTTAATTTTTGGCTATCTTTTTTCTTGATTTTATCTTTGTATTATTTTAACAATTAACCTTTCTTTACTAAAGAATTATTTACTTTAGAGATAGTTCATAGAGTTCCACTAAATTTTCATTAATTAATTCAGTAGATACTAGTTTTAACAATTCAGTAAAACTTGGGTTATCACCTATTCAAATACAGCATATATTTATCCTAATAGTTTCGGAGTTATAAACTACAAAATTAATTAAAACTAGCACCAAAAGTTTCACTTTAAATAAACCTTGAATTTATGCATCTACTACCCATAGAGTTAAAGTATTTCTGAACCATCAACAGAAATAATATAAAATTTGCGTAAAGCTCTTAGAAAGAGGGACTGCCCTGTATTTAGAAAGAATAGTGATGTTGTTGCCTCAATTGTGAACAAAGAATTAGAAAAACTTTTTGAATAATCTACACCTAAGTCTGAAACAATTCATCGCTCTTTTTCAGGACAATGGTATTAAAGTATGTGTCAAAATTTTTAGTGACATATGTCAACCTGAAAATCAAGAGGGTAGCCAACATGACAAATTTTGAATTGAATAATAGCAACATTTTTCAAGCCGAAGGCATTCATTTAATAATCTGGGCACCAAATCTTATAGTATTGCCTATCCCAGACAATAGCTCCACTTCCAATTTCAACACTTTTGTGGAATTTAATGTCTACCTGATTAACAACACACCAAACTCTTTTCGCCTTAATCCTAATGAAACTTTAATTCCAGAGCTTTTGGGATCAGATAGTCAAGCACTGCAAGGGCAAGTCGTTTCAGATGAACCTGCTCATACAGAGCAAAGGAACATACCTCCCCAATTAGGTTTTAAATTTAAATTGAACCAGTTGCTATCAAAATTAGCTCGTTGGTTTTTTCAAAGAAAGACTAGAGAATTCGACCCTCGTTTGATTGATTCGGGGCAGGTTAGACTTGCTACTGTGACTTTAAGGTTACTCTGGCAAAATAACTTGCTGCAACTTCAAGTTATTAATAGTTCTAGCTCTTTACAAATCTTTTTTAGTCTTCTTGATAAATCCTGGATTTTTAATACTCTCCAAACAGGAGCCTATCAGCTTCGGTTCATATGGGGTATTCCTTTTGGGGATAGTGAATCTGATTCAGACTCAGAAACAACCCAAGGAATAAGTGCAGAACAATTAGCAACTAAAATCCTGAATCTTCGGTTGATTGAACCCGTAGGAGCTAACAAAAGTGCAACAGAAGTGGATGGTATCTGCTTTGAAACCCTGATGCCAGAGCGGCTGTTAACCCTCCCAGAAAAAAAGCGGGGTGTCGAGACTCGCGTGCAGTTAGGGATTTGCATTACTAACAACACGCCCATCCCAGTTCGCCTGAGCTTTTTTGCTACTTTAATTCCCCAACTTGTGGGAGCCAATGGACAACCATGTTTGCGAGGGTATTTTCGGTGTGTCACTAAAAGACCATTAGCATCTGATTTTCCAGTGATTATGTCAGGAGAAAATATGAGCTTATTTCTATACGC
The DNA here is from genome assembly GCF_030381805.1 of Chlorogloeopsis sp. ULAP01. NCBI lineage: Bacteria > Bacillati > Cyanobacteriota > Cyanophyceae > Nostocales > Chlorogloeopsidaceae > Chlorogloeopsis > Chlorogloeopsis sp. ULAP01. The sequence continues at coordinate 22,004 of NZ_JAUDRH010000009.1, forward strand.
TAGTCTTTCTTGGTACAAGCGCGATCAATTTACCCTTACCATTGATGCCGGAGATGGGGGTTATTGGAGTTTTGAAGCTCTTAAAGCGGGTGTCTATCAAATTCAGCTCACATATATCAACAAAGATGCAACTGAAGAAATATATGACCGAGAAAGTATGAATACGAACTTAGTAGAAGATATTTGGATGGGGATAGTGCCTACACCGAAAGTAGAGTTTCGTTTAGTCCAAACTTGAACTGAAACAACATCAAGATTGCTATTTACAGATACAGAAACACAATCTTACAGCAAGTTAATACTTATAAAAGGTACAACCATTTTATCACGCCTAAATTCTATTGTTTTCTTGGCAACAACTCTGCTTATAACGCTACAAAGTCAGTCAAGTTTTGCTGTCACAGTAAATAATCCATCTGGAAGACCTGCAATCAAGATTTACGAAGATCCAATAACGCAAACAGCAGGCTTAGTGTACTTACAAGCATGGCCTTTTTATGATCCTCGGTCTATTTTAGACTTTGGAAAAGTTGTGGAGATAAAACCAGGAGGCACAGATAAATTGTTAAGTCTACTAAGGTATGAATGGCGTGAACCTGAGTGGAATTTTGTACAAGTAGGTGGTTTAGAAGGTAGTTTTGATATTACAGCGTACAATCCCTGCACACCTGTACTTGGGGAATTTTGTGGAGGGCGTCCGGATAGAGCTGGAGGAGTTGGTGCTTATTTCAGGATGAATTACAATCCAGTGGGAGATGACCCAAGAGGAGATAATGTCCACTGGATTCAACGAATTATAAAAAACACAAGGGGATTTGAAATAGACAAAATAGATATTCTTTATAGGTCTGATCCATACTACGATACCGTGGGAAATGCAAGATCAGACTACTTTCAAGATATTCCATACACGGCTCCTCCTCCTAATGCAAAAGCTTATTTCTATGGCGAAGTCTATTTAGTCGAAGAAGTTAAAAATTCTATAACTCAGCACAAGACAGTTAACATTTATGATGGGGTCAGATGGGGTTGGGAATATAAACCGTCTAATACCTTCAAAAAGTTTACAGATATCTTATCTTCTGGTTATGAAAAAGATACATTTCAGCTAAAAGAACTTTCTCCAGGTGCAAAATACTATGCTTACATCAATAACGATATACCTGGTAATCAATGTAATCCGAATACATTACTAGAAAGATATGATGATGAAAATGGAGCTTGGTACTATGACAATGATAATAGTCATTCAGGAGATGGTTTTGCTTCTGCATTAACAGGTATTGTTCCAAATAATGGAACCATAAATTTAAATGTTAGTGCAGCTAATCCTGGTCGTTGTGGAGAGGATAGAGGCAATTATGAACTTAATATCATGGTATTTGATGATGAAGATTTATCATTTTCCGCAGGTGATAGCGGAGGCGGTGGTGTTAGCAGAGAACGACCAGGAGGAACTCAACACAATCCAATCCTCCCCAATGCAAGAGATGGAAACTGGCAAGTATTCCGCAACGTTCCTGGCTGCCGTTGGTACGACCCACACACTACCTATGGTTTTGAATTCCAAGCACTAGATGACACACTATTTACTGAAATTCTTGACTTCCCGATTGGAGACGACAATCGATTTACCGTCTCAGTGGGAGATACTATTCTTGGTGAATTCAGCCCCGGAGAGAGCTTAGACTTTGTTTCCTTATTTGGTCATGGTATTTCCAACTTTAAAATAACTGACATCGATTCATTATTTGGTTCAACATAAGAAACTGCTTTCCCGATTCAACTAGCATTTAATGACCGTATAGGTAGTTTCAAAATGCGTCCAATTTCTAAGGAAAGCTCTCCTCAATCTGTACCTGAATCCTCCTCTGTATTTGGACTCTTGACGCTCGGCGCATGGGGCTTTATAAAAGCGCTGAAAATTAGATCCAACAAACAGCAGTGAATCACCTCTACACTCTCTTGTTTTCCCTCAGCATCATTCTCATCAACCCATTCGGTACAATGCGCGGGGAAATCTGGACTCAGCCAAAAGTATTCGCAATCCTCCTCATCTGTATACTCAACTTCCTTTATCTGTGGGAAGAAAAAGACACCCTCAAAATTCCCCATAGTTGGAAAATCAGCAAACTGCTGTGGGAAATATTTCTGGCAATCGGGTTAATCGCAACTGTTACTAGTCCCTTCCCCTTACGTTCCTTACTCGGTCAAGAGCAGATGGGTGATGGCTTGCTTTACTGGTTACTAATCGCCATCTTCACTCTCAGCAATAGCCTACTACTAAGATTGCATCCAAAACTAGCCCGTTCTCAATTCATTGGTTTAGTGATTGGCGGTGTCATCCTTGCCTTGAGTATCTTTCCTCAAGTTATTAACTGGCGCATCGACTACACTGCCACCAGCGGGCAACTACTACTAGATAATATTCTGGCTAGTACCATTTTCCAAAATCAGCAACCAATCGGCTTGTATTCTCATCGCGGTCATGCTTCATTTGTCCTAGCAGCAGTGGCAGTTATAACGCTTGTTGGTTGGCAATGGCGGTGGATAAGTACTCGTTATGCTGCTATGGCTAGTATGCTGATTATCCCTGCATTGCTGCTGACTCAAACTAGGGCGGGAATACTAGCTTTTGTTGTCGCAGGAGTTTATTGGATTTATCAGTTCCCTCTGGGGAAACAAGCACGCTCCTTTATGCTCTGCACCGTGTTGGTGGCTTTGTTGTTTGTCGGTGCAGTTTCCTTGACTCGCAACATTGAAACACTCAATCGATTCAACTTTGATAGTAATACTAAGATTCTCAAACAACTAACATCAGACAGAGTGTATTTGTGGGAGATATCACAACGCGGTATCAGTAAACGCCCTTTACTCGGTTGGGGTATGAATGGTTTTGGTAGTGCTTATCCCCACGTCAAAAATTCTAAATCGGTTAAATGGGTGAAGATTACTCGCTTAGGCAATTTTACTTTTGACTACCAGGGCTTTGATGGACAGCGTGGCAGGCAAACGCTACCTACGGTGAAAGCACACAATTTGATTTTAGATACAATTTTATCAGTGGGTGTACTAGGATTAGTGTCTTACTTGTCGCTGTTAGGATTGGGTCTGTGGCTGGTTATTAAGTCGCCTTGCCGGGGGATTGAGGCGGTGGTAGTTGCCTACATTGTGTTTACATTTACATGGTTTGAGTGCGCTCAGTATACGCATCTGGCTTGGTGGTCGTTGAGTTTGTTTAGTATATCTGGTGAATGTGAAAATATTAATATTACATCTTAAAAGTGCTGCCATCATTTGCTTACTGTGTTTTTTGCCAGGTTGTTCGCAGTCAAAAGCCTCCTCACAATGGACACCACAAATGGAAGCTGACTTTCAGCAGCGTTCAAAGGATGTAATTGCAAAACTTGCAGGCAGCAAATACGGAACTACTGCTTTTGAGAGTGAAAAGAAATCTTATCCCAAGGCAATGATAAACTTTCTTGCCGGGAATAGAGAAAAGGCTATGTCTTTTCTACAATCTGAAGATGCTGATGCCCAAAATCACGCCCACACTTTGGGAATTGATTTTTACTCTGGTTTCACCCTCAAAGGGCAAGTCCGCAAATATTTCTACTTTGGCAAGTATCTTAACCCGACCTATCGCCAGCGAATGAAAAAGGCGATGCAAATTTGGACAGAAGTAGATCCGCTCACACGCCACTTTCCATATCAACGCCACTTCTGGCAGAAGTCAACTGATAACTGCGATACTTGGGTAGATTGCCGCAACACTGACAACCTAAAAGCAATGCGAGAAGTTGCTGTATATCTGTTTGCCGAAGAAACTGGTAATGAAAAGACACGCAAGATATACAAAGAACGTATCAGCCGCAATGTTCGTACTTTATATCAAATTGGTCAAGGCGAATGGGATTCTGAAAACTACTTGGGACATACCATTACCAGCTATATAAATCTCTACGATTTTGCAAAAGATCTAGAAGTAAAATCACTAGCCCAGTCTGCATTAGATTGGTTTTTCGCTTCTGGCGCACTAAAATATTGGCGTGGTGGATTTGGTGGCCCTTCTAAGCGCGATTATAGTCAGGGTAATTGCACCTGGTGTTCTTTGGCTACCCATTCTCTTGGGTTGTACTTTGGTGATTCACCCCTGGCAGATCCAAAGCCTGAACCAGACGAAGTACACTTAATTACTAGCAGTTATCGTCCGCCAGCAGCAGTTATGGCATTGGCGTGGAAGCAATTTCAAAAGCCAGTAGAACTGTTAAATTCTAAACCAACCTATGAAAACTGGAAACTTGGAGGTAATAACGCACCGCAATTCCATGAAACCCTCTATTTTGGCAACACTTTTCAGCTGGGGACATTAGCTCAAGGTTCCGGTGGTGACTGGAACGGCTTTAAGTTGATGGCATTTAATACTGAGCGCGGTGTTGATTATTTTATTGCCGCAACAGGAACAGATCCTACCAAAATATCTACTTCATCCGTTGGTGGTGACAACGTTGCTCAGTACCGCAATTTAGTCATCTGGCTCAACAACAAGCCACAAGTACCGTTTCAATTCTTCTTACCCAAGTCAGCAAAGCTGGAAACCCACAATGGTGTGACTTTCATTCGGTACGAAAAAACCTGGTTGGCACTGACACCGATTAATTTAAAAGTTGAGGGAATTAACGATAAAGCAACTCACAAAATCAGCGATCGCTATCCCAATGACCAGATTTTAACTGCAACTGGCACTCTTAAGACTATAAGCGGTTTTGCTTTAGAAGTCGGTGAGCAGGAAAGCTACGGTAGTTGGGAGCAATTTAAACTGTCTGTGGTAGAGAAGTCGCGGTTAAATCTGAGCCAAATTAACAGTGGCATAGTTGAGTATCAAGATGTTGCGGGGAACATAAAACTCAAATATCAAGGTTCAGGCTTACCAAAAGTTTGGAGAAACGGACGATATCATGACTGGAAGAATCGCTTTGCCGTTTACCAAAATCGTGACGGGGGTAAAACACCTATTTCTCTGGGATGGAAGGAAGGTAAGCTCTCTGTTGAAGCTGGTGGATACAACTTCCAAACTCAACCCTAACTTTTTCTTTTGGGTACGCTGTTTTTGAAGCGATCGCTCTTTGAGTACGGTAATAAGTAAGTAGACTGCCTAGAAGGAAAGTACTGAAATGAGCAACCTTGAAATTGTAAAGCGTCTTTACACAGCATTTAGCGATCGCGATCAAAACACAATTCTTCAAATATTCGATCCCAATATAGAGTGGATACAAAACGAAGGGTTTCCGGGTGGTGGCAGATATTGCGGAGTAGACGCAATTTTGAATGATGTCTTTGCCAAGTTTCGCTCGGAGTGGGAGACATGGCAAGCGGTGGTGGAAGAATGGTTAGACGCTGGCGACACAATTATCGCTTTAGGCGAATATCGTGGCACTTATAAATCAACAGGCAAATCAACAAAAGCTGCATTTGCTCACGTCTACAGGCTTAAAGATAATCGCATCGTCAAATTTCAGCAATACACGGATACACTGAAAGTCGCTGAAGCAATGCAGTAGTAACACTTCATCAGGAGACAGAATGGGGCGATCGCTTCGAGTTAAGCTATGTTCTCAATGCAATCAACCTGCATTAGTTCTTTATCGCATTAAGCATGAGAAAGACGGAGATTGGGTTTTTGTATGCCCTAAATGTTGGCAGCAAGTCAGCGAAAATAACCCGTTTTATGTTTATGGTGGAACGTGGAAAGCCCAGAAAAAGAGTTAGGTTCAGCATCAATAACCCTAGATGTTGTATATCAAAATCTATATTTCGTCTTCTTCGTCCAAATAAATAATTAACTATTAGTTCATTGTATTAATTATGATGTTCATATAAGTTCGTAATAAGGACTTTAGCCCTAAAATTCAAGAGCGCTAAATCGCTTACTACGAACACTCCAAAACTTATTTGATAGACTACTACTTTACCTTTCATAAATTTCTAACGGCAAAGCATCTGGATCTTGAAAAAAAGTAAATCTCTTGCCAGTAATTTCATCTATTCTAATATCTTCTATTTCAATACCATGAGCTTGTAAATCACATACAGTTTTCTCGATATCATCAACTTCAAATGCCAAATGTCTTAAACCACAAGCTTCGGGCTTACTTACTCTTTGTGGGGGATTAGGAAAAGAAAATAATTCGATTTGGCAATTATCGCCAACTTGTAAATCTAATTTATAAGAATTTCTAGCTGCTCGAAAAGTCTCATTAATAATCGCAAATCCTAAAACTTCTGTATAAAACTTTTTTGATTTTTCGTAATTTGAACAAATAATTGCTACATGATGAATTCCAGTAGTTTTCATTTCTAGATGTTAATGGTTAGTAGTTAGTAGTTAGTAGTTAGTAGTTAGTAGTTGGTTGTTCTCCTCTGCACCCCTGCTCCTGTTGCTTTCTTGTCCCCTTGTCCCCTCTGCCCCTGTGCTCCTGAAGCTCCCCCTCTCAAATGAATGGGCAGGCGATTTGCCCACCCCGGATATTATTCATCCTGTAAAACCGTCTTGGAAACAATTCTGGTTTTTTTGCGATCGCTTTCCGATAATTCTTCTCCAGCTTGTAGGCGAGTGGCAGAAGTTTGCAAAACTGTTGCTGCGCCTACATCCCCCATCTGTAGGGCAGTTTTGGCAGCAGTTTGCAACATTGTTGCTGCTCCAGCGCGATCGCCTTGTTGCAATTTCACCTCTGCTAGTTGGGTTTGCCGATACTTGGCTAATGCCAGAATATGCTGCTGTACTTCTGGATTAGAGTCGCTTTGATAAGTTGAAAGCACATTTACGTTCACCGTTATATTTTCTGACACTAAGCCCGTCTTGTTTTGCGCCGGATCATCGTAACGTACTTGTAAATTGGTAATAGCTTGTTTGCCTGGCGGAAACTGCCCCAAATAAAGATTTAACAAAACAACCCGTTCCGTATCCTTCATCAAATCGCCCAGGCGCACTGCATAACGTCCATCAGCTTCCTCTTGCACTGGTAACTCAATCGTATCTGGAGAAACTTGGGCAATTGGTTTTAGTTCTGCTAACCGCACCTTCGGCATCAAAGAGAAAAGTAAATAAGCATTAGTCAATCCCACTGCTTGCATCCGGTTGAAAAGGCGGCTAAACTCATCTACTGCTTGTTCTGGTTGCTGGATATAAGAAAGTGTACCGCCACCGGCATCAGCTATTTTTTCCAAAATATCTTGGTTCCAATTGTCGCCAAATCCCAAAGTATTTAAAGTTAAACTGTAGCCAGTAGCCAACTGGGCAAATTTCAAACAACGTTTGTTGTCACCGTGTTCATTTTCACCATCAGTTAGTAGAAAAGCTTGGGAAATAGCTTCTTTTTTCCCCTTTGCCAATTCCTCAATACCCAAACGCAACCCTTCATCAATAGCAGTACCACCATCGGCAGCAAGACGATTGATTTGCTGTTTAATGCGCTCTCTATCTTCGATCGCTTGATTAGGTACTAAGACTTTGGCACGATGATCAAAAACTACTATACTCAAGCGATCGCCTGGCTTAAGTCTGTCAACAATGCGATTTGCGGCTTTTTTAACAGTTTCTAGTGGTCGCCCGCTCATAGAACCACTATGATCCAAAATTAGGCATAAATTCAGTGGCACATCACGATCCATTTGTTCTGCGATCGCAGAAACAGAAATTGCCAACTGACGTTGACTGTTCATTTGACTGGCATCCAAATTGCCATCATTTAGTTTAGGCAGCAAACTAACCTTCATAATTTAAGGTTCCGAACCAGGATATACCATATTTATAAATAACTTCAGGATGCAATATCTGCTCTACGGAAAAGCAATAAAGCAAAGATACATTAATAATATTGACAATAATTTAATAACAAGTGTTACTTAGAAGCAGAAAAATCCTGCTTATGAGCGAGAAATCCGCACCTCCAGATGAGCGTGCATCGCGCTAGGATGTATTACAGTTAACGGCTTTAATTCAGGCAACAGTTGCTATGGACATTTCCCCCATCAAGGCTGTGCAAGCCCCTTATTACGGCGATAACTTCTACCGCACGCCACCGCCAGATTTACCTTCTTTATTATTGAAGGAGCGAATTGTCTATCTTGGTATGCCCCTGGTGCCTGCTGTCACGGAACTTATCGTTGCTGAACTGCTGTATTTGCAGTCTGACGATCCAGATAAACCGATTAAAATTTACATCAACTCCACAGGCACCTCCGGTTATAGTGGTGAACCGATTGGCTTTGAGACAGAAGCCTTTGCCATCTATGACACGATCAAATACATCAAGCCTCCTATTCACACCATCTGTATCGGGATGGCAGTAGGTATGGCGGCAATGCTCCTCAGTGCAGGAACAAAGGGATGCCGTGCTAGTTTGCCCAACGCTAGTATTGTTTTGCACCAACCCAAGAGCTATGCTCAAGGTCAAGCAACTGATATTCAAATTCGCGCCAAGGAAGTACTAGCTAACAAAGCAACAATGTTAGACATTCTTTCTCGCAACACCGGGCAGCCCAAAGAAAGAATTGAGAAGGATATGGATCGCCTCTTTTATATGACTCCTAAGCAAGCTGTGGAATATGGCTTGATTGATAGAGTCTTTGAAAAAGAAGAACTCGCTCACCCTCCTGTACCTGCGAGTATTCTTTAAGAGCAGCTATGTTGAGGGCTGAAGGCAGAAGGCTGAAGGCAGAAATATAAAAATTTTATTTCAAGCTTCATCTTTCACACTTCATCTTACCCTGCGGGAAGCCACCCTAACGGGCGTCTACATTCTTCATACTTTACCCACCTCCCAATAATTTATATACGGAGTAGTAAAAATGCCTATAGGCGTTCCTAAAGTTCCCTACCGGATGCCGGGGGAACAATTTACACAATGGATTGATATCTACAATCGTCTTTACCGGGAACGAATTATTTTCTTGGGACGAGACATTGACGATGAAATAGCCAATCAAATTATTGCTGTAATGCTGTATTTGGATTCCGAAGATCCAGGTAAGGATATTTATTTATACATTAATTCCCCTGGTGGGATGGTTACTTCTGGCTTGGCAATTTATGACACCATGCAGCACATCAAATCTGATGTGGTAACAATTTGTGTGGGTTTAGCAGCTTCGATGGGTTCTTTCTTGCTAGCAGCTGGCACTAAAGGTAAACGATTGGCATTGCCTCACTCACGGATTATGATCCACCAGCCTTCTGGAGGTACTCGCGGGCAAGCAACTGATATCGAAATTGAAGCGAGAGAAATTCTGCGGATTCGCCGTCAGCTTAATCAGATTTACGCTAACAATACTGGTCAGTCTTTGGAAAAGATAGAAAAAGACATGGATCGTGACTTTTTTATGTCTGCCCAAGAGGCAAAAGACTACGGCTTGATTGATAGAGTAATTGAAGAACGCCCGTAGTTAGAGACTAGGGACTAGGGGCTAGGGAGTGGGAATGTGGGATAATAACCACTAACTACTGTACGGGAGGCAGCGCGCCCTTGTGGGTTAAGCGCGTCGAGTGCGACTGCCGGGCGGGTTTTAATAACAATCCCTCTAGGATGACAAAATATCTAAATAAACCCGCCCCTACTAATGACGAATGACTAATCACTAATCATTAACCTTTAAACTTGGCAATTTGGTCTTTATTATTGGTACTTAAAGCATTATGCTTTAAGCTAATAGTTCATATTCGTGCTTGTAGTAGCTGAAGATGGATCTTGGAGATTGCTACCGTTTATTGGGTTTAAGATCGGGAGCTTCCTTTGCCGAAATCAAGGCGTCTTATCGCCGACTGGTACAGCAATATCATCCTGATATCAACCCAGATGATAAAAAAGCAAAAGAAAAGTTTATTGCCTTAACTGAGGCATACAAATTGCTGTTGGAAGTTGTACCTCCTATCTCAATACCGCAACCCTCAACTCCATCATCAGGGGCAACTCCTCAGGAAATTACAAAAACTTACTCAGAACAAACTTATCACCAGACGCCACAACCCCAACCAAAACCACAACCGCCACAAGCATCAGAAATAGAACAGCGTTTGAAGTGGAAAACTTATGAGCAGTTGCAGCAGTTTTTGAAAGCAAGGAGGTTTCCGCAGGCGATCGCACTAGCAGAAGCGTTAGCAGAACGGATGCCAGAAGATGCGGAAGTACGTCAGTGGCAAGCAATTGCTTATAAAATCTGGGGAAGGGCGCTGATCGCACAAAAACAGCTACCTAAGGCCAAAATCTATCTGCAAAAAGCTTTAAAAACCGATCCCCACAACAAGGCATTATGGGATGAAATACAGCTTGACTTCCAAAAGTTAGAACAGTTTTTGTGATAACAAAGTTCTTTGCAATACGCTTTACACAAATCCCCAACTTTTTAGTAAAGCGGGGATCTTTACAAATAAATTTTTACGTTTAATTTAGTTATTTTACTTAACATAAACTTTTGTGTAATTTAATTTACGGGTTTGCAGCACGCATTTTATTCTGAACGAGATTTGATTCAGCGAATAGCAATGAGTGACTCCAAATCTTCAGAATTGCCTTTGTGGGTACAAGATAGAGAAATTGTCCTTGCTAACGATGAGGGAGTTGACTGGCGAGAAGGGCAACGTCCAGATTATACTTACACTAATCAATTTCTTCACAAAGAGAGTCAATATCAGCATCCAGAAGGCTCTTTAGAGGCGATCGCTCAAAACTTAGTCCGAACTTTTGAGATGGAAGCGTCTCACAAATCTAATCCTCAACAGTGGCTTTCCATTGTTAGTGATCGGTTTAAAATGAGTAGTAATGGAGGAGCGCAATACACAGCCCAGGAAGTAGCAAAAGAAGGAACTTATAACTTGTTTTTAGGTGAAAGCGAACAGTACAGTTCCAAATCAGAAACTTTTGAATCTTCTTTTGAAATGTTTCACAAAGCCTTTCCCGATGGTTTTTTATGGGAACTAACGGAAGTACTTTCAGGGCCACCAAATGTTACCTTTAAATGGCGGCATTGGGGAACATTTAGCGGTTCTTTTAAAGATTATGCACCCACAGGAGAAACAATAGAAGTAGTAGGCGTAAGTATTGCTCGCGTCACAGAAGATTTGAAAATTGAGTCTTTAGAACATTACTTCGATAACAGCACATTTCTGCAAAAATTAACTGCCGGTGGTTGTCCCTTTCACTCTTAAAATTAGGGCGATCGCTAATTAATATAGACTTGACTTTAAAATCGGCAGGGATAGGTTTATACTCTATTCTTTTTCAGATAGCTACAGACAATAACGTGGTGATTGATGTGTAACAATATTTGGGAGAATTAGTATGACTCTGATATTTCCTTTGCTAAACTTCCCTGCCAATATAAGTTTTATCTAGAAACATCCTACCAAAAACCCGACTTTACGAGAAAGAAAGTGGCAATATCCTGATCCTTGACATCATATTCGCTTCAAAACTTGTCGTTTCGGTTGACAGGGATATGTGCCAGATGCACCCGACGTAGAGAAATTTTAATCATCAGCAAACGGCCAGAATTGATATTACCTTTTTATCATTAATAACAGTACTACTGGAATTATTGTTGTAAATATATTAACTAATAACACTTAGACTGTTACTTATATCATTACCTGATAATCCTTTATAGGGTGACGCTTGCTCTATGAGGGATTAAACTGTGGATAATACTAATTCAGTATTGCTTGGTAATAAGGTTTACATAATCATTTAATTGCATCATTAAACTCCTAAAACCCGATCAATCCCATATAAAAATTCAGTTATGTCAGTTCAACAACGTAGTAGCGGTGAAGGTGCAGATTTAATTATTGGTGTTCAAAGTCATAACAACCGCGACTTGCCGCAAAATACTACTCCTGTGGGTGCTCTTGCCAGAAGTCAAGGAACAATTTCTTCCTTTCTTGCTCCTCTAACTCAGGATACTTTTAAACTAGTTGTTAAAGAAGTAGAACAAAAATTACAGATTGTCAATCAAACCCTGTCAATGTTGGATTCCCATGGGTTTGAAAAAATTCTGCAAGAAATGTTACATTCTATAACTTTAAAAACCGGGGAATTACTGGGAGCAGACCGGACGACTATATTTTTACTAGATGAAGAAAAACAACAACTGTGGTCAATTGTAGCAGAAGCAGAAGGCGATCGCTCTTTAGAAATTCGTGTTCCGGCTAACAAGGGCATTGCTGGTGAAGTAGCGACTGAAAAAAAGGTTATTAATATTCCCTTTGATTTTTACAACGATCCTCGCTCTTTTTTCGCCCAAGCACAAGAGAAAAGAACAGGCTACCGTACCTATACAATGTTGGCTTTACCACTATTGAATGAACGTGGGCAATTAGTGGCAGTAGTGCAATTACTAAATAAATTAAAATCTCATATCAATCCATGTGCGGCTTTATCAGAAAGAATTGAGAGTGGTGGCTTTAACAGTAACGATGAACAGCTTTTTCAGGAATTCGCTCCTTCGATTCGGCTGATTTTAGAGTCATCACGCTCCTTTTACGTTGCTACTCAAAAACAAAGAGCGGCGGCGGCACTGATGAAAGCGGTTAAGTCTTTGAGCCAAAGCAGTCTTGACTTAGAAGATACCCTCAAACGGGTGATGGATGAAGCTAAGGAATTGATGAATGCCGATCGCAGTACTCTCTGGCTGATTGATAGCGATCACCACGAATTATGGACAAAAATTTCCCAAGCCGACGGCTCAACAAAGGAGTTACGTGTTCCAATTGGTAAAGGTTTTGCTGGTATAGTTGCGGCATCTGGGCAGACGTTGAATATCCCCTTTGACTTATACGAGCATCCTGATTCTGATACTGCCAAAAAAATAGACCAGCAGACAAGCTATCGTACTTGTAGTTTACTGTGTATGCCAGTTTTTAATGCCGATCGCGAATTAATTGGTGTGACGCAACTAGTAAATAAAAAGAAGTCTGGTGATTTTCCTTTTTATAATCCCACCGATTGGCCTCAAGCTCCTGAATGCTTCCAAGCTAGTTTTGATCGTAACGATGAAGAGTTTATGGAAGCCTTTAATATTCAAGCAGGAGTGGCATTACAAAATGCTAAATTGTTTGCCACAGTCAAGCAACAAGAGCAAATGCAGCGAGATATTCTCCGCAGTCTTTCCAATGGTGTAATTTCTACTGATAAACTCGGATATATTCTTGCTGCCAATGAAAGTGCCAAACGCTTGTTAGGTTTAGATACACAAAATCGCCTAGAAGGAAAATTAATTACTGAGATTATCCGTATTAAAGAAGGTGACTTTCAAAAGTGGTGTCAGGATGCTTTGAGTGCAGCCGAGTCAAAATACCGCCAGCAGTACTATCCCGATCGCACGCTACTGGCAGGTGGAGATGAGCAGCACAGTGTAAATTTATCGATTAACACAATAGCTGATGCCAGCGATCGCAATCAAATCTGTGGCGCACTCGTAGTTATGGATGACATCAGCGACGAAAAGCGCCTCAAAAGTACGATGTATCGCTACATGACTCAGGAATTAGCAGAAGAATTGCTGAAATTAGATGATGCTAAATTGGGAGGCGATCGCAAAGAAGTTTCAATTTTATTCTCTGATATTCGTGGCTATACAACTTTGACAGAAAACCTAGATGCAGAAGAAGTCGTAAGTATGCTCAACGAGTATTTCGAGTCGATGGTAGAAGCTGTATTCAAATATAAAGGTACTCTCGATAAATACATTGGAGATGCCATCATGGCTGTGTATGGTTCCCCTTTACCTTTACAAGAACACGCTTGGATGGCAGTGCAAACATCTCTAGAGATGCGTCACCGTTTACAAGAATTTAATGCTCGTCGTCATGCAATTAATAAACAGTGTGTCAATATTGGTATTGGGATTAATTCTGATGTAGTCATCAGTGGCAATATTGGCTCTAGCAAACGGATGGAATTTACTGCTATTGGTGATGGAGTTAACCTCAGTTCGCGGTTAGAAAGTGTCAGTAAGCAATACGGTTGTGACATTATTATTAGTGACAAAACATACTATCCTTGCAAAGATTTTATTCACGCTAGAGAACTAGATTATATTCGTGTCAAAGGTAGAAATGAACCAGTAGCTGTATATCAACTCATCGGTTTGCAATCTGACTTTATAAGTAGCGAAAAGTTAAAATTTCTTGAGTACTATCACCAAGGGCGCAGTTACTATCTCAAGCGCCAATTTACCTTTGCGCAAGCCGAGTTTAACAAAGTTTTGGAGATTGACAAAAATGATAAAGCCACACTCATGCATATGCAGCGTTGTCAACACTGGTTGCAAAAACCTCCATCAGATGCAGACTGGGATGATGGTGTATGGACTTATCAAGAAAAATAGATAATGCAGGAGCCGTCAGTTTATTTTGAACGTTAAAGGTAAACCTATGTTGTCTCATCCACCAGAATTTATCTTATTTGTGCAGCATGGGTGGGCAGATGATAATCGAGCAATGACGGATTTGGGGCGGCGTCTCGTCACGGATACAACTCCAGTAATTGCTCCTAACTTGGGGTACATCCAAACCTGGATTAGAATTACTCCTCTCATTAAACTTGTAGAAAAGATTGCCATCGAGCAAATTGCTAAGTATCCGGATGTTCCCATCAGGATCATTGGTCATTCGATGGGTGGTTTAATTTGGTTAGAATTACTGAATCGTCACCCCCAGTGGTGGGCTAAAGTACATTCGCTAGTTATGGTTGCATCTCCGGTTGGCGGAGCAGATTTAGGGCGGATCGTCGATCCCTTGAATCTTGGTATCGGAGTTGCTCGTGATTTAGGAATAAATCGCAAAGCGATCGCCCAAAAAATTGCTGCTGTGATTCCCACATTAGCGATCGCTGGAGATATTGACGATGGCAGTGACGGTACTATTCCAGTAGGATCTACCAAGTTTGCAAATGCGAAGTTTATTTGTTTAGGCGGTTTATCTCATGCTGTCTTACGAAATCATGCACTGGTTGCATCAACAATTCGCGACTTTTGGTTAGACTTTACAATCGGTGAATCAATTATATTTGATGACATTGTGCAACGTTTACACGCAGTGCCAGGAATGACTGATGGGCATTGGCGTGACTTTTATCAAGCTAAGGTGGTGATGAAGCTGAACAATGGTGGTACAATTCGGACTTGGCGAAACCTGATTGGCGTCGATCATGTCTTTGTGGCATCTCCACAAGGAAAATGTTTATATGCTGGCTTTGTGGGTTGGATGCACGCTCAAGATTTACGCCTAGCCTTAGAAGATATTAGGCAGGCATATGGGGTTTCTAGTAACTAAAGTAATTTATGAAACGGTCAAAAAATCAACTATTTGATGAGATTTTAAAAGTGCGATCGCCTCCAAGCTGTAAAGTTCAAAATTTGTGAATATTGCTAGTTGATATAACTGTATTACGAGTTTTTACTGTTATTAACCAATTTTTCTGACAATTGTAATAATCAACTTAGGAAAGCTTTGTTGAGGTGAGGTGATGAAACCTTTTACTTCAGTAGTTCTAGCAACATTTTTAGCTGCGGTTGCAACTTTACCTTTTGAGCAAAGCGCTAAAGCTGATATTATTATTCGTTTTGGTGGTGGCAACCGATACCACAGAGTTTATAGACCCAATTATAAACAACATCGTTACAGAGTCTATTATCCAAGATATTATCGGGTGTATAGCCCAAGACATTACCCAAGATATCGTATTAGGCATCGTTCCAGAAATTATCCAGGTTATCGAGTAAATTACCCAAGCTATTACCGTATTCGGAATTATCAGCGCTCATCATGGTGGTGATTTGTTCTAATTTCTGAAAACTTGCGATCACCCCCAGCATAGCTAACCGAGATCGGGTTCAACGCCCATCGCTCGCAATTGTGCTGCTAACCGTTCTGTAGGAGTCATTATCCAGTTGCCTGCTGCATCATACCAGCGCAACCAAGACATCTCAATATCTTGATATTTTCCCTGCCAAACACCTAATCCTAATTCTAGTTCTGGCATCCAAAAGCGCGGCTCTTGTAGGGCTACCTCTGCATAACGACTGCCATCCAATTTAAACATTCTGAATTGAGAAGCGTAGCGATCAAATACAGCGTAATAGGGTATGCGCAGAATCCGCTCGTATACCTCCCATTTTGTCGGCGGTTGTTCAATATCCCTTAAAGTCTGCCCTAAGTCTTCTTTTTCAGTACCGGGAGAAAGCAACTCAACCACAATGAAAGGATTCACACCCTCTTGCCAGACGACATAACTTAAGCGCAAATCTCGCTGTTCATACAGACGAGGAACTCCCAAAACTGCAAACCAATCTGGGCGCTTGTACCATAGTGTATGGCGCGGATCGTAGTAAAGATTTAAGTCGCTAGCAACCAAAATCTGATCGCTAGGGTAATTGGCAGGGCGAAATGTTTCGTCTAGAAGACTAGGTTGCAACAAATGAAACTGATCGGGCAAACCAGGCTCCTTAGGATCTTCACTAGGAAGATCGTACATCGTGGGGAGTACTTCTTTGGGCGGACGAGGTGGATCGGTTTGATACATGGTGAAGATTAAGCTCTCTGTATAATATTATGAGACTTCTACTTGGCTGCTAGACATCATCGCACCGCATTGATCAGATTTTCCGGCAAAGGTCGATATTCGGCAAACTCCATTGAGAAAGTTGCCATTCCTTGAGAAAGCGATCGCAGTTCTGTGGAATAACCAAACATCTCTGCTAAAGGTACTTCAGCTTGAATCACCACATCATTATTCCTGGTTTGGGAACCTAGCAGCAAAGCACGACGCGATAATAGCTTTCCTTGTATACGTCCTAAAAATTGGCTTGGTGTTTCTACTTCCAACAACATCATCGGTTCTAAAAGTGTTGGTTGGGCTTTGGCAAATGCTTCTTCAAAGCCAAACCTGGCTGCAACTCGAAACGCCAGTTCCGAAGAATCGATGGGATGAAAAGAACCACCTTCAAGAATCACCTTCACTCCAATAATCGGATAACCTTTAAGCCATCCAGTTTTCAATGCATCACGGCAGCCTTGTTCGCAAGCGGGAATAAACTGGTTAGGAATAGCACCCCCAACTACCCGATTTTCAAATATAAACGGTTCTTCACAGGGTTCTATCCTACCGATCACATGAGCGTATTGTCCCGCGCCACCAGTTTGTTTTTTGAAGGTATAGTCGAAAGTTGCAGATCTGGCGATCGTTTCGCGATAGGCAACGGCTGGCGGACTAACATAAACTTCGGCGTGGTATTCTCTTTTCATCCGTTCTAAGTAAATTTCCAGATGCAACTCGCCCATACCTGACATTAGGGTTTTGTGCGACTCTGGATCGGTGCTGATATGCAAAGTCGGATCTTCTCTAACAAAACGATGCAATGCTCTGGAAATACGCTCAATATCTTCTTGGCTTTTTGGGGTAATGGCAATAGTCATTACGGGTTCCGGTACAAATATCCCTTCCAAGGAAAGGTTAGTTCCCACAGAACAAAGGGTATCGCCAGAAGCACAGTCAACTCCAATTAAGCCGACAATCTCCCCAGTCATTGCCGATTCTAATTCTTGACGCTTATCAACTTCAATTCTCACCAGTCGATTCACGCGTACCTGTTTTTTTGTGCGGCTATTGTAAAGGCGATCGCCACTCTTGAGAGTTCCTGAGTAAAGGCGAGTGTAAGTTAACTGCCCAAATTCGCTATCAATTAATTTGAAAGCAAACGCTACCACTGGAGCGCTAGGATCGGGATAAACTTTGACTTGTTGTTGAGTTGAGACATCTGTAGCACTCACAACTTGTCTTTCGATGGGAGAGGGTAAATATAAAGCGATCGCATCCAGTAAATTTTGTACGCCCTTATTTTTAAACGCCGAACCCATCAACACTGGTGTGAACTCTAAGCTCAAAGTTCCTTGGCGAATAGTATCCCAAATCATTTGTTTTGGTACTTCTTCACCTACAAGTAACTTTGTCATCATCTCTTCTGAATGGATAGAGATGCGATCGAGTAGTTTTTCTCGTGCTAGTTGTGCTTGTTTCTGTAAATTTTCTGGAATCGGCTTTTTAACTAGTTTTTCTCCATTTTCTCCGTCAAAGTAGTTGGCAGTCATATCGATTAAATCGATAACTCCCTCAAAGTTATCTTCCGAACCGATGGGATACTCAAGCACTACCGTGTTAAGTAATAACTTTTCTTGAAGAGCTTCGATAACTCGGAAGGGATTAGCACCAATTCGATCGACTTTATTAATAAAAGCAATACGTGGCACGCGATAGCGTTTCATCTGCCGATCCACTGTATAGGTTTGAGACTGAACCCCTGCAACCCCATCTAGTACCATGATTGCCCCATCCAATACCGAGAGCGATCGCTCAACTTCGATCGTAAAGTCTACATGCCCTGGAGTATCAATTAGGTTAATCTGCGTATTGTTCCAAAAACAGGTGGTAGCAGCTGAGGTAATAGTGATACCCTTTTCGCGCTCTAATTCCATATAATCCATCGTGGCACCATCACCATCACCACCCACTTCTTTCATTTTGTGGATTTTACCTGTATAGAACAAAATCCGTTCTGAAAGGGTGGTTTTTCCGGCATCAATATGAGCAGAAATTCCAATATTACGAATGTTGCTGCGGGAAATCATAATACTTGCTCCTATTAATTCAAAGAGCAATCAAAGTTTAAATTCTCAAGGTTGAAACAAAATTTATGTTTCAGTAGCTATGACAATGACTTGTTCTTGTTTTATCAGCATTGTCATCTTGATTGATGCTATTGTTCACTAATTTTAGCTTTATTTTCCAAGCAAGTATAAATTTATCTAAATTATTCGTAATTTAAACGTAAAAATTTTCTCCCTCACTAGAAAACTATGTAACAAACAACACAATATGAGCATAAAAATCTCTTTTCTCTAGTTTCTAGTCCCTATTTTCATGACACTAATAGATTGAGAAAATACTAAAATATGTTACCTTAACTGCAACAAGCAATTTTTACAGGAAAATAGATGTAGAGGGGAATAAAAGCAAAGCAGGAATTTAGCCTCCTGTTCCTCATATCCAAAAACGCCTCAATAGACTCTAAGCGAGTGGTGATTGGAGGTGTAGAGTATGTATGATCTTCCAGTGTCTGATGGTAGTATTTATCTAGTTGTCAAAATCTGCATATTGATTTTGGTAATATGCGTGTGGATGGCACTGAGTGCTGCACCTGTTTACTAAAATTAAATGCACATTAACTGGCATGTGACCAGTCGTTGAGAACCTCATGCTCTTGCTGTTTGGGACGTTGACGCACTGGTCGTAAAGGAGTGCCAATATCCATGTTACGATAAGCTTGTTTCTTCTTGGTGGTTTTGCGTTCTTGTTTATTTAGGTCAATTTGTGTAGCAGTCATTGTACTTACCTCAATTTTAGAATTTAAATAATTTATAGGTACTACGTATAATTACTGTCTGTAAAGACTACGCCGTTATTACCGGGTCTATATTAACTATGGATAGTGAAAATGGCAAGATACCAGAGACTTATTACCGTAGTATTACGCATAAAAGTAGAGATGAACTCGGTAAGCCATCTTAGCCCTTTATTTATTCCATCATGTGAAAAACACTGATTTCCGGATCAACAATGAAAAAATTTTTAATTTGTACGGATTTTTACGTTGTTAATTTCACGTAATGTAGCACAATTTTCACTAGCTTATTTAATGTTTTGTTTATAATTCACGACTCTATCTTGAAAATAGCGTTGGGGGAACAGGTGAAGAGGTATTTCCATGTATCCTGGTGAATGCAATTCACAAAGGCAACTTATCAAACATAATATTTAGTTGTCATAATCTCTTCTAGAAAAATTAGATAAAAGAGCGATCGCATAATCATCTTTGCAGGTGATAGGGAGTGAAGATTGAGCAACTATTTCGGAACTAGCTTGAGTGTGGCAGTAGTCTTTGTTGCAATACTCTTGTTCGCCCACAGCATTGGATGATATTCAATTTTGCTCCAAGGAGCAATCATATCAGTGTAGTGCTTGTGAAAAGCGTGTCCAGACTGCCCAGGAGCGTGAATGGCTAATGAGTTATCCAAATTTGCTATATCAACTATCATCCGCATTGAAGGAATCTCAGTCACCTGAAAAGAAGATTTATTTGCCCTCCATCGGTTAGCATTGACGGTTTCCCCATTGCCCGCAGTGGTAAAAGAACCACGATTAAATAAAGCTTCAATCGGTGCCACCCCAGATTTGCCTAAAGTAGCATTTACAAAAGTAATAGTATGTAGTTTGCCCCAGTTCCAATTTTTAAAGTCTTTGCCTTGAATTTGTTCTAGCTCTGCTACTGCTTCTGTGAAAGCTTGCCGCAGAACATAGTCGCGGTTTTCAGTTGTAGGAGTTTTGCTATTATCCCACCATATACTATTAGGCTGTTTAACTAAATTTTCCACCACAGCATACCAGCGATCGCCTCCATCAGGAAAGTACTTTTGAGGCAGTTGATCATGGAATGTATCGGCTAGCAAATGCTTCCAGAAACTCTCAAATAAAGCCGCAGCCGGTGATGCCATTCCTAACTGCAAATCCCAATCTTGCAACAGTTTTTGAGCTGCTTGCAGTTGGGAAGCATTGAAAGAGAGAGATTGCAGTAGTGGTACTAGCGTCTGAGCATTTAAATTGCGATCATCACCTTGCATCTGCTGTACATCGTTAACAGATAAAGGCTGAGTTTGCTGTTCTATCATCTCCACAATGCGTTTTGCCCGGTAGCCATAAACCCAGTCTTTAGTAATTACGTAGGGATATTCACTCGCTACTGAATTATTGGCGGTAGCAATGTAACCTTGAGACGGATTGAAACTTTGGGGTAAATCCTCAAAATTAACATAACCTTGCCACTCGTATTCATCTGTCCAACCAGGAACTGGATAGCGTCCATCTCCTTTTGCACGTTCAGGGTATTTACCTGGTAACTGGTAGCCAATATTGCCATCTATGTCAGCAAAAACTAGATTTTGAGCAGGAACATCAAAATTGCTAGCAGCAGTGCGGAACTCCTGCCAGTTTTGAGCACTATTGAGTTGGGCAATTGCATAGGCAAGTTTGGATGGTTCTAGAGCTGTCCAGCGCAGAGCAACTGCATAGTTCTGTGGTAAATTAAAGTGCTGAGTTGAATTAAATTGATTCAAATTAGGTGAGACATCCGAAAGAATCGGCCCGTGTCTGGTATAACGAACCGTTTGAACAATCGGCTCGCTACCTGCAACTTGAATTGTTTGTTTCACAAGTTGCATATCTACCCATTTACCATTCACCTCATACTGATTGGGGTTGTTTGGGTTGACTTTTTCGATGTACAAATCCATGACATCAGATTGGACATTCGTGACACCCCAAGCAATGCGATCATTATGACCGATAATTACCCCTAGCATTCCTGCGAAGGAGAAGCCAGTCACGTCATAAGGACACTCTTTACTTTTGGGTGTACAGTGCAAACCAACCTCATACCAAATAGAGGGCATTTGCGCAGCTAGGTGAGGATCGTTTGCCAATATAGGTTTGCCTGTAGCCGTGCGCTTCCCAGATATAACCCAACTATTCGAGCCAATTCCTACTCCTGTTGAGCCGATTAGTTTTTCTAGAGCTAACATTGGTTCGGTAATTGGTTCTACAGCTTTTGCAACAACATCTACAGAATAGTGGCTAGTGGTTTCCAACTGTTGTCTGGCTTGTTTGGGTTCTCTTTCATATTTCAACCTAGGTAAAATAGTCGGCAAACTTTCAGGGTAAGGCGGAAAAAGTTCTTCTAACTGAGCAGAAGTGAGGGTTTTAAGCAAGATAGCGCGTTCTATTTCGCGATCCAAATTTCTACCCAAATCGTAAGCCATTACTTTACCCCAAGTTAGGGAGTATAGCGGTTGCCAAGGTTCCGGTTTATACCCAGGATTGAGAAGCTTGAGGACTGCGTATTCTAAACTTAGGGCGCTGCCTTGACGCTGTTTGATATAGGCATTGACACCATCAGCATAAGCTTGCAGATTCGCTTTCATCTGTGCATCCATTTGCTGTATTTCTTGTTGCACCACCTTTGCCCAACCCATTGTCCGCAGATATCTGTCAGTATCCACTTGGGAAGAACCAAACATTTCTGCCAACCGTCCAGAACCAATGTGTCGCCAAAAGTCCATTTGCCAAAAGCGGTCTTGAGCGTGTATGTAACCCTGTGCTAAGAACAGATCGTGGGAATTAGTAGCAAAAATGTGAGGGATTCCCCATTGATCGCGCCGAACAGTAACCTCTGCTTTAATTCCAGGTAGTTGTATTGTGCCACTTTCTTTCGGAAAAGATTGACGGACAATATAGGTGGCAAATACCACTAGCAAAAGCCACAAAACTAACAGTAAAATCACGATGATTTTTAGTCTCTTAGGCAACCAAATTGTCCAAAAGCTTTTCATGTCAGGCTACTGTGACACAGTTAGTAAAATTACAGTTATTATAAGGCAGAGGGAAGGAGAATCCTCGCGAATGAATTCGGGGGATTTAATAAAGTTGCTATGCGTTTATTTGTCTCCATAAATAAATTTAGGAGGCAACGCGCTGTCTCGCCACCGTAGTGGCTCCCCTACACCCTTACACCCTCTTGCGCATTAATGAATCCCGGTTTGTACACGCCAAAATCCTGCATAGATACCATCAAGCGCTAGTAATTCCTCATGCGTACCTTGCTCAACAATTTGACCATTATCCATCACACATATGCAATGACTGTTGCGAATCGTGGAAAGACGATGAGCGATCGCAATAGTAGTTCTATTCACAGTAATCTTGTCTAAAGAGCGCTGAATCGCTGCTTCTGTCTCGTTATCCACCGCAGATGTCGCCTCGTCTAAAATCAAAATCGGTGGATCTTTGACAACTGCTCTGGCTATAGCAATACGTTGGCGTTGTCCCCCAGATAACTTTTGTCCTCGTTCCCCGACTATTGTTTCATAACCTTGAGGAAGCCGCATAATAAAATCATGGGCTTCAGCTATTTTTGCAGCATTGATAATCGCTTCATCTGTAGCATCAAAAGTACCGTAGGCAATATTTTCTGCTACTGTACCATGAAATAAAAATACATCTTGACTCACTAAACCAATGCTACGACGCAAATTAGATAAATTCAATTTTTGAATATCAATTCCATCAATAGTAATTACACCGTTAGAAGTATCATAAAAACGCAGTAATAATTTAACTAATGTGCTTTTACCCGAACCAGTTGAACCAACAATAGCAATAGTTTTTCCGGCAGGAATATGCAAAGATAAATTCTTAATTATTGTTTCACGATTTTGATAGGCAAAAGTAACATTTTTAAATTCAACTTCACCCCGTACTTTTTCAACAACTAAAGGTATATCTCCTGTCGTAATTTGGATGGGAGTATCTAACAAATCCATAACGCGCTTTGTAGAAGCCATTGCCCGTTGATATCTATCAAAAGTTTCTCCTAAAAATACCAATGGCCACAATAACCTTTGTACTAAAACCAATAAAACACTATAATTACCTATAGATATTCTTCCTGCATATGCTGCCATCCCTCCCAAAAATAATAAAGCCGTGAATCCGACTAAAACTAACATTCTAATTACGGGTATAAATGCAGCAGAAAGTTTAATTGCTTTGGCGTTACTTTTTTTATAAGCCTCACTTTCATTTGCTAATCTTGCACTCTCATAATTTTCAGCAGTATAACTTTTAATTGTACTAATTCCACTGATATTATTTGCTAAACGAGAGTTCAGAAAACTGACTTTTTCTCTGACATCAGCATAACGAGGTTCGAGACGTCTTTGATATACCAGAGAACCCCAGAGAATAAATGGCATTGGCAACATTGCTGCTATGGTGATGCTAGGAGGTAAAATAAAGAGTGCACCACCAATTAAAATTATGAATGAAGTAGTAACTTGAATAATTTCATTTGCTCCTCCATTTAAAAAATCTTCCAGTTGGTTGATATCATCACTCAAAATAGACATCAAGCCACCTGTACTACTGTCTTCAAAATAAGCTGACTCTAAATGTTGTAAATGATTGTAGGCATCTAGGCGTAAATTATGTTGGATATTTTGGGCTAAATTCCGCCAAAGCCTGTCATAGGCATACTGAGAAAGCGATTCAAATATCCAAACAATCACGGTGATTAGTGAAAGTAAAACAAATTGCCATAATACATCTCTAATTCCTAATTTACCTATGAAGGAATTTTGTTGCTGTACTAATATATCTACAGCAACACCGATTAACCAAGGTGGGGCTAAATCTAAGATTGTATTAATAATAGAATAGGTCGAGGCCTGATAAATTTGTGAGCGATAATTTTGTCCGTAGTTAAGTAAACGTTGAAGGGGAGAATGTTTCTTGGTTGTTTGAAGTGGTTTTGATATCATTATAACAACTAAAAATTCAAGACTTATGTTTTATTTAGCTTAAATAGCAGTTAACAAAATACATAAATACTACTATGTTCTTGATATCTAAGTCTATCCAAAAACGGTAAAATTTTATCCCAATTAGGCAATTATTAGTAAATTTGCTGAAATATATACAAAAAAGTGATAAAAAGTTACGAATAAGCATTCCTGATAACTCTTCATGTGGCGAGACTGAATTCTTTATAAGCTATTTCAACAATCTCCCAGTTTACTATTTGAGCTATTGACAAATCCACCAGAAAATGCAAATGCTGGTTTTGTGACTAAATGGTTTGAAGAACTTTTAGGATGAACGCGATCGCAAATATCCAACTTACCCCTAACTGTTCTCGAAGATTTGAGTGTAGCACTGTTAAACTTTACCAGTCTAGCTGATTTGCAATCTTGGTTGGAAGCGCTTAGTAGTTAATCGAACCATCGCAGTCGAGATTTACGAGATGATTGAGCTTAAAAGCAGATGGGCTAGAAGCGCGAAGCAATAATTGAAAGCACTACGAATTTTACGTGCGGATGAAAAGTTAAATCAACTAGAGACGATATTGGCATTTTTTGCCACCTTTGTGTTGGAAAGTTCACTAGTTCAAGAGATTATGAGGTGGGATATGGCTATGTTACACCAATTCTTCAAAGTAGAGCTATAGATAGTATAAAACTTATAGCGAGTTCAAGCAACAAAGATGGCAGGAGTGTACAAACTAGAGATCACCGAAAGTGAAGAGGAACTCAAACACCTGCTCAAACAGCAGAAAACGGCATCTGGCAAAGAACGGGTTCAACTGCTGTATCTGCTCAAAACTGAACAAGCACAAACGGTACAGCAAGCAGCTCAGTTACTCGGTGGGCATCGAGTGACTGTACAAGATTGGTTGCGACGGTACCGCAAAGGAGGGTTGAAGGGGATGTTGGAATTGGTATTACGGCTATGCAAAAATTTGAGAGTATAAAAGAATTAGAATTAGCCGTAACGCACCACCAGATTGCGGTGCGTTACTGACAAGGTTTAAAAAATAGTGATCGCTTACGGCAATGGAGCAACTGTGCAATCAATGCAATCCACAAAATGGATCGCGTTCTGTCTCAACATTATTTGATTGTGCTTGCAAAGAGTCTCGAAAAACACAACCCTCTTGCTTGAGGCATTCAGGATTTAGTGATGTCCAATAAGGCACTTCAAAGGCATGAACTCTTAATAGACCTTGCTCGTTAACAGAGGCATAATATTTGCAGGGATATTCGGTTTTGACTTCTGGTTGTGGTAATTCGCCAATTAATTCCCATTTATTCGATTCTGGATTACGAAATTGGAAGTAAAAACTATGTTTGCCACTGGCAGGAAATGGAGGTAACTCTGCAATTAAACCCATGCTTTGTTGTATGCCACCATCAGAATCGCGAAAAACTTGTAAATCTTTGCTGTAGTCTGTTTCCGCCGCAAATACTACAGTGTGAGCATCTGTTTTAAGAACACTAGCAGATTCAGCAACATTGACTGCAATATCGCATATTACCCTAACATCACTGGAAATCAATGCTGGTACGCCTATAGCTTTAGCTGCATCAAGGTAAGGAATGTTTCTAGAAATGAGGTAATGGGGATTACCCCGACAAAGTAATAAGTCAATATCTAATTTTTGATTAATTTCAAACTGAATTTGAATGGAGTTCTTAAAATCTTCCTCGTTTATGCCTAGCTTTTTCATCAAGGCATCACCATTGTAGCTACCCCAAAGCTGGAGTTTCATATTCTCAAAGTCTTGACGCCTGATATTATTAGTTAATTGCATTCCCAACCAGCGACTACGAAACTTTGCCATCGCATCTCCGGCTTGGAGTTGATATAGTTCTTGCCCGGCATGAAAAATTGGATCGGGGCTACCGCCAATTACTTCCCGTACAAAGGAGCAGGGAAGAAAATAAAATAGGTTTTTGACATCTATATATAATTGGTTGGCTCCTTTGCGAAGCAGTTCTTTTGCTTGTTGGGGAGCGAAACTTAATTGTCGAAGTTTTTCAGCAAAACAAGCTCCTGCTGAAGTTGCTAACTTAGTATATTCGGGTTCAAAGGTAACACGTTCTTCGTTCCAAACAAAATAATCAGACTTGCTAAATACTCGATAAAGTTCACGTTCAACTAATTCTAAATTGCAAGTTTTGCCAGAGAGAATTAACCAATCTACTGTTTCTGATTGGTTTTTTAAGGCATTTTCGATTAATCCTTGGGCAATACCAATGGCTTCACGTACAACGGGTGCTACTGCTTTTTCAAATTGTTCGACTGTGAGTGTGACGCTGAGGCTATCAATTACACTACTGGGCAAGTATATGTCATGTTGTGCTAGGAGTTCTGAAATTTTTTGCCCATCTAGGATAAATACCGATGCATCTGGTGTATTGTGTTTTTGTCCGAGTGTAATTTTGGCAGCTTCAGCATATTCCCACAAACTGTAAAAATTTTGGGCGCGAGAAGGTGCGTTCTTCCAACGAGTGGGCAAAACTTTTTCCGCATCATTTAAAGCTTCTTTGTAAGCTTCCCCTTCGCGGATCTCGTTATCTACGCAGGCTAACAGCGAACCTTTTTGAAATTTACTGTTCTCAAGAAAGCGATCGCTTAATTCTTCTGGCTGTACTTTTAATACATCTTTGGGCAAAATATCTTCAGCAATTGCACTTAACAAACAATCGGCGATCGCTGCCTTCAACAGCAGAAATAACCGCAGCGTAATCAGCTCGCCACCCAATTGCAAATGACCGGAAGAACCCAACAGTTTTGGCGTAAGTTTATAATAGCGTCCGCCATCACCTCTTTCTTCACCAGGCTCGAAGGGATTGATTTCTTCTAAGGCGAGGCGAATCAATGCCAAGTCAGTAGTTCCGCCGCCAATATCTAACACCAAGACATTTTGCCACCATCTGTCTCCATCTTGACGGCAGCGAGTTTTAAAAGACTCAATCCCCAAGTTCAAGTCACCGCCAAATTCTCGCCACAAAAAGAATATTGCTACCGAGACAGCTTCATCGTAAGCCATCTGCACATCTTCAATATCTAATTGTTTTACCAATTGCTCGATTTCTCGACGCACAAATGGTGAAGCTATTGTTGGATAAGTCACAACCGCCCGATAAAATTTACCTTGGGAACATTTGAGCGATCGCTGGCG
This sequence comes from Chlorogloeopsis sp. ULAP01, assembly GCF_030381805.1. Lineage (NCBI taxonomy): Bacteria > Bacillati > Cyanobacteriota > Cyanophyceae > Nostocales > Chlorogloeopsidaceae > Chlorogloeopsis > Chlorogloeopsis sp. ULAP01. The sequence continues at coordinate 49,685 of NZ_JAUDRH010000009.1, forward strand.
GTATTCTTCTGTTAAATTCATCAATTGAGCATAAGCTGCTTGCAGGAGCTTATTCACAGGAATATTATCTTCTTTGCCGTTAAGAGTTATTGGGAAAGAACGTTCTTGCCCAAAATAGCGCTTCGGTGAATGCAAGAACCTACCGCCAATTTCTTCCCCTAGCCTAATAGTATCGAGTCGGTGCTGTTTTGCTTGTTCGCCCAAGCTAACTTTAACTTTGGCTGGATCATCTGTTGGTAAAGTTGGTTCGAGACTAATAACTTCTAACTCACTCGGAATTTCACTCAAACGGCGAGTTTTATCCAATTCTACTGGTATCAAACTTTGCCACTCTAAAGCGGGAACGCGAAAAACTTCGTGATAAATTTGGTTTAAGCGCCTGCTAGCGGCACGACGAAACCAAGGCAGACGCTTGCTGAGGGCAATTTCTATCTGCCGAATTGCTTCCAAAAAGTTCTCGCCATGTAAATTACGTAAATTTACAGTATTGTCTTGCAAATTTTTACTAACTTCTGCCAAAAATCTTTGCCACTCTTGCACCCAAGCCTCGCGACTTACGCCAAGCACATCATCTACAGGGCGCTGAGTTATCCATGCCGAGAGGCGATCGCGTAACTTTAATTCTTGTTCGCTGGGCAAACTGTGGGGCGTAACAATCACTTTGGGATCGTAAAGTGTGACAGTAGAGTTAGAAGTACCAAAATCAATAGCAAACCAGCCAGGATAGGTAATTTCTGACTTTTGATTTTCTGGTGCTAATTCCGTTTCTGGTGGTGGTGGAGATGCTGTACTCTTAAGTGGGTTTAAGACTGAATCTGTAAATTCTGTAAAAGTCATTAACGGTTCTTTCAGGGAATAATCTTTAATTGGATAAGTCCAGATATTACATTCCGCGAGAGTACGTTTGCTGCTAGACAAATTTGGTTGATCCATTTCGTCAGAGTCAAAGTACTCCACAGTTACCTGTAAAGTGCAGTTGACACCTGGTGGTAAAGGTTGATTCCAGCGACAATCACTTTGCCGCAATCTTTGGGGTGTAGCAAGTTTTAAGAGTCTATTAGTGCCAAAGTCTACACTTTTATACGCCGCTTGCATCTGTGCTGCTAAGTCTTTTGGCAAACCGCTTACAGAGATATTAATTCGAGAGATATAGGGTAAGTTGAGACTGGGAATTGGTTTGATTTCAATTGCTGGCAGAAGCAATAGCGATGGATCGTTTTGATGAGTACGCAGTTGATAGCGATTAAAAAGTTCAATTTTGACGGGCATTTTAAATTAGCCTCAAATTCTAATTACAGTCCTAAATTTATTTAACAAACCACAAAGTGCACATTAGACGCGGAGCGGCTACTTACCCTACGGGAAGCCGGGCAAAGCCCGTCTACAGAAGCCACTACTCTACCTTGAAGCCGGACTACGTCCGTCTACGTGTCTACCCGTAAGGGTAGGACACGAAGAAGAAATACAAAATAACTGCTTTTCTTAATTATTCTTTGCGTACTTTGTGTTCTTTGTGGTTTATTTTTTTAATTACAAAGACACAAAGATTAAACTTCACCTGGCTCGGAAAGTGTCGCAACTTGAGAAAGCGTCTCCAACCAAGCAGGGGTAGATCCTGAGTTGCGTTCTTCAGCAGCAGCAATATATCGCAGTAAAGGTTCGTGTTTGGATTTCAACAATTCTTGGAGACTGTCTACAATCTCCTTCAATGCTCTCGAAAATGACTGTTTCACCTGTTTCGTTAACTGGCTCACGTATTGAACAAGGTGCAAACCAGCACTGGCTGTAATTTCGTCACGCAATCGCAAAACAGCAATTTGATGATTAAATGGTCTAGGGGGAACTGGAGATTTTTTATCAGGACTCCAATCAAAAATTTGACCGTTTGGATGTCTGTCATCTTTGCGTGCTAGGGGAAATAAGGCATCGGCGTTGATGGAGAGAGTACCGCCAGCTAGCCCACTGTGTTCGATAATCAATTTTTGCCATTTATTCGCTGGCTCAATTGCCCGCAAAAGGTTGCGAAAGAGGCGGAGTTGGTTTTTACCAAAGTTTTCCTGAATATACTGTTCCATCTCTGGTAGTATCATTGCATTGACTTTGTTGCGATCGCTCGCTACTTCTTGTGACAATTTGCTAAACAAATCTGTGACTGCCTCTTTTGTGCGATCGTGGGCAAAAACTTGCATTTCCTGAACAGTTTGCACAAATGCCGGATAAAAATCGTCGCTTTTGGTAGGGATGGAATCTTCTATCTCTTCGTCGTCAAAAAAACTTTCGCTTTTGCTGAGGGCGATCGTGCCATTTTTAGTTCGATCAAACAGCAATGTCCATTCACTCCAATCAAAGAAGATTTTATTAGTGAGTTCGTCTTTAACTACATCACTCACAGCTATACCGTTACGGTTGTGTAAAATGGGCTGTTTTTCTAAATCCGTTTGAAATTGTCTATAGATAGTTACTATATTTTCAATTGCTTCTCTTAAGTTGAGAAAAGCAGGGTTTTCTTGGACAGGAATATATGATGGAATTTCTTCTAAGAGAGTTTTAAGGTGATTCTGTTGTTTGCGTAAAGCTTCAGCAGCCCTTTTGGTATCTTCCACAAGTTGTTTCATGCCATGCTGTGCCACATGATCCCTCAGTAGCGATCGCAATCGGCTCATTCCTCCATCTTCAACATAGTCGCTGAGTTGTTTGTGCAGGGTGCTAGAAGTAGGTAGCATTTTACTTAATTGCTCCCATTTCTCTCGCAGTTCTACTTCCTGAAATTTATTGGGCAGATCCAGTTCGGGTAAAAATTCTGGAGAGGAAACTTGCACTAGTGAAGAGAGTTCGGCAAGTTTAGTTAAACCATAAAGTTGCGATAGCAAAACAATATTTTTTTTCTCTGTGGTTAAGTTACTGGCACTGGCAATGGTAAGTTGAAGGATGCCTAATCGTTCTAAGACTGCTTCTTCTGAAAGTAACGGCTCATCTACAAGTTCATCAATCGCTCGTTCATCACTCAAAGTCAGAGGCAGTTGATTGAAACGCCCTACGCCAACGATTATTCTATCTCTTAAATCTTGTCCTTTATCTCGTTCCAGCATCGTGCGAATTTTGGAAGCGATCGCCCCACCAGGATATCTGCCATTCAACAGCAACAAGATAGTTTGTACATCTGCTAGTTCTCGCAACGATAAAAAAGCATCTCGCACGCCAGAATCCGCAGAACCCAATCCCGGAAAGTCTAAAAGTATAAACTCATTTGTTCCTTGCAACCCAGATAAATCCCAGACTTGCTTTGCTACCTCAACCGTGACATCAATACGCCGAATCAAAGAAAAACTCTTCTGCAAATCTATTGCTGTAGGCTGGGCAAAACTTTCCCAAGGCATGGGAGGAGGCGGTAGTTGTGCAAAGTTGAGTTCCAAAATATTCATGGGTGGTTCAGCTAGTCTCAGCCCTTTTTTGGCTGTAATATGATCTATCTGATAACTCTTACCGCAAATTTCTTTACCGTAGGCGCTATACGTACGCAAAAATCCAACTAGTTCTCGCAGTAATGAGCGTAATTCTAAACTTTGCGTTTGATTCCAGACTTGCTCGCACCATCTCAGGATACCGTTAATATCCACAGCCGTTGTCGGGTGTAAATTTTGCAGGGGCATAATTTCTGTCGAAGGTATATCTGCTGCTTTTGCCCGTACTTCCGCTTCCTTGAGCATAAAACGCAGACACTCTTTCACCCCTTCATGAGATAAATACTCTACTGTAAACTTGCTAATTTGGGTTGTTTGTAAGTTTGGTTGTTGATGCAGGTGAATAGCCGTGACGTTACCTGTAGTTGGTGTTTCGCTCACTGGCAAAGCATCGGCATAGCCAATTAAACTACCAAGTAGCAAAGTTTTGCCACTACTGAATTCTCCCATGATCCCAATTTTCACCGGTGAGGAGGCAAGTTCTACTACTCTTTGAGCAGACTGTTGCAGATAACGGATGTTTTCATTAATACTTGTGGGAATCCAGCTTTCTTGAGGAGGCGGGTTTTGTGATACTAGTTCTAGGCTTTGTAGGATAGATTCCCCATACTCTTGATAGCGACGCAATTGTTCTACTGCTATATCACTTTTCATATTAACTCCTGATTAAAAAATCTCAGATAAATCATTGATTTTCCGCACTTTTAAGTAGAAGGCAGGAGGTGAGCCACTGCGGTGGTGAGCCAGCGCGCCCTTGCGGCTACCCGGAGGGAAGCCGCTAGCTAACGCAACGCCTGACGGCGAACACGTCTAGTGCCGACTTGTAGCGACTGGCGTGAAGTGGCGTAGACGCCGAAGGCGGCTTCAAGGTAGAGTACCCGAAGGGTAAAAAGCTTATCATATCTAGTATCTGGCGATGAGCATTTTACGTTTAATTATGTTCACCTACTTAACATCTAAGAGTAAGCAATAATACTCGTATATTTAGATTTACGGTAGTCGCTACATTCATACTTTATTTTTGACTATTAAAAATTTAAGTTTAACAACTTCTGCAAATTCTCCCTTCTTAAATGTAATAGTAGATATTACTGAGAAAATAAAGCTCAACAGAAAATCTGTAGCCTCAGTTTAGTGCAATTCCAAGTATTTAAGCCAGAACCGTGGTGTTTTTAAATGCAGAGAGCATAGAAGAGTACAACGAAAAGATACGCAGAGTTTTTTTAAAGCTGTACTCAGCCCGTCTGTACGAGCTATCCAACAATAGAATTGCGATCGCCCAAAGTCAAGTAGAGAATTTAGCAATAGTAATAAACTTAACTAGCCTATACAGGCTTGATTTGTATAGCTGCACCCTTCTATGGTGTCGGAATATTGAGCGTATTTTTAGAAGCAATCGAATACACTCATCATTGGTGCGTTGCACTTTGTGATCACGCACCCTACTGACTAAACACAAAAGCTTATACTCTATATCTGCTCCATCTCCGAAATGATTCCTCTAAAATCGAGGCTTGCTCAACTTGTTTTTCTATTCTTAACTCCCACTCTCTTTGCTGACGCTGCAACAATGGCAACTTGACTGTAAATGTTGCTCCTTGCCCAACTCCAAGACTATGTGCTTGGATGGAACCGCCATGTAATTCTGTAAAATAGCGAGCTAGAGCTAATCCTAGCCCCAATCCGCCGAATTCACGATTTGTAGCACTATTTTCTTGTCGAAAGTACTCAAATACATGGGGTAGAAATTTAGGAGCAATGCCTTTGCCTGTATCTTTAACCTGTATTTGCACCATTGCATCTACTGTATTAAATATAACTTCTACTTTGCCTCCACTAGGTGTAAACTTAACTGCGTTGGAGAGTAGATTCCAAAAAACTTGCTGCAAACAACTGATATCTGCTGATACTAAGCCTGTATTCAACTCAAACTGAGTTTTAATGGTAATGTTCTTAGCTTGTGCTGCGACTCGGATGCTTTCTATTGCGGTATTAATTATAGTTACTATATCAACTGGAGCAACTTTTAAAACCATGTTGCCACGTAAGGTGTGGGAGAGATTTAACAAGTCTTCCACGAGTTGTGCTTGTAACAAGGCGTTGCGTTCTATGGTATCTAGAGCACAGGCAGTAGTTTTCTCATCAAACTTACGTGATTTGAGAAGTTGTACCCAACCGATGATTGGGTTTAGGGGTGAGCGCAACTCATGAGAAACAACACTAAGAAATTCTTCTTTAACACGAATTGCGGCTTCGGCTTCGGCACGGATTGTTTGTTCTCGTTTTAGTATTTGCTCACACCTTTGCTGCGTATGCTTGCACTCGCTAATATCCAGAAAAACGCAAATTCCTCCTTTGGATTGACCATTTTGATTGAAAAGAGGTGCTGCATAGCAAAGTAAGGTAATTAATGTCCCATCCTCATGGACTAAATCAAGTTCTACGTCTTTAACTTTCACGCCTTGGGTAACGGCGTATTGTAAAGGCTGTTTGTCAGTTAGTATTTCTTGACTTTGATGATATAGCTTGGATGGAGAAGCTTGTAGACATTGACTTGAGATTTTACAACCATCAGCGTCAAACGGTAATCTAAATAACTTTGCAGCAGTAGAGTTTAAATGAATGTAATGACAATTTGGATCTTCTGTGATCGCGATCCCAACGGGAATAAAATCAAATAATGTTTTTAATTCGTTAACTTGCTGCTCAAGTACTTCTGCTATGTCATTAAAAGCACGAGCAATTAAACCTAATTCGTTGTCTTGATCGGTTAATTCGCTACGGGTACTAAGGTTACCGTTCTTTAGTTGTTGTGTTGAATGTACAAGAGACTTTACTTGTCGCAAAAATAATATATCTCCTCCTACCCAAGCACCAATTAACCCTAAGACAGCAACAACTCCCAGCGCTGTTAGGTTCCATGCTAAATGCCCATTTACTTGAGAATAAACAGCTGCAGGAGGAAAACCGATGCCAACGTAATAATTTGTATTCGACAATACATCATTTACTGCTATTAGTGTGAAGATACGTGGAACACCATCAAGGCTAATTATCTGAGCAGCGCCTTTTTCCTGGGTTTGCACCATCTTGTTGAACGTTTCTTTGGGCAAAGTTTTTCCTACCCATTTTTGAGGTTCTGGATAGCGAACTAATAGCGTACCTTGGCGATCAACTACACTCAGCACCGAATTTTCAGGTAACTGAACTTGCATCGCTAGCTGGTTTAACCAAGCTAAATTCAATGCAGCGATCGCAATAAGTTGAACCTGGCCTGTATGATCGAGGATAGGATAAGCGTAGTTAATAATCCCTTTTTTACTGACTCGATCAATTTGGTAGTCACCGACTGCAAATTTTCGAGTTTTTAAGGCACGTTGAAAACTGCTCTCTTGCGCTAAATTAATTTGTTTGCGAGCAGGTTCAGCACTGCATACAGTCTTTCCATCAGTATTTAATACGCTAAGACTATCGTAGGCAGAATATTGCTTGAGCAAGTTTGCTAGTAGGCGATCGCACTCGGCTGTATTATCCTCGCGCAGTTCAGGAAGTTGGGACAATATGATCAGCAGTTGTTTTGTTCCCTCACTGGCTTGGGTTTGATTGCTAGCTACTAAGTTTACAAGCTGTAGTGCCTGTTTTTGCACCTCTGCTATTGCCGAGCGCCGTTGTTCTAAAGCCGTGTAAACAATCATTCCCAATGCCGGGAATATGGATAAAAAAACCAGTAGAAACAAACGTGCGCGAAGACTAGAGATGAGATTTAACTTGCTAGTCTTTTGCCACTTCAACTTGATTTGTTTGTTTAGCATTCTAGCTTTTTGAGAATACTATTTCTGTATTCGCATCTGCATTCACAGAGTTCCATCCCACAGTAGTACTTGATCAGAACCTAGCGAAATCTACTTTTAGATAGGTTTCTTACAATCAGTGTGTAACTTACGCAACTGGCACACTAGCTATGTAGGTGCAGTAAGGCTAGCAATAGAAGCTTTTTATGGTTCAACTGGATAAAAGCCTACCTATTTGTAGTGATATTACAGTCATCATGCGATCGCATTTCTTCTGCTGCAAGCAGTATTGAAGAAGGCAGAAGTTATTTGGCAGAGGGCAGAAGGAAATTAAAGGGGGCATCTGGGCATCCCGCTTGATACCGCAATTGAGCAACAACTAAGTAATGAGCTAAGGTATGCCTAGAGAAATCCCATCTTTGGATGGTTTTTCTAAATTAGCAAGGTCTTGCAGCAAACTAGTTGCCACTTTTCCCAATTCTCCTTTGCTGCAATCTAGAGCTTCGGCTAGTGCGTCATACCACATACCAGCTTCGGCATACAGGCTAGCTCTTTGCAAGCGATTTTGACTGCGAGCTAGTAGATTTTTCAAATTTGGTGGCATTGCTACAATATCAAGTTCTGCCCTAGCAACTAGATTGTGTGATGGACGGTTGCGATTACACAAGACTTCTACTTGCCATAAATATCTTTGATCGGCAGTTAAACCTGGTAAAGTTTGTGGTAGAGATAACTTCATGATGCCAGGAGAACTCTGCACTTCCAACTTGTAAGCCAAATTGAGCTGGTCATTGTTATCTATTTTATAAAGCGTAAATTCGAGTGGTATTTTTTCTTGACTGGGTAGCAACCAAGCAAAGGTTGGGTGAGATGAAGTAGTCTGCCCAACGTGAGTGACAGGAGCAAGTAGTCTTAAAGACGTAGCTTGGGAAGCCTTGCACCTTCCTCTTGTTCCTGATGAGTCTGTGTATCCACTTGGCGATTTTTGATCACGCGGTGGTTGATAGGCAGCTAACGTCACCTGAGTCAACGAAAGCGTTATTGTCAAAGCACTAACCAATAAAACCCTGGGATTAAAAGATTTGTGCAAGAGCCACTTTCTGCGAATCATCATCTTTCCCTCTGGCATTGCACTAGAAAGTTATCAATAAAAGGTTTATAAATTTACCCTCTTTGATTACTCTAGTCAGATAACAAACCGGTTCTACTACTACAAGCTTGTTGAATCTACTGTTGGATATTCACACTCAAGAATTATTCTTTAAATTGCTTGGTTGTGATTATGATTGACAAGATTCTTGCATATGAGCAGTACATATAGCACTTTGATAGAAGTAACTATAGAGGGTTAAAGAACTATTTACCATATATTGTATTACTAGAAACGTCTCAATACATTTCTGATTTTAGCCTTTTATTTTACAGAAAAATACATTAATTTTTATGGAATTTTGCTATCTAGAATTTGTATCTAATTTTTATTTGCCAGTATAATCACTTTTGCCTTATTGAAGTTTTATGATAAAAATTTTACATATACAGAAATAAGTTTTTGTGAAGTTGCAATTGTGCTTTTCAAATCTCATTCTCTTTAATGTTTAGCAAATAAGGACTAATTTTTTTCACTCCGTAGTCACAACTAAATATCTGAATTCAATTTCACATTCAATCCGCAGTATAAATTTTTAGATTTTTTTTTAGATTTTTGATTGCACTATAATATTTACTTAACTACATTTTGTTAACTTTACCAGTAAATAGAATGCAAAGTTTTTTATAGCCAAAAAATTAATTTAATATTAAATTAATATTAAGTAATTATTAAGTGATACAACTAAATTTTACTAAAAAACTCTCCAAAGGAAGAACTTAGTCACTGGCCAAGATAATTCACACAGAGTTCCTCTAGGAGAAAGGGGCAATCGCGTAAATTTTCCTTTCAATTGTCTAGCCAAATTTCTAAATTGTTGTGTTCCCCGACCTTCTCGATAAGAAACTATTCCTAAGCCATCATCAATAATTTTCAGAGTGTACCAGCCTTCGTTTTTAGTGTAACTAACCTCTAGACGAGTTACACCTATAGCGTGCTTGCCCACATTGCACAAGGCTTCCTCTAAAAACCTACACAGTCCACGCTTTTGTTCGATACTCAAGCAGCGTTCATCTATAGGATCGAATGTTACTATTTTTACTTTCAAACTACTAAAGCATGGAAATTCTCGCTCTAGCGTGTGATTATAAACTTGATAAAGAACTGCATGAATAGGATCTTCCAAACTTATAGATAAACCATTTCCTAAATAAAGACTTCTATCTTGAGATAGAGGTTCTCGTTGTAAAAATTCATATATTCCTCGCAGTTCATAGTTTAATTTTTCCAAATCTTTTTCTAGTGTTATGGGTACTTCATCGCTTGCATCTTTTTCTCGTACACGCTTTAATGCTTTAGCAAGAGTTTGCAAAGGGCCGTTGTGAATAGTTTCAAATGTACGCTCAATTAAGGCTTGACGGGCTTCAATTCTAGAACGTAATGCTTGGTCATATTGATATAAAGCAGTCATTGCAATACCATTCAAACTTAAAACCAGTATTGCTGGTATTAATGGAACCCACCAACCCCAGTAAAAAAGAAGTAAGTAACTAATAATAATTAAACTACTGCCAGCAACACCGACAGCGAAGAGATTTATGTATGGAGACTTGGTAAGTTTGGCTAAAGCAATTCCCAAGGTACCCCAGCCTAATATCCATATATAATCCCAGCAGTCTGACCAAGAATTCAACATTGCTCTAGAATCAAGCACTGCACTGATAATTTGGGAAATAGCATGGGCTTGAACTTCTACTCCAAAAATTCGTCCGCTAGCAGGTTTGGTTGATATAACCGCAGAAGTCGTAATGAAGTCTTTAACACTGGAGGCAGTAATTCCAATAATGACGACGCGATCGCGTATCCACTCCGGTTTAAAGTTCTCCGTTTTAATATCGTTTAAAGATAAAATCCTAAATCGCTGTGCGCCACTACGAAAATTAAGCAACACCTGCACTCCACCGGCATCGGATCTAATATATCCGCCAGAATTTGGAAAAAACCTCGGTAGCTCAGTCTTACCAAACCTCATTGCATCAGGATCGCGAATACCGTTTTCTAAGCTCAAACCTTCATAAGCTAAATAAGCTTTTGCCAAACAAAGAGATAGAGAAAATTTATAACCTTGCGGTGTTGGTGTTGCGAGCAAGCTTCGCCGCAACTTGCCATCAGCATCTGTAATTTGATCAGTAAAACAAACTCGCTCACCAGATAGTGTGGGCGGAGGGGCTATTTGCTCAGGTAATACTTTTTCAATCGCAATCAAATTTGTGATTTGATTAAATGCAGTAACAAGTTCAGTATGCCCAGGTTCTACAGGTAAATCCCTGACAATATCTAAACCAATGACTCTAGGAGACAAAGAATGTAATTTATAAAGTAATGCTGCAATTTCTCGATCTGGTATGGGGTATTTCCTGAGATTACGAATATCTTGTTCGTTAATTCCAACAATTACAATACGTTCATCAATAAGTTCAACAGGACGCAGACGGAGAAAATTATCGAAGGCTAGCCACTCTAAGGATTGCATGGAACCAGTCAAACGGGCAATTATTACCAGACCAATTACTGCCATTCCTGGTAATATACCTACCCGCCAGATAGCGAATTCTTCTTTGACTCTGCTCCACAATCTCTGCATAATTGTTTTCTTTTGTCATCTGTCAAAAGTTAGTTTTTAAATTATTTATCTATCACTAACTACTGTAAGGCGGTGTTAACCGCAATCTGTCTTTAACGACAACATATCTACAATCAACTCGCCCCTACTAAATACTGTACGGGAGGCAGCGCGCCCTTACGGAGCCAGTGCGTTGCCCAAAGAAGCGCTGTGCGGGTTTAGAAGATAAATTGTCTGTTTGAATAGCAAGATAATCAACAAAACCCGCCTCTAGTACGGGCGGGTTTAAAAGATAAATTGTCGATGTCAGTGAAAGATTATAAATAAAATCTGCCCCTACCAATGACTAATCTATTAATCCTTCTTCCCTTGCTCGCATTTCCGTTTGAATTCGCATATTCTTTCCCTCTTCAGGATAAACGTCTAAAGCATCTTGCAATTTGCTCCAGTAATGACGCACCATACGTTCGCCAACACACATCCGCTCGGCAATTGCCTTATCTGTTAATCCTTCCTCAAATGCAAGAGTTAGCACTCTTAGCCATTCCGGTTTCACCTCAAATCCAGAATGAATTCCTTTAATGTCTTTGGTGTGAGTTAATCCCTGTAGCGCCCAATCTACTCTAGTTAACATCTCCTGGCTAGCAAGACTTTTATCTGCAACAGTAAAACCCCCTTTATGAGCATCAATATCGGGTCGAATTCTGACCAATGTTCTGACATGAGCGCTTTGGACTACAATATTGAGGCTAGAATAATGTTGCATTAAAGTTCTCAGTAATTTTACACCTGTCTCCGGTCGTGCCATTTTGCCAGGGCTTTCTGGAAGAGAAAGATCCATAACTACAAGATCTGGTTGTATGCTTGATACTTGAGAGAGCGCTTGTTGAGCAGTTAAAGCTGTGATAAACTCAGCATCTGGATATTTATTTCGCAAAACATCAATAGTTCCACCTACAACTGATTCGTGATCGTCAATGACGAGAATTTTTAGTAAAGCTGTTTTTGATAAAACTTGTCTCATAGTTAATACCCCCCACTATGAGTAAATTATTATGTGTTATGTGTTGTGTTTATTAATTTACACCAATAAAATCACTTATGTTAAAAGTAGTAAATTTAAATTTATATATATATAAAATTAAATAAATGTGATAGTAAACAATCGACAAAGCTAAATTCTTGTCAATTACCAAGAAAATTGGCAATTTAAGCTCAGATTTTTACTTCGACAAACACATTTACCTGATGTTAAAAATTTAAAACTTTCACAAAGATAATCTAACTCTGGCAAGTTTCTATAAAATACAAGAGTAGATACATCAGGATAATTGATTTGTACCGATAAATTTCCTAAATTAGCTTTTTGTTCTAATCTAATATAAATAGAAGTTTGTGTTGAAGCTTCTGAAAGAGTAATTTTTAGTAACTCTTCTAAAGCTCTTAAAATTACTAAACTACGTTCTGTTGGTTCTTGTCGCCAAGCACTGGGTAAATCAATATGAAAATATATATGTGAATAAGATACAAGCCAAGGCTCCAATAGGGATTGAATAGCGAATGGTAGACTGTCTTGAAGGTATACCGGAAATAAGCGATCGCTCAATTGAGCCAATGATTGATGAAAATTATCAATTTTTCTTAAAAATTCTTGAGTTTTGTTTGTCGATAATTCCCTAGACTCTACTGGTAGAAGTTCTAAACTCCGCCGAATTATAAAAGATTCTTGTAATAAATCGTCTCGAATTTTTTCTGCTTCTAGGAAGAGTTTTAGAGATTGCTGACAAGACCACCACTGTATCGCTTGTTGAACCTTATAATAGGATTTAACAAACAAAATCAGTGTAATAATGTAGACTATTAAAATTATAATTTGTATGGTTAGTTGGTTGTTCACAGGCCATTGTATTTTGATTTATTTTCCTACTGTAAGAGGTCAATATTAAGTAGAATATGGCATAAATACGCCAAATAAATCGTTGAAAGCAGACAAGATAATTGCCAGAATAAGATATTTGGATTACAGAAAACTGCATAATCAATAACCAAAGTATTTTATTGCTGAAAAAACAGTGAATACTACAGAAAAGCTGACATTATCAAAGAGAATGTCAGAATTAAGTAGAAGGCAGAAGTTGAAAAGATTGTTCTATCTACTTAAAATTTTTAAAATCAAAGGGATATCTTGACTATAAATCTGTCATTAACCTTGCCTTTCTGAGTATAAATTGCAAAACTGTTTCTTCTTTGGAGATAATATCAGCCGTAGCATTCATGCCAACTTGCAGATTGCAAGTTTTATTATAATCTCCAAAACTTAGTTTTTCAGGTTGAATACTTGCTTCAAAGTAGCTAGCACCACCACTACTAGCTGCTGATGTCATTGTAGCCGTATTTTGAGTACTTGGTGCGATCGCATCTGGTGAGATATTGCTAACACTACCTTTGAGAGTACCGTAATCAGGATAGGGGCAAGCATCGATGCGCAGTTGTACTTTTTGCCCGATTTCGACTTTTTTGATTTCAGATACGGGAACCATTGCTTTAATAACTAAAGGCGCGTAATCAGGTACTATTTCTGCAATTGGTTCTGAGGCACGTACAACTTGCCCGATATTTCGTAGATTGAGCTTGAGGATGACACCATCACTAGTAGCACGAATTACACTAGTTTGCCTGTGAAAAATATTTCTTTGTATTTCTTTTTGATATTGTCTAATTTGATTGCGCATTTCAATTTTTCGCTGAATTAAGGCATTTTTCTCCCTCACAAAAGCAGCAATACTTGATTCACCTTTAGCGTCTTCTTGGGCAATTCTTTCTTTAGCGATCGCGAGAGTTGCTGTACTGGGGTTGAGAGCAGCTCTTGCCGTTTCGACGTTAGCACGAGCAATATCAATAGCCTTTTGTTCAGCTTCAGCTTGTAATTCTGCTTGCCTGACGGCTAATTTTCTCTGTTCATATTCACGCTTGCCAATTGCACCAAGCTGTGCAAGCTCCTGATAGCGATCGCGATCTTGGATGGCAAAATCTAAGTCTGCTCTGGCTTTTTGTAAGCCCGCCTCAGCTTTTTGCAAGTTGGCTTGTGCTACTGCCAAATCGTTTTGAGTTTTTACTTGCTGATCTTGATAATCTCTTTGATTACGTACCAAATCAGCTTCTGCCGAAATAATCGTTCGTTCTGTCAGCTTCCTGTCAGCATTAATCTGATTATCTAGTGCGATGATTTGGGCTTCAATTTGATCTAGTTGTAACTTGCTATCTTGAATACTGCTTTGTAATTGGCTATTTTTAATATCTATTTCCGTGTCATCGAGGCGAGCGATAATATCTCCCTTTTTGACTATCTGGTTTTCTCTAATATAAATTCCTTTAACAGTGCCTTCTCTTTCCGGCTGTACTATGCGAATATCACCAGCCGGACGAACAGTCGCAGGAGTTTTCACTGTCACATTATATTTAATATATGAAGCTAGAGCGATCGCCCCGCAACAATTGATAATAAGAAATAGTCCCGCTAGAGATGTCCAACGACTGACGGGAGGCAGAAATTCGTCAGTGCTAACCGATGGGAGTATCTTTTGATTGTGAGTGAAGAGCATATTACTAATTAGTTGTTAGTTGTTAGTTATCAATTAATGGCTATCATTAGTAGCTAGTTAATAATATTTACTCTTACTATTTACTAACCACTACTTCTTTTAAGGAGTTAAAAAATCTAAATGCTCCCCTGGTAAGGAGCTTAATTCCTCCAAAGAACCTTGAATTTTTAACTTACCCTGCTCTAAAAACACGATCCAATCAGCACGATTAATTACTCTAGGACGATGACTAATCAAAATCGTCGTTTTCCCACGGCGATACTCTATTAATCTATCTAAAACTTGTGCCTCACTCACTGGATCAAGCCCAGCAGTCGATTCATCTAAAATAAGTATTGGTGGATCGTTAACAATAGCTCTTGCTATTGCCAATCGTTGACGTTGTCCGCCAGAAATATTAGCTCCAAACTCCCCTAAAATAGTCTGATATTTGTCAGGCAGCTTACTTATAAATTCATCAGCTTCGGCAATTTGACAAGCTTTGACAATTTCCTCAAATGCAACATGGGGTGTTCCTAAGCGAAAATTCTCAACAATCGAACGACTCCAAAAGTGAGCTTCTTGGGGAACAAGAACTATCTGTTGCCGCAAACAATCAAGAGCAAGGTCATCTAAATTATAAAGTCCAATCCGGATATTACCCGATTGCAGTTGATATAAACCAGCAATCAATTTGGCAAGACTACTTTTACCACAGCCAGATTTACCAATTATGGCGATAACTTTACCACCTGGAATTGTTAATGAAAAGTCTTGAAGTAAGTCCAGTCTACCAGCGTAGTGAAAGTTAACATTAGTACAAATAATGTCTGCATCTCCAGGAATTCTGGCAAACTGTTTTTTACCATCCTGATCATCTTCTGGGGTAGAGTCAATTACTTCTGTTAAACGCTGAACAGCAGTTTTGGCATGAGTATATTCATCAACAAAACTGATGACGCTACTAATCAAAGCCAGAAAATTGGCATTCATCGCATTAAATGCCAACAATTGCCCGATACTTAAATTTTCTTGTGGTTGAATAACCAAATTGCCACCAAACCACAATAAAATTACACCACCAATTGCTGCTACGAATCCTGAGAATGTACCATTGACAATCGCAATTTGCATGGTACTTAAAGTCAGAGAAGCAAGGCGACCAAATCGGCTTTGAAATTCATCCCAAAATTGGGGTGCTGCTGTGGTAGTTTTAAGTGTAATAGCTCCTTTAAATGTTTCGACTAAAACACCTTGAGCTTCCGCTTCTTGGACTAAAAGTTCGCGGGTTTTTACGCGTAAAGTTGGCAAGAATAAAATTGTAGATATAGTCATTGCCAAAGCTATAACTACAGCTACAGCAGTTAGTTTCCAGCTATAAAATAGCATGAAGCCAAAAGAGACTACCGCAATAAAAAATTGACTGGGTAGACCGATAATAACTTGAGAAACTAACTGATTAATTTGATTAATATCTCGCAAGCGGCTAACAATTTCGCCACTGCGCCGGGCTTCATAATAAGAAAGAGGCAACCGCAGTATTTGTCGCCCAAATTCTAACACCAAACCTAATTGTAGACGTTGGGCAAAGTGAGCGATTAAGTTAGACTGTACAAATGAAAGACTTTTAGAAATAAAATGCATTACCACTACAGCAATTGCTACAGTAGTAAGCAACCTTGTATCTCCCCGAACTAATACATCATCAGTGAGAATTTGCAGCAAAAAAGGGGATGCTAAAGACAGTACCCCCAAAAGCAAATTTAATGGTAAAGCTTGCGCTAAAATGCCGCGAAAATTCCAAACTCTTTTAAAGAAACGCCAGAAACCACCGATTTCATCATCTTTTTGCGCAGAAAAACGAATTGGATCTGGCTGCAATAGCAGCATCAACCAATCTGTCCAATTATCTGCTATTTCTTTTTTAGAAAGATAACGAATGCCTACTGCTGGATCGGCAACTATACATTTATTGCCCTTCTTACCATACAAGACAACCCAATGATTACCTTGCCAGTGAATAATTGCTGGTAGAGGTGCTTCTTTAATTCGGTTCAAAATTTCTGGTGAAGTTTTAACTGGGCGGGCATTAAACCCAAGTGTTTCTGCACCCCGCTTCAGCCCTAGTAAAGTCGTTCCAAACTGTCCGGTGCCTACCGCTTCACGAATGTGATTTAAGGTGAAGTTACGCCCGTAATATTTAGCAACGGAAGCAATACAAGCAGCCCCGCAGTCTTCTTCACTATGCTGTTTAACAACTTTATATTTCATTGGTAACCCGCCCAAAAGATTGAAAACCAAAAACCAAAAGAGTTATCAATCTATTTACCTGTTTCTAAAATTTTTGGATGTCTTTTACATGAACATATAAGCAAGCAAGCGGTAAATCAAATTTAATGGGCTTAAACCATATCTACGTACCCTGCTTATAGTCCCTTCTCCCAAAAGAGAATTTAAATCAAATCCAAACGTGACTTGCGAAAGATTATATGCAGCACTTTTCTTGGAAGAAAAGCTAACGGAACCATCAGATAAAGAGCTTTCATCATTGGCAAATGAGTTTATATCTGTTTTTTGAATGAAAAAACTATATCCTCCAGTAGCAATTTCCTGTTCTTGCTCTGATAAATCTGTAAATAAATCAGAGTTTTTGAACTCATTATAGTTAGCCACTCCATCACCTCTTTACTGATTAACCTTCGTGAATTTTTTTGCACATAAGCAGTAAGCTATCAGCCGAAAAGGGTTAGATATTCGATGACTTTGCATGATATCTACGAAATTTACCCTATAATTAGCTGATAGCTAGACTGAATTATACAAAAAAACCATACAAAAAAGAAGCAAAATTAAAGAAGGATTCCAGAATTATACTCAAATAATTTTGATGAATTATACACCAAAATACTCAGTCTATTTATGATGTAATAAAGCTTCATAGTTCTGGAATCTAAATTAGGCAATTAAATAATTTATCAATTTAATTGCCTAATCTAAACTAATTACCTACTTCCAGAGGTTTATCAAGTTACTACTTGATATTTGCGAAGTCACTAGCGTAAGAACTTGTATAGTCACTGACGGTAAAGATAGTATTAGCAGAGTAAGCTCCGCCTGGTCCAGCCGATACTACACCAGTTACTTCCTTAATATCAACATCTTTAAGGAAAGAAGCAAACTTCGAGAAATAGATACCGTCGTAGCCGTAGTAAGATCCTCCAGCAACCATTTGCTGTTGTTCTTCAGTTACGTCAGCAAACAATTCAGTTGCGAAATCTTGGTTAGACATAGTTTTAAACTCCTTCGTTTGTGTAAAGATTGGTGTTGATTGTTTGTTACTTTAGTTGATTACCTTGCGGGCGCTCAACCTCTTTGCTTGTTTACTACGATATACGGTTGCTAATAGGTAAGTCATTTACACTTTGTGTAAACTTAGTTGCCAAATTTAGAACTGCAAATTGTAGGATTATACTAATAACATTTCCGAAAAATACATAGCAGATTATATTAATATCCTTCTTAAGGAAGATTGACTAAAAATAAAAAACTCTAATTAATAAAAATTACAGTAGGATGTGTTACGGCTATACAAGGATGTGAGAGTTAAAAAGAGTATAAACTAGCCGTACGCACCACACAATCTGACGGTGCTTTAAAGCCGCGCGCAACACACCCTACTGGCGGGTATGGCGAGCCGTAAAAAAGAGAATCTACAAACTCAGATCCCCGACTTCTCTAAGAAGTCGGGGATCTTGCAATCAGGCATTTATGTGTTAGAAGGATAAAAAGGGATACACAATCTGATTGAATGGTTCCGGATGATATCTGAAAAATAAAAACAAATGAAGATTAGACATCTTCAGTAATTGGACTTAGAACAAAGTCGAATTTGACAGTATAAAAAAGTTTACTCTGATTACTTACTAATATTTCGTTGGGCGCATAATGTTTTTGCAGCGTAATTATGGTGGAGGGGACTACCGCAAAAACCGTATCCGAAGAAATGTAGGGATCATCATTCAAATATGTCTGCGTAGTCAGCGGATTAAAGCCAGTTGCACTAAGCTTGAAATGGATATGTGCAGGTCTGTGAGTGTGCCGTCCTAACAGCCGTAGTACCTCGCCACATGGCCCGTTCGTAGGGATATCATATCCAATTGGAACTACAGTCTCAAAAGTATAATAACCTTCTGTATTAGTCCTGAAGCGTCCTCGGAAGTTACCTTTTGGTTGATTGGGATCTTGGATATCGTACAAACCTTTTGAATTAGTCTGCCAAACATCAATGAGTACATTGGCAATTGGGATGCCTTTGATATCAAAGACGCCCCCCGACATAAAAAGTATATCGCCATCCTGATCAATTCCCAGGCGATCGCCCATCTGACGCTCTGGTGCATCCGGTACGTACATTGGCCCTTCCAAAGTGCTTTCTGTTACCGTGTCATGGTTCGTGCGGTGCAGCAAATCCACCAATTCCGAAATTCCCAGCAAGTCTGTAAGCATAGCAATCTCTCCATCCGGCATATCACCAGAAGAACGAGCTACACGAGTAAAGAAATCACGCCCCATCTGCAACTCTTGCTCAGTCAGATTCACCTCTTGCACAAAGGTATGCAGATGTGTAACTAGGCTTTTGTAAATTTCGTAGAGTCTTGGATGCGTCTTTGCTCCATCGCCATGATTAATCACTGCCTGAGTGATGTTGTCCAGAGTAATAGTATTCATGACTTAACTCCTGATTGAATGAAAACTTATCTTGAGATAGGCGTAGATTGCCAATGGACAAACTGCCAGCCCTGATTTCGCTTTTCCCAAATATTCACAAAAACATTGTCTATAAACCTGACTTCACCTTTAATGACAACAGTCATCAAGATCCTGCCTGTGACAACAGCAGTATCGCTGTAAGTACGCACCACCAAATTCTCACGCTCAATTTGCTGATACTGAACGCCGCCTGATCGCACAAATGCAATGTAACTGGCTTTACTATCAACGAATCCTGTTGAATGTACGTAGCTCAGATCTTCCGATAGCAGATGTTCCAGCAAAGTGATATCTTTAGCAAGCATTGCCTGGTAGCGTCGTTCCTCCAGTTGCTCGACTTCTTGCACGGGTTGAGCGATCGCCAAAATTTCAGCAGATTTCATGGCTACTCTTCCTGCTTGTGTGCCTAACTTAGCGATGCTGTCAGGAGTGTTGTTCTTCATGGCTGAACTCCTTTGCTAACAAACTTTGTTGAAGAGAGGAGTGTTTTTGTATTTCTTTTTAATCTTCAATTCTCTTCAATTCATATTTTCAGGATAGAACTAGCTGATGATAAATAAAAGCACCAATTATTGTTCAATCAATGGTGCCATTTTGGATTTTGCGTTCTCATGTTAGTGAAAGGAAAAATCAAGCGATCGCTTCTAGGGATGGAAACATTGAGATAAATTCTTTCCCCTTGTTTTCACCATGCTGATATGCTGCACGCAAACCATCTTTAGTCGCGCCAGTAAAGTCTACGCCAAGTCCCTTTAAATCTAGATCTGGTTTGACTAACATGAATTGGTACATCTTTCCAGGAAGTTGGAACCAGAGCAGATTGAAATAAATCTCGATACAAATCACCTGGTTCAGTAGCCACGGCAATGACTTCGCTACATCCTAATTGAGCTAGTTCCACAGCCGGACAAGAACAAGTATAGGAAGCATCAACATATGGCTGTTTGTCTATCCAAGCAGGAATATCCCATGCATGCAACATCCGCGTGGATGCATAAGCAACTTCGTCAAAATTATTTGCAGTGAGTTGTAGAGCGTTTTCAGAGCCAGCACTGTCGAATAAGTGAGTCACAAGATGCTTATCTACCCATGTGCGATCGCCTCGTGCAGAACTAACCAATAATTGACGCCCCAACCGCCTGGCTTTATTTCCTTGTGTTTCTTCAGCACCCTCTGATGTAACAACAGCACTGGTTGCAACAATTAAACGCGGTGTACCAGGCAAAAATAGGTGCGTGCGTAACATAGGAGCATATTCTCTAAGACTTTGGAGAACTGTTTGGCTCATGTTACTAGCTGATTGTTCTGAGAACTTAATTGCTTGATACCAGTACTCAATACCAACCTCACCAAAAGACGACGGGGAAGCCCGTTCCTTTAAGGGGCGCTCAGAACCGTCGTCCGTCGTCTTGGGGCAAGGGGCATTCATGCATTGGCCAATGCCCAATTCCCAATTCCCGATGCCCGCGAAATCCGCCAGACTTCAGTCGGGGGATGAGCTTAAGCGCTTTACCAATAGCTGCACAGGCAGTTAACAAAGTAGAAGATGATGCAGCAGCATAAGCATTAGCACGGATATTGATTGACTCAAAAGCGCTTAAAATACCATGAATAAATACACCTTTAAAACTACCGGATGTACAAGCGATACCAAGTGATTTCATTGCTTATATTCTCCTAGCTCACCGCAAAATCTCAGTTTGACTCCACTCTTTGGTGCGAGAGTAATGCCTCTGCGTTGTGGCTGTTCTGGTCGATGATCAACCAACGCTAGTTGATAGCGTGACACAATAGTTGCCAAGACAAGCTTAATTTCAAACGGAGCCAAAGCATCGCCAATACAGCGACGAACACCACCACCAAATGGCATAAATTCATAGGGAGAAAATTGACGGTTGAGAAAGCGTTCAGGCAAAAACTGCTGATGCTGCGGGTATAAATCCTCACGTTGATGCAAAAGATAAATGCAGCCCATTAGTATTGTCCTAGGTTCTAAAGCATATCCGAGGAGTTCAGTTGGTTCTTGTACCACTCTAGGGAATGTAAGCATTGCTACAGGAGAAATTCGCAAGATTTCATTGCATACAGCAGTCAGATAAGGTAGTTGAACAATGCTCATCGGGCTGGCAGAATCATCCAGGGTATTTATTTCTTGGAGCAGTTTTTCGCGTACTTCTGGTAAACGGTGAATCCAATACAAACCCCAAGCCATTGCCGATGCCGTGGTTTCCTGCCCAGCTAACAGCAATGTCATCATTTCATCGCGCAACTCGCGATCGCTCATCGATTTGCCTTGTTCATCCTGTGCTGACATGAGTAAGGAAAGAATATCGATGCGGTTGGGATCAGCTTTTAACCGACGTTCTGCTATTTCTGCATAGAGTAATTTATCAATTTGCTGCCTGATACGCACAAACTTTCCCCAAGGACTCCAAGCACCTAAATCTTTTTGTAAAAAAGAGAAATAGATGAAAGCAGAAGTAAAGGAAGACTCAAACAGATCTGTAATCAATATCAGCAAGCGCTTGAGTTTTTGGTAACGTTCTCCCTCAGACAAACCAAAAACAGCTTGTAAAATCACTTCCAAAGAAATCTGCTGCATCGTAGTTCTAGCAGAGAAAGACTGATTTTTTGGTAACTGACTAAAGATTTTTTCGACTAGATTACAAATAAGCTTGCCGTAAGCTTTCATGCGATCGCCATGAAAAGGAGGCATCAACAGTTGCCGCCGTCGTTTGTGGCGTTCTCCCTCCAGCATGATCACTGAAAAGTTCCCAACTAATGGTTCCAAGGTTTTATTCGGCTCACCAAGGGCAGCGAACTTCTTTCTGTCGTTGGTTAAAATTTCTTGAAGTGCTTTAGGATGCTGTACAAATACAGCTGTATCTCCAAAACCTACGATTTCAGCCGTGAATAAATCGGGATATTTTTGAGCGGCGCTTTCCATATATCCTACGGGATCGGCAACCCAATGAAGTTTCTGGAGAAAGGAGGGAGTATTGAGAGTATTAGGTAATTGCATATGAAGGCAAGGGAACAGTAAAGAAATACAGCGATTTCAGTCGTGTTGAAAATGGTAAATATTTATGTATATGTATTTAAACAAAACTGTTGGGGCGATCGCTCTTTTCCAAACTCAGGGTTTAGCGACACTTAGGCGCTTAGATTAGGGAAGAAAGGTTTTCATAAATTTTTTGTCTGTGCATCAGCTTATAATGCTATTAGTTTGAATAAAAGTGCCAATTATTGTGCAATTAATGGTGCCATTTTCGTGTTTCGCGCTCTTACCTGGTAATCGGAGAATTTATGGCGAACCAAGTAAAGTCTGGCATCACAAATATACTTGAACTTCAGCCTCAAGACTCTACACCACTATATCGCCAATTGTATGAAAGACTGCGCTTGGCTATCCTGACAGAACAACTGACAGCCGGTGTGCAACTTCCTTCCACACGCTCTTTAGCAAGCGAGTTAGGAGTTTCTCGCAATACAGTTCTGCTTGCCTACGAGCAATTACTGGCTGAAGGTTATGTAGAAGGCAAAGTGGGAAGTGGAACTACGGTAGCTCAAGTTTTGCCCGAAACTTTGCTTTTATGTGCCAATACTAAATCTAAATCTCAATTGAAGCATAACCAATCTCGTCATCAAAGGCTCTCTCAACGGGGTACAGCCTTAGCACAAACTCCTTTAATTCCTAAGCCACTGCAAACTTCAAGAGGAAAGCAACAGCGGATATTTCGAGCGGGAATCTCTGGGATTAATGCTTTTCCCCATGAACTATGGTCGCAGCTAATTGCGCGTCGAGCCAGGAACTCGCTGCAAAACTTGCTTACTGATCGCGATCTTGCAGGATATCTCCCATTGCGCGAGGCAATAGCAGCTCATATTGTTGTAGCACGCGGAGTTCGTTGCACACCCACTCAGATAATCGTAGTTGCAGGATTCCAGGGGGGGATTGACTTGGCAGCACGAGTACTGCTCGATCCAGGTGATGCTGTTTGGATGGAAGATCCTGGCTATTTGGGCGCTCGTGGTGCTCTACTCGGAGCAGGAGCTAATGTCATACCAGTGCCAGTTGATATAGAAGGGCTTGATATCACTGCTGGCATCGCAAAGTATCCACAGGCACGTCTAGTGTACGTGACACCTTCACACCAATTTCCGCTTGGGGTAACTATGAGTCTTGCACGGCGGTTGACACTGCTGGAATGGGCAAATCAAAATGGCGCTTGGGTACTTGAAGATGATTATGATAGTGAGTATCGCTTTGTTGGAAGACCGCTAACTGCATTACAAGGAATTGACAGTAGCAACTGTGTAATTTACTTTGGCACCTTTAGCAAAGTACTTTTTCCCGCTTTGCGATTGGGCTATCTTGTTGTGCCACCTGATTTAGTAGAAGCTTTTATTACCGCCCGCCATTTTATCGGCACTCGCGTACCAATACTTGAGCAGGCTGTACTTGCCGATTTTATGAACGAAGGACACTTTAATCGCCATATCCGCCGGATGCGATCGCTTTATACCCAACGTCGAGCCACTTTGGTTGCAGCATTGGAGCGTGAACTAGATTTAGAAGTTTACGCTCCCGAAACAGGAATGCATCTTGTGCTGTGGCTGCCACCAGGAATGGATGACAAGTTAGCATCACAGCAAGCTGCGGCTGTTGGGATTGACGCCATGCCATTGTCATTGTTTAGTATGACCGAAACAAGGGCTGGGCTTCTACTCGGCTATGCTGCTGTAGACGTTCATGAAATTCACGACGGAGTACACCGATTGGCAACAGCTTTGCGGGCAATTTAAATACTCAGAGTAATTTCGACTTCGCAATATCAATTGGGTGCATAAAGTTGCTTACCAAGATCCGCCCATAGCTGTTTCCATGCCCAATAGGCATCAAAAACCATGCGGGTGTAACCCAACTCCCTACCGTAGGGAAAGCAAATGAGACGATGTTGATCTACCCATGAGCCAAGCGGATTTGGAAGCTTTCCCTGCTCGTACACAGTCACTTGATGCCCATCACGGTAGAGCGCCATAATCCCATGATGCCAGCACCCACAACCGTTACTTTTACTATCCATTCAGCGATCGCACAGCGACATTCTTCAAAATAGTCATAGGGCCATGTTGTTTAAGAAACTGCATTTGTTCTTCGTTTCTCACAAACAAAGTACCAGCAAAACCTAAAGAATTCACAGGTATAGACTCAAAATATTCTTGCGATCGCCGTACAACCAGCATCCATTTTCGTGTCACTAAAAGATTGTAAGCACCAGCTTGTCTATTACCCTCACCTACTTCTAAACCTACTGCCTTAAGCAATGAGTGATAGCACAACAGTGTTTTCTCGGCAGTTGAGAATAAAGACTGTCCTAAACAGGAATCTAAGAAGGCAAAGGCGTGTAAAAAAGGAAGTCCGGGTATAGTTGCAATTGAGTTCTGAAATTGAGCAGATGTGAGTAAAGGTTCAATCGGAATTTGAGGGCCTTTTGGTACAAGTGGCAGTGGTACAATTTGCAAATGTTTATGTCTTTGACTAGCACCAGCCATTTTCCCAGCATTGTAGAACGTCAAACCATCAAACTCTGTCATACACGCCCACATAGCTACAAAATCTTGCAGATTGAGCCAGTTTTCTTGTTCTTCAAAAGCACGGGTAATTAGCAGCAGGTGATAGTCAGCAACATTGTATTTATTCAAAATACATACATGAGTATCAGAAATATCTGCAACAAATAAATCCTCTTCATAGGGAAGAAAAGGATTAAAATCTTTACTGGAGGAGGTGCTTTGCTTTTGTTGTTTCTGCTTGGCTTCATCTTTGCGAACAAGGTTGGACAAAATCCGTACCAAAAAGCACACGCCATCTTGCTCTATAAATTCAGATTCTGTGGGTATGGGAATCAATGCACCACTAGAGAGAGCATATTTTGTTTGCTCTTTAACTTTTGTCCATAAAGTCCCAGGTTTGAGCAATATTTTTCCTTCTACCAGCTTTTCTTTAGACATTGTCAAAATGTTGATAATAAAGTTTTGATAAAGATAACGTAGCTGCTCAGTTTAAATTTACCGCCAAATGGGCTTGATTGAATTACAGCACACAAGCATACGCTACAGGCATTGCCGGAGGCTGATTCCGCACCTGTACAAAATTATTGAGATAGCCTAGTACCATCGCGGGGAAGTCAAAACTCAAAAGTCAAAAAGCTTACGAAATAGGCTTTTCGTCAATTTTTAATGGTTGCTTTATTTCCACCACGTTGTACTAGATTCAGTAATACCGTTGAAGACCTCTATATTATTTGTACAACTTATTTTAATTTATACAAAGTATAGCTACACAAAGAAACTTTCAACTCAACTTAGTGTGTTTAGTTTAATTAGTTATGTAAATAAATATCTACAAATGTATGCCTAATATAAATTAGAATAACTTTTATTTATCGTTATATAAAAGCAAAATTACTGTCCAAACTGCTTGCAGTGTAAACGTCTCTAATTATCGCGCAGTGTTTGATGTAAAGAAAAATATTAATAATAGCTTCCTAAATAATACCAGGGATAAAGTTAGCACCTTTTTTTGCCACGCACATAAATATTAGCATCACAAAAGCCACCTACATCCTAAAGGTGGATTTAGGAAATTTCTTAGGACAGCGTTTTTACCCGATCAACGTATTTTCATTGTCCAGTAAAAATTTCAGGTTCTTTGAAATGCTTTAGTTTTGCTGATCACAAACTCGTGTTAGATAGAGGACGGTAGTTATAACCTGAAGAAGGGTCTTTTTGAATATATTGTTTGATAGTATCAAGGTCAATAAAGCAGTCAGCCACATCAATTAAACTGTCGCTAGTCATTGAGCGCACACTGACAACTTCTACTCTAGCGCCTTGGTAACTAACTGCATTCACAGCATAAGCTAAATCTCCATCTCCGCTAACTAAAACCGCAGTATCGTAGTGGGGAGATAAATTCATCATATCCACAGCAATTTCTACATCTAAATTTGCTTTTTTTGAACCATCTGGAAGTTGGGCTAAATCTTTTGTCACCACACGATAACCATTTCGACGCATCCAGAGAAGAAAACCCTGCTGTTTTTCGTTAGTCCGATCAAATCCTGTATAAAAGAAAGCTCGCAGTAACCTTGCACCCGCAGTTAGACAATAAAGTAGTTTAGCGTAATCAATTTCAATTCCAAGTTGTAATGCTGAGTAAAATAAATTTGAACCATCAATAAAGATAGCAACTCGACCGCGATTTAAGTTATTGAAAATATTGGATTCAACTGAAGAGTCTAGCATCTTTGGCTCTTCAATTTTGATACCAGTATCCATCAGATGCTCTCCCCGCCATTGTGGCCTTTCTTTTAAATACTTATATTGATTTGTGTGTTTGCTAAAAGTAGTAAAATTCATTGATACCTCTGGATTTTAAATTAAGAAAGTCTTTTAGGAGACTAACCAATAAATTATTTGTGCTAGCACCTAACTTTCGTAGAGATGTGATGACAGAACTAGGTAGAACTAAACATGGCCTCTTTTTCACTATTCATTAAGTTATGGTTTGCTCAGGGCTTTTGGAGATTTGACCGTTGGTTTCTGACTTTAGTCTAGAGGTACGCTCAATCCAAAAGCGGCGTGGCAAGCGGGGAGAAACCGAGTAGATTATCAGCATCTACATCTATTTGTATTGTACCTAGCTTGCTAATCATGACTGCATCAGATTATTGGTCTTGCTCAAATTAGAAGTTGGAAAATGATAATCAATAAAAAGAAATTACTATGATTGGTAGTTAAATAAGCAACAACCTTTAAATAATATTCTTTTTACATTAGCTAATTACTGAGATAATCTTACTTTAGGCAATTCTCTATACTGCCTAATTATTAGTACTATACTTTGAATTAAATATTCATGTATTTTATAAAACTCCAGATATAGCAAGGACTTGCACCTGTAAAACCGAATAGAAAGCAATGATTGTGAAAAAGTCATTTAATTTACTAATTATAAATTGATATAA
Organism: Chlorogloeopsis sp. ULAP01; assembly: GCF_030381805.1. Lineage (NCBI taxonomy): Bacteria > Bacillati > Cyanobacteriota > Cyanophyceae > Nostocales > Chlorogloeopsidaceae > Chlorogloeopsis > Chlorogloeopsis sp. ULAP01. Next base: position 77,034 of record NZ_JAUDRH010000009.1, read on the forward strand.
ACTCAAGATTATACTGATTTGAATCAATATAATCATACTTCTAAACTTAGTTAATTCCCTAGATTTCTGACTACTATTTGCTACTATATTGTTATTTAATAGTCACTTTAATTTCAGAAAAATACAAATATGTTATAGTAATGATAAGTATTTTGAATTTAAATTACTTTTTTAAAATATAGTTTTTACACCCTAAATTAGTTAAAATTGCAAGCTACCTAGTAATGGTCAAGAGCATTCTAAACTATATGTAGTGCCATGTCCAGTTGATGATAAATTTTCTAAATAACTGGCTAACAGCAGATTCCATTTAAATTTCTTCTGATGTAAGGGTGTAAGAGATAGAAGAAAGTTCTTCGAGAAACTCTCATACTTTTCCCCTTTCACCCTTAAACTTAGCCTTAAAACACAAACTCAGTGCCTATGCTTCAACTAACTGGGATCGATGTACTGCTAGATAAAATAGGTGGGAAGTGGTGGGTGTTGAGAGCATACATTGCTTGCAAACCCAGATTAGCTCGGTTGAGGATATCAGCATCTGTTGGAATTACTGCTCCTCGGCTATCCAAGACAGAGTGATTAAAGTTAAAGCCATTAAGGTTAAAGGCGATCGAGCAAACGCCAAAGGTTGCAAACCAAATACCTATTGTTGGCAAAGCAGCTAGCAGGAAATAGAAAGCACGGTGATTTCGGCTAGCAAAAGAAGGAATTAGGAGACGTCCTAAGTAACCATAGTGTCCTGCCAAGTAGCTGTAAGTAGTTTGTTTTTGCCCAAATTTATACCCGGCGTTTATGGATTCGTTTTCGTCTGTGTTGCGGATGAGTGTTGAGGTAACTAATGAGCCGTGTAAGGCACTTAATAGAGCACCACCAAAGACTCCCGCAACCCCTAGCATATGGAAGGGATGCATAAGGATATTATGATTTGCTTGAACAGCCATCATAAAGTGGAATGTCCCCGTAATACCTAAAGGTAAACCGTCAGAAAAGCTACCTTGACCAATAGGATAAACTAGCAAAACGGCTGTTGCCGCAGCAGCTGGTGCAGAAAAAGCAACAGAAATCCAAGGGCGCACACCAAGGCGATAGCTAAGTTCCCAAAGTCGCCCTAAGTAGCACCAAATACCAATTAAAAAATGCAGCACAATCAACTGATAGGGGCCACCATTATAAAGCCACTCATCAATGGAAGCAGCTTCCCAAATTGGATAAAAGTGTAAACCGATCGCTGCTGAAGTTGGTACAACAGCAGCTGTAATTAAATTGTTGCCGTCAAGTAAAGAACCTTTTATTGGTTCTCTAATACCTTCCATATCTACGCCAGGAGCAGCAATAAAAGCGAGAATGAAACAGATAGTAGCAGCCAATAGAGTAGGAATCATCAGCACACCAAACCAGCCGATATAAATCCGATGATTGGTATTGGTAATCCACGCACAAAATCGATCCCATTGCTTGACAAGCTCAAATTCTTTTCCACGTTGAACAATGGTAGTCATTGTCTATACCTCCTTTGAGAAAAAAATATGTATTATTTTTTGAAGAATGAATGCAAAATGCAAAAAATCTAATTTCTGAAAAAACTGCAAACTCTGTGGCAATAACTCAGCCTTACAGAACTCTCTACTAAGTTGTAATCAAAAGTTAAACCATTCGCCATTTATAAGCAAAAAAGCCCAAATATTACTTTTTTTTTGACTCTATTCTTGATAGAGTTCTTCTATGTTGTTTTACTCTGATTTACAAAAATCAGCATCATTTAGCTTGCTAAACTAAGGTATTAAGAGGATTAAATCTCTCTATAATTACCTGTATAGCAGTTGGCAGATAATTTAAGACATAAATTGATGATAAAAACCTTACGGCAAGAGAGCTTTAATCCTATTATCCCAACCTATTCTCTGCTATACCTTTATTGTAGAAAATGTGTTTTCAATACTTACAAAATAGTCAAATAACTTTGCAATACTTTTGGCTATCTTATTCCACAAAAATAGTGAAGTATTGTTTGATTTTTTTGATTTCAAGAAGGATCCAGAAAGAATATCAATTTTCAGACTTGATTGGGTGATAAAATTAAATAACTGTCTAGCTCGAAGTAAAAGCGCTTAGGCTAGGTAAAATAATTACGAGAAAAACCCATCAGTAAAAGAACTTGCGGGTAGCCTTGTTCATAAATCAGGTTATTTAATTGGGTTCGCAACTGTGGTAGTCTAATTACCTGATTTAAAAATGATGCTGCTAGCCCTATCGCCTGTCCTCGCAGTAATATTCGCTCTAGAGCTTGCCCAGTATTAAGCCAATTGACAGGTAGATCGCTTTTTGTACCTAGTACTGCAACCACAGGTGATTGAGTTATTAATTGACAGCTCGTACTAGGATAAAGCTGTTGTGTGTCTACACTCTGTATTACTAATTCTGCGATCGCTTGACGGGTTGTATTGCTCTTAACAATATATAACCATGTCTTTTGTTGCTCTGCATCTGCTTTCAACCATGAAAGTAGCGATTGAGGAATCTTCCAGTCTTGAAATTCACTACAATTGATGCATCGGTTAAAAATAGCATCAAAAAGCATTTGCTCATCAGCACTTATGAGTATAGGTTCGCCTAGCTTTATATAGGCTAATATATCTGGGTTGATTGAATCGGGAAAAGTTGTAATTTCGCCTTTATAACCAAACTTACGCAAGGCAAGCCGAAGATTAAATAATGCCATCCCACAACTAATCATTAATTCTCGCTCATAAGTATCAGTGGTAGGTAAACCAGGACTTCGATTAGCATAAAGGATTATCGCTTCATTTACGACTTGGAAAAACCAAAGTTGGGTATCGCAATTAGATGGAGCTAAGAGTGTATAATTCAAAAAAAACTTGAGTTTATCAACAGTTGTACCTGTTTTGGGAAATTCAATTTCTTGAATCTTTTGAGCATCCCATATTGCAAACATAGGGATTACCTCTCATCAAACAACTTATACCATTTTGGATTTTGGAAAATGGAATTGGAAATTACCTTCTGTATCTGGGTTGAGTGAATCCATCTGCCCTTAATCATTTTTTAAATTGGTATTATTTGTGAATTGGTAGGGGCGGATTTTATGGATAATCTTTTGCTAAAATCGACAATTTATCTTTTAAACCCGCCCCTACAGTAGTTGTCTATTACTCCCCCTATCCTCTTGTCTCCTCCTCTTTTTGCCCTCTACTGTGGAGCAAGTGGCCCTTGTACTGTTAAAACGGAGCATGGAGCATGATGCAGAACATAATTACTGACACTACCCAGAAAAAACTCAGATAAGCCTCTACGACCTCGACGACCTACTATAATTAAATCAGCTTGCCACTTCCGAGCTAATTCACAAATTACTCTACCTGGTTCACCAAAATTTTGGCTAAATTCAGTTGCTACGCCTTTTGCGATCGCTTGTTCATAAAAGAGTCTTAAAAACTCAATTCCTTCTTTTTTCAGTACCTCCCACTGTCCCATATAATAGTTCATCGCTTCGGCTTGATAAGATGGATAGAGGCTATTTGTTTGGAAAGCAATAGAACTTGGGGAACGCTCATCGAAAGGATCGAGAACGTGCAACAACATTAAATTTCCACCAACTTGTTGTGTTAAAGTTAAAGCTTCATCAAACACATGCTGTCCAATAGCTGAATTGTCTATAGCAACTAAAATTTTGTGAAACATAGTATTTAGTCCTTAGTCATGAGTTAGTAGTTAGTTGCTAATAGCTAATAGCTAATAGTTAATTGTTATTGCCAGTCTTCTATTAGCCATTAACTATTAACTATTAACGATTAACTATCTTGCTCGGTAGTCGCAATTTCTAAGAGAGTCTTCAGCACAGAGTCAGGGTTGAGACTAATAGAGTCGATTCCTTGTGTGACAAGAAATCGAGCGAATTCGGGGTAGTCACTGGGTGCTTGTCCGCAAATACCTATTTTACGGTGGTATTTTTTGGCAGTAGCGATCGCTTGGGTGATAGTTCGCGTTACTGCTTCGTTACGTTCATCAAACAGATGAGCGACTAATCCTGAATCTCGATCTAGTCCTAGTGTTAATTGTGTCAGATCGTTAGATCCGATTGAGAACCCATCAAACACTTCACTAAATTGATCTGCGAGTAGAACGTTGCTGGGTAACTCGCACATGACGTAGACTTGTAAATCATTTTCGCCGCGCACTAAACCATTTTTCGCCATTTCTGCCAAGACGCGCCTACCTTCTTCAGGAGTGCGGCAGAAGGGTACCATTAAAATGACATTGGTTAAGCCCATTTCATTGCGAACTCGTTTCATTGCCTCACATTCGAGAGCAAAGCCCTCGCTGTAACGTGGATCGTAGTAGCGAGAAGCACCGCGCCAACCAATCATTGGGTTTTCTTCTTTGGGTTCAAATTGTTTACCACCCAAAAGATTGGCGTATTCGTTACTCTTAAAGTCACTGAGGCGAACAATCACAGGCTTGGGATAAAACGCGGCGGCAATGATAGCAATACCTTGGGCTAATTTATCTACGAAGAATTCTGCTTTATTTTCGTATTGAGCAGTTAATTCCGCGATTTTGTATTTGGCAAGTTCATCATCTAGGTCATCAAAATGAAGTAGTGCCAGAGGATGCGCCTTAATATGATTGGCAATGATAAATTCCATTCGCGCCAGCCCAACTCCATCATTGGGAATTGCTGCATAGCCGAATGCTTCTTCTGGGTTGCCCACATTCATCATAATTTGAGTACGAGTGCGGGGCAATTGTTCTAGGGGTATTTCTTGCACTTCGTAAGGCAATAAACCTTGGTACACTTTTCCAGTCTCACCTTCTGCACAAGAAATAGTGATTTCTTGCCCTGTCTTAATAGCAGTAGTAGCATTACCACAACCTACAATCGCAGGTATGCCTAATTCTCTAGCAATAATTGCGGCGTGGCAGGTGCGCCCTCCAGAGTTGGTTACAATCGCACTCGCTTTTTTCATGATTGGTTCCCAGTCGGGATCGGTGCGGTTTGTTACTAGCACTTCACCTGCTTGGAACTGATGAATTTGCTGCACATCTGAGATAACTCTAGCTTTACCTTCTCCAATCATCTCTCCTACACTACGTCCAGTCACTATGGGAAATTTTGCTGACGCGGGGACAAGAGGACGCAAAGACGCGGTGACATTTTTACTCTCCGCGTCTCCGTGTCTCTTCATCTCCGTGTCTTCTTCCAAAAGACGATATGTCCGCAAAACATTCTGCACTTTCTGAGACTGCACTGTTTCTGGGCGTGCTTGGACGATAAATAATTCATCAGTGATGCCATCTTTCGCCCATTCGATATCCATTGGCGTATAGACACCACGTACTTGCGAATAGTGTTCTTCTATAATGCAAGCCCATTGTGCTAGTTGTAAAATTTCTTGGTCGTTAAGAGCAAATAGCTCTCTATCACTGGCTGCGACTGGAATATTTTTCGTTAACTTTGAGCCGCCCACATCATAGACCATTTTAATTTCTTTTGTACCTAAGCGCTTGGCTAAAATTGGGCGAAACCCTTGTTTTAATGTAGGTTTGAATACTAAGTATTCATCTGGGTTCACCGCTCCTTGGACGACATTTTCACCCAAGCCGTAAGCGGCGGTAATTAAAGCAGCGTCTTTAAAACCTGACTCGGTGTCGATGGAGAACATGACACCAGAAGCTGCTAAGTCAGAACGTACCATTTTTTGCACACCTACCGAAAGGGCGATGTTGAAGTGATCGAAGCCTTTAATTTGACGGTAAGAAATAGCGCGATCAGTAAAAATGGAAGCAAAGCATTTATGGCAAGCTTCTAGCACAGCTGCCAATCCGTGAACATTAAGATAAGTTTCTTGTTGCCCGGCAAAGCTAGCATCTGGTAAATCTTCGGCGGTAGCGCTAGAACGAACGGCAACATCAGTATCTGCACCATATTGCTGGCAGAGAGCTTGATAAGCTTGGGCGATCGCTTGTTGCAATTCCCCTGGAAACGATGTTTGCAACATTAAATATCGGGCTTGTTTGCCTCGTTGGCGCAGATTATTAACATCTTCTACATCTAAATCTGCAAAAATCTCGCGCAATTTCGCTTCTATCCCTGCCACCTCAATAAAGTAGCGGTAAGCATAAGCAGTTGTAGCAAAGCCATTGGGAACTTTTACTCCTTTAGGCTTCAGTTGCTGAATCATTTCTCCTAAAGAAGCATTCTTTCCTCCGACAAAAGAAATATCTGCAATGCCAACTTCACTTAGAGGTAACACCAGAGCTTTTTGTTTAGCAACTGTGCTAGTGGATTGTTGACTAACTACTGTTTCTGGCATACTTGAGCTTCCTTACATAAAGCTACTTAATTGGGAATTGGAATGAGTGAATTTACTCTGCTCGTCCCACACTTATGTTTATAGGAAGTCAATTTGAGGAAGTTGTGAGGGTAGAGAAAATTAAGGGACAAGGAGACGCAAATACACCGAGAGCACAGGAGTAGGGAGAACAACTATTGACTAATGACTAATGACGACCATTACTAGTTAGCTTGATTTGTACTGACCTACTTAACTTTAAGTTTTTTATCTTGAAGTGATTGCAATAATAATTATGTATATATATTACGCTAATTAGCAATCTCTTAAATTTTACTCACAAGTTCCTCACAATTGGTAATTATTATGAAAGCATAACTGACTAAACATACATTCCTAGTGGAATGATGAATTGACAGTCAACAATTACAATCTTCTTATTTAGGATCAAAATTTTTAGAAAATATTATGAATTACTGTCCTTGCTGTTCTAATCCTCTGTTACTACATATACGTGGTTCTGAAACTTATTGGTTTTGCCGTCATTGTTGGCAAGAAATGCCAGTATTGAGTAGAGAAAACTCCAGTTCTCTACGAGAGATGATGATAGAAAAACTCATGAACAAGCTTCAAAACCAAGCCAAGCATCATGGTACAGTTCCCGTAACTTAATAACTAAAACCAACACGCATATAAATTTTGGCTTACAAAATTTTGCAATGAGATGATGCTAAGTAAGTCAAAGTAAATAACCTAAAAATATAGATCCTCAACTTCTTGGAAGATGCTGTTGGCAAATAGTGGATCTTACCCCTCGTTAACCCATACATATGTTAGTAGAGACACGATAAATCGCGTCTCTACACTAAAGTTTGTTTTTGCTGTATTGCCAATTCTTACGGGAAGCTCCCTTTCCCGCACGTATGCTACGCTTACAGAGCTTTTTTGGCACTTTATCTAGTAAAGACAAATAAACTTAATGATTTTTGATAGAAATTTTGAAGTTGTTGTATTTTACACCAACCTTTGATTGTATTTTGATATTTACCTTCAATCTTCAGACCAGTCTTCACGACCCAGCAAATCAATAATTTTATCCCTAAGTAAAAATTCGTTTTTTTCTAGTTCTAGCTCTACACATACCCAATCACGACCAGGAATATATTTGCAAAGAGCGTATATGGGCTGGTTACGTTGAACAAGTCCCTTTTTAACCAATTGGCGTGCTTCTTCCTTGATAACTTCTATATCGTATTTGACAACAGTATCAAACATAACTCTGTTCCCTCATAACTGGTATAGCAATATAAAATATACTTGGATTCTATTTTCAAGCTATCAAAAAAATGTGAGGAAATTGTGAAGATTCTTAGTAGCAATTTTCACTTCCGCATGAACTCTCATGTAGAATGTATGAAAAGTCACTATATATTTTGCAATTATATTGCGTTAGGCTTTCTTAGCTATTGTGTACACAGACTTGAAAGCATAATAAGACGCAAGTTTACATACGTCATATTGAGCAATCAGTAAAGAAATGAACATTAAATTTTTCTATTTTTACTAAATCAACTGTCAAAAATCAGTTTATTTACACAACAGATTGGTATTCATTTAATTTTTGCTTACAGAGCAAATTCATAGAACATGAAAAAGCGATAATTTAGTTTACTAAAACTCTTGCTAACAAGGCTACTCAGTTTGAGTGTAAGTAGATTTAAAGAGAACTTATATCAATCCAATGTAGGTACAGGCTTCTCTATGGTTCTATTCTAGTGAAGAACGTGTAGTGTTTTTGTGACGATTTGGTCTCAATAAGCTTGATACTACTATATTACTAGCATATCAAACAATTATTAGATAACAACCCTGGCTTTCGATATATATCTCGCCCTAGCTTTTGATAGATGTCCCATAGATACACAAACAGGTATTATATACTTTAGATAATTTCGTCGTAACTAAAAAATTGAGTGTTTGCAGAGCATTCATTGTCTAAATCTATTCAGGTTCCTCTGGATAGATTGTTAAAAGTCGATGGTTAAATTATTGACCTCAAGAGAGTAATAGCCAAAACTCAATCCTAGAGGTCAAGTTTAACAATCATTGGCTTGGTTGTTTCATGTATATTCAAAATATATTAATGAAAGTAATAATTATAATTTATATATTTTAGGTATTTGATTTTAAAATTAAAATTATCCCTGTAGTGAGTAACTTTTTTTCTATGAGAATTGAAATTGAATTCTTAAGATAGATTTACAAAATCCAAATCAAATTGATATCATCTCTAAGCAAAAAAGAATATCTTTTTTGCTTTGGTGAATTGAAAGAAAAGCTTGGTTAAGAAATAAACCTGCTTGTTTAGGAGTGAACGTTCATGCGTAGTTTATTTGGTTTGTCATTGACAAGTACCGCTTTGCTAGCTGTTGGAGTCAGTGCTGCTCCAATAGTGATTTCTGCTCCAAGTTTGGCTCAAGTCCCTACTCAAACTCCAGATCAGGTTCCTACCCAAACTCCGGATCAAGTCCCCGCGCCTGCGGCTGTCAACTTTCCTGATGTGCAAGCAGATTACTGGGCATTGCCATTTATTCAGGGTTTAGCTGCAAGAAATATAATTGCTGGTTTCCCTGATGGTACATTTAGACCGGAACAAGCTGTGACTAGAGCTGAATTTGCAGCCATGATTCAAAGAGCTTTTAGTCAAAGTTTAGTTCGACAGTTACCCCCAGGTGGTTTTAAAGATGTTCCTCCTGGATTTTGGGCTGCCCCTGCAATTCAGGAAGCTTATGAATCTGGGTTTATGGCTGGTTATCCCAACAACTTGTTTCTGCCGAATCAGCAGATTCCTAAAGTTCAAGCGATCGCTGCTATAGCTAACGGGCTGAATTTAACTCCCACTGACTCTGCAGAAAATATTCTTGCTAGCAACTTTACAGATGCAGGACAGATCCCGACCTATGCTATTAACCAAGTAGCAGCCGCAACTCAAGCAAATCTTGTTGTTAATTATCCTGACATCAAAACACTCAGCCCAGACAGAGCTTTAACCCGTGCAGAAGCAGCAGCACATTTGTATCAGGCTTTAGTGAGACTAGGACAAGTACCTGCAATACCTACCAACGTTGCAGCTGCTAACTATATTGTGGGTGGCCCTGGTAGTACTCAACAAGCCACAACTGATATTCTTTCCTTGGCTGAGTCTAGTAACAACTTTACAACTTTGCTTTCTTTAGTGAGGACAGCAGGTTTAGAGGAAGCCCTGAAACAACCAGGCCCCTATACACTCTTTGCTCCAACGGATCAAGCATTTGCAGCCTTACCACCAGAAACTCTGCAAAGATTGCAGCAGCCAGAAAACAAAGAAACGCTGCTGAGGATCCTAAGATATCATGTTGTTCCCAATCAGGTAACTCCCAATGAAATTACCTCTGGTGAACTACAAACCTTGGAGGAAAGAACTGTCAACGTTAAAGTAGATCCTGCTAGCAATCAAGTTGCAGTCAACGATGCAACAGTTCAAGCAAGTGTCCAAGCAAGCAATGGTGTTGTCTACGCAGTTGACAGAGTTTTGGTACCGCCCAATGTTTCCCTAGATCCCGAACAAGAAGTTGAAACCGCTCGTCGTGGCAGAAATTATGTCGCAGTTGGTGGCAACATTGGTTTTGGTGGTAACACAGCTCTTGGTAGTGGTAACTTTGCAGTAACTAGCAAATTCAGTGTATTCAACAACTTTTCTATTCGTCCCGGTGCAATTATTGGTGACGATACTGTCTTTTTAGTTCCTATTACCTACGACTTTGCCTTCCGAGGAGTAGACAATCCTGTTGGTGGAGGAAGTTTTCCTATATCTCCTTACGTGGGCGCAGGTGTGTCAATTGGGACTGGTGATAATAGTGACGTTAGTTTTCTACTCACTGGTGGTTTAGATTATCCTTTGAGTCGTCAATTTACAGTTAACGCTGCTGTAAATGCCGCTTTTGTCGATGGCGCAGATGTAGGACTTTTGTTAGGAATTGGCTACAATTTCTAACCACTATTTTCCCTCAAGCTAAAGCTTGGGGGAGTACATAAGCAAAGTCCGCCTGCGCGGACTATACAAAGCCTGCCAAAAGCAGGCTTTGTTCGTATAGCCTCAGGCTTCAGGCTGAAGGCTTTTGTTATCTACGAGTTGGCAGAAGATTTTTATTAGCTAGATATTCATAGATATCTTTAGGCTTGAGTTTACACAAATCCTTTGCTAAGTCTTGAATTTGCAAATTTTTAGGTAGTAAAGGAGCAACTACCTCCCGCAGAACTCCTAAAATATGTGGTTCTGCTATCAACAGCAATCTCTGGATGGGCTTGCTCTTATTTATATTGATAATTTCATTAGCGATCGCTCCAGCAAAGCGCCGTTCAAATTCATTCAGATGCTCTTGACGCCCATCATCATAAGCATGGGCTTGGCTACCTTGTCCTTGATTACGTCCAGTTTTGACACTTGCCCAAAGTTCCTTACCCTGTAATTCCTTAACTGGATTGAATAAACTTTTATGTTCAACTAAATTGGGGCCAGATTCATATTCCGGTAATTCCGGCTGTTCTAAAGTCAAAAATCTTGCTCTGGTTCCATTAATAACAGCAACCAATACCTGATTCATTTGTTTACCCCCTAATTTCTGGTGGGGAATTAACAGTCAAAGCAATATTCAAGGATGAAAGTTTTTATCTTTGTACTCATCCTATCTTGGGAAAACTACCTCAAGGGAGTCACTAGACTTTTGCTTGAGTTCACACGCTTAACCATATCTTAGTAATAGCAGAAAAACCTGAGAAAGATGTGAGGAAAAGAAGTTCTAGGATTGAAAAATTTATTTTTGATTTAACTAAGAGTTAGTTTTTGACTGACTTGGAGAAAGGTAGATGGCAGTAGGAGGAATCATTACTGCGAAGAGTAAAGCCAATCCCTGATACCCACCTTAAACTACTCTGCGTTGATGAATACACTCTGCATACCAATCAAAACTGGCTTTGGGGATACGGTTTTGTGTGCTGTAGTCTGTGTATATAATTCCGAAGCGTCGGGAGTAGCCCCACGCCCACTCAAAGTTATCCATCAGAGTCCAAAGAAAGTACCCTTTTAAAGAATAGCCTTCACTAATGGCTCGGCTAGCTGACTTTAGATGCTGTCGCAAGTACATAATGCGATCAGTATCAATAACTTCACCTTTTGCATTCACTTCATCTTCTGCTGCACAGCCATTTTCAGTAATAAATACAGGTAAGTTTCTTTGTCCTAAAGTTTCATTGACATGGCGAACACCCCAGTAAATACTCTCAGGTAAGATGTTGAGCCAAGGCATATGCATACGCGGATAGCCTTTGGGCAAATCGAGCAGTTCGTATCCTCTTTCATTCTCAACAGCACGAACATAAGTGCCTGTATAAATATTTAAACCAAGAGCGTCAAGGGGCTGGTGAATGATTTCCAAATCACCAGACTTAATATCAGGAGCATTTTTTCCTAACTCCTCAAGCATGACTGGGCTGTAATCACCTGTAAGAACGGGAAATATAATACCTCCATTTTGAAAACAGGTGTGGAGGGCTTTTTTTGCCGCCGTAATATGGATAACAGACTCGTTAATTGGAACTGTAACGCCGAAGTTATCTACCAAAGCCACGTGACAAGGGGTGGATGAAGCAGCACGGATGGCTTGGCAACCTAAACCATGGGCAAGTAAAGCGTGGTGAGAAGTCTGCCAAACTTCCTTTTGACTATTGACACGTTTACCTGGAGCATGAGGGGGATTGGCTTCTATTCCATACCCCATGTGGGTAAAGCAAGGAATTTCGTTGATTGTCATCCAATGAGTAATGCGATCGCCCAACCGACTAACAATCGCACTCACATAATCAGCAAAATCAAAAGCCATCTGCCGACTTTGCCAGGAGCCATACAAATCTTCCAGAGCTTGAGGGCTATCCCAATGAAACAAGGTAGCGTGGGGTGTAATGCCTGCTTCGAGTAGACAATCTACTAAGCGCTTGTAAAAATCAACACCCTCTTCATTAACCTTACCACGTCCATCAGGAATTATACGAGGCCAGGCAATACTAAAGCGGTAGTTTTTAATACCTAATTTAACCATCAACTGCACATCAGTTTGATAGCGATGGTAATGATCGCAAGCAAACTCACCAGTATCGCCATTTACAACTCTTCCGGGTGTAGCGCTAAAAGTATCCCAAACGCTAGGTTTACGCCCTCCCTCCGCGATCGCTCCTTCAATTTGATAAGAAGCAGTAGCAACGCCCCAGCAAAAATCTTCTGGAAATTGGTTTTGATTCATATTGATTTCCCCTCTCCACGGCTGTGCCTACCCTGTGGGAAAGCCTACCACCGACACGGAGGAAAACTCCGCATGGAGATGCCTCCCCTTTTTGAAAATACCAAAACTCAAGGTCAAGTGGTAGTTAGCGATACATTAGCGTTACATAGATTAAAGCAAAAGACAGGAAAAAATAGATAAATGATGTAAAGATTTTCTCCTTGTCAACGGATATTAAGGGTATTTACAGCCAATTACCCGAAATGATAAACGGCGCCCAATAATAAGGATGGGCATATTTTTTTCCTAAAGCTATTAGATCTTGTTGCGCTTTTTGTAAAGCTTCTGCTTTACTCAATCCAAGATTGTGCCAGTTTTGATAAAAGTTTGTGATCAATGTTACGGTTGCAGCATCGTTTACTGCCCATAAGGAAGCTAAACTGCTTTTTACGCCTGCTAATATTGCTATGCTGGCTAAACCAAGATTAGTACTGTTACCTCCCCTAGCGGTTTCACAAGCGGTGAGTACCAATAAATCTACTGAATTATGGTTGCTCAATGTATTGTGAATCATATTGTATAAGTCAGTAACCGAGAGTTTGTCATTATCACCAGTAACGAGAAAGGTATCTTCAGGAATGAAGCTAAATTCGCCATGAGTCGCAATATGAATAATTGGATAAATACCTTGGCGTATTTCTGCATATAGGCGATCGCGTGTAAAATTCTCATCTAACAACTGCTTGCCATCTGGAATTATATTCAGAACCTGGTTAATTTCTTTTTTGACGTTAATCAAAGCTTGATATTTTTGATTGTCAACGATCGCATCTTTAGTTAAACCTACAGCTAGCACTCGTAATTTTTTAGGCTTGGTGGGAAGTGGAGGTGTCAGACTAATACTAGAGCTAGTTGTGATCGCATACTTTTGAATTAAAAACTGCTTGCCATTATGCAAAGCTCCCATCGGCACACTGTGGAAAAGCCCATCCGGAATAAAAACTAGAGTTTTGATATGCAATGACTCTAAATCTTTTTCAAAAGCACGAATCATCAAGTCATATAACCTTTGTGCTTGACCTCGATTGTAAATTATGTCACTACGTTTCTCTAGCCCAATCCGAAATTTATTGATTTCATCTTTTAGGCTTTGACTATCGAGTTGTATCCATTTAAATTTAATTTCACCGTTAGGCAGATAAACTATAATAGCAGTACGCTCGTCTTGGATTATAGACCAAATTACTGCTGTATTTTTATTAATTTTCAAATCTAATTTTGTTTGCCCAAGTGTTCTGAAAAGAGAATCTTGATTAAAAGATTTTTGCAATTCTCTAATTTTTAAAGCGTCAATAATATTGAGTATAGAGTTAAGATTATATCTAGGATTGTTAATACTACCTATTTGACTTATTTCACTTTCTTCTAAATTTAATCGGAGTGCTATTAACTCACGATAGATTTTTTCTATAGTGTGGTTGTGATTGATGTGCAAATTGGGATGATTAATCGCTATGGGATTGTGGATACTGTTAAAAGTAGCAATAGCTTGCTCGTAAGCGGCAATTGCTTCCACTAGGCGATGTTGTGCTTTTAATATTCTTCCAGCTTGCCATTCCCATAAATATAAACTATCTTGAGCGTTCAATTTTGTATTTGCAGCTTGTTGTGCTTGTCGAGTTATATTTAACGCTTGCTGATAATTCTGGCGACATTCATAAATATGAGCAAGATAACCTAAGGCAAAAGATAAAGCACGCTGATAGTGTGAACTTTGAGAAATTGAGATAGCTTGTGTAAGTAATTCTAGGGCTTGAGGTTCTCCTTGAGATGCTGGACATTCATTCAAAAACGAAGTTTTTTTAAAAGGAAGAAATTGTATAAGATGAGCTAATTCAATTGCAGCATATACTTTCTGACGGGAATTTGGTAAACGCTCTAATAATTGTAAAGCTAGTTTCAATTTAGCAATAGCCAAGTTTGATTTTCTAATCCGAAATGCAGGAGGAATAGAGTTGAGTAGTATATGTATCTCACGGAGTCTATCTTGCTTTTTTCGAGCAAGATTCAAACTATTGTTAAAGTATTCTAATGCTTCTAAATCGTATTCCCAACCTTGTTTAGTGAAAACATCGGCTTCGTCATTATCGCCTGCTTCTAATGCTGAAGAAGCACGATTGTAATTAAGCAAAGCTAGACTAATATAAGTACTTCCTAATTGATTTACAGCAAAATTATAATGAGTTGAATTATCAATAACTTGAGCAATTTTAATACTAGATTTTAGATCAACAATTGCTTGCTTATAATCGCCTTGCAGCCGATAAGCTTCTCCTCGGTTACCTAAAGCCGCCGCTTCTAGAGAATCATCATTGCAAACACGAGCAATCTGCAAAGCACTTTCAGAAAGAATAATCGCCTTCTCTGGTTTTCCTAAACTATTGTATGCTTGAGCTTGTTTAATTAGTATTTGCCCTACATTCAACCAGTGATTGGTTCGACGATAATAAGCGATCGCTTGCTCCCAATTTGTGATCGCAGCTTGAAAATTTCCCCTGTCGTATTGTTGATTACCTTGCTCTAATAATTGACTAGCATCTACAGACACATCAGATAAGTGCGAAGACATACTTTTAAGTGTCAATTGTGCTGTAGCTAGTTCGTATCTTCCCTGCCAATGCGGTAGCGGTAAATTTACCAGACATAGGCTGGATGTAAAAAAGAATAAAAATAATAATTTCAATAAGCGACGGACACTAGATGTCCGATATCTGCCTAGCATAAAAGCTGTTTTGGTAGATTGTTAACAAAGTTGCTTCTTTTAGATACAGAAAGTTAGCTGTATTTTCCGTTAAACCATTTTTTTAATCTAACGTCTCACTTCCGAAGAGATACTGAGAATTTATAAATATTGCGTAAATCAATTATTTGTCATGACAAAACTTTTTCTAGATACTGAAATGTATAATCTTTGTCATTTGAGTTTCTGTACCAGGACAGATACTACACAAAAATATATAAATCAACTTATTGATTCATAAAACTGTAAATATGCTTTTAATATCATCTGTTTTCCAGCAAGCTAAAATTGTGAGGTAAAATCGAAGACTCATATCATTGAGCATTATTTTTAAAGCAGACAGTTACAGTTATGTAAAAAATACACAACCATCTTGATGAAAACCTTTCTTTCCTAGCCCCTATTCCAAGACAGATTTAATGTAGTTTCAAAGACGAAGATATCTAGAAGTATGTTGCCAGTCATCTATTCTGATGAATTTCTGGAACACAAAACTGGATACCTCCATCCAGAAAAGCCAGAGCGTTTGAGTGCTATTACTACCGCCTTAAAAGCAGCAGTGTTTGCTTCTAAAATTGAATGGCGATCGCCCACACCAGTTGACAAGCGTCTATTAATACCTTTGCTTTTGGAGGTACACACCCAAAACTACATTCAAAAAGTTCAGGAAATCGCTTCTAGTGGAGGTGGTTTTTTGGATACAGACACTGCTGTTTCTCCCCGCAGCTATGATGTAGCATTGTTAGCAGTGAGTGCCTGGTTGGATGGAGTGAATATTGTACTAGAAACTGGCAATCCAGCTTTTGTCATGGCCCGTCCACCAGGACATCATGCGGAAAAAGATTATGGCATGGGTTTTTGCTTATTTGCCAATGCGGCGATCGCTGCTTTACATGCCTTAACACAGCCAGGCATTAACCGAGTGGCTATTTTAGATTGGGATGTGCATCATGGTAATGGCACCCAAGCAATTGTGGAAACTAATTCCCAAATAGCTTATTGCTCCATGCATCAGTATCCCTGCTATCCAGGTACTGGCAAAGTTTCAGAAAGAGGTTTTCACAATAACGTCTTGAATTTGCCCATTCCTCCCGGCAGCGATATTGGTATATATCAACCTGTGTTTGAAAAAAAGGTAATACCTTTTTTAGTAGACTTTCAGCCAGATTTGTTGATTGTTAGTGCTGGTTATGATGCCAATGCTGCCGATCCATTAGCAATGATTAATTTGCAACCACAAGATTACGGTTTATTCACCGATTATTGTTTGGGAATTACTCGGAAAATTCTGTTTGGATTAGAAGGTGGCTACGATTTAGCAGCACTTTCGCGATCAGTTGTGGCGACAATCGAACGGTGTTTAGTTTAACCCACAACAACAATAGTCGTAGATATTGTAAAGAAATATTTAGATAGAACCACTCTAACTTTCTCCTCTGACTGAGTTCGCTGGGAGTTTTTGTGTTCAAGTTTTAAATTTCAGTATATTTCTATTAGAAGTGTAATGTTTGTTTCAAAATCCAAACAAAATTAGTACATTATAGTAATTTCGGGAGCAAAATATTTTATCAATCATTTATTTTAATGAATGTCTTATAAACAACTAAGTATGTAAGAGATAAATAGTTATTTTCCCAACGGTTCCCTAAAGAGATTAATTGTTTTCTCGCTAATTTATATAGTTCTAGACAGCTAGCAAAACGAATAGATAAATAACTTGATTGTCAAAATTTCATCATCGTATTTAAGTAGTCATATGTTATCTAAACATACTAAAATTCTCAAATAAATCTAAGTAATTTACAGGATGCTTAATTTTGACTGTAGCTTTAACTTTTATCTATCACTTTACAAAAGATTAGCAATAACTTGTCTAATCTTTCAAAAGAAAAGTCCACGCCTTCTCGCTAAAGACCTAAAGTTTTGTTAAGATGCATATGCTAGTACTTTAAAGAGCGAAAAACAGCTATTAGGGTGTGGAGAGATAAATAGTACCAGCAAAATCGAGTTCAGAAGAGCAAGCTATGACTACCTACATTTTCTTCGACGATGCCCTCCGGATGCTTGTCAATGCCTTTTTAATCTCAGCAGTTATGCTAATTGCAGCTTCCGGTATTGGTTTGGCAGTTATTGAAACAATGGAAAGAACAGGTGTTCGTCAAACCTCTCCCAAGCAGCTCCGTTAACTGCAAACGAAAAAATTAACATATTGTTGGAAATTGTTGGAAACCATTGAGTGCTTCTGTTTGCTAGGCGACAAACCTGGGAACACTAAATACTGAAAGTCTCAAAGCGTTGTATTATTTACCAGAATGTCAGGAAGACATTAGTAGTTTTACCGCTACGGAGACACTATGATCGGAGCAAACTACAATGGATTCACTCGACAAGATGTCTGGCATAAGAAGCTTACTTGAAAACGGACTAAGTCCAGAAGAAGCTTTTACTGCTATTGCCCTGGCTACAATTGCCTCAGATGGTTATCCTTCCCAAGAGGAGGCACGTGCTATCTTATCTGCACTATCTCGGATCAAGCTATTTAGAAGTTATTCTGACGAGATGATGAGCGAGATGCTTGATAAACTCCTCGTGATTTTGAGGCGTGAAGGTATTAATGCTTTGTTCAATACTGCCAAAGAGTCTTTGCCTCATGAATTGCGGGAAGCAGTCTTTGTAATCACTGCTGATTTGGTATTAGCTGATGGAATCGTGACTCAAGAAGAACAGGAATTCTTAAGCGATTTATATCAAGCTCTGGGCATCACTACTGATATTGCCACACAAGTTGTACAAGTAATGTTGATTAAAAATCGGGGATAATCTCTGTTTAACATCCAAAATTTATTGTCAACCAGAGTAGGGTAACTTGGAAATGGCTAAACAGAGGAGGTGAGAGAAAACTTTTTTCTCCTACTCTCCCCGTAATACTATTTCGCTCTCAAATGGCTAAAAATTTGCAAGCTCTTGAATAGAGAGTGAGGTAGGTGATTTTAGCTTTAATTTAAAGAACTGGTATAACTCCCACATCATTAATTTAAAACTACTGATAAGGTTGAAATTTTTTGGCACTGCTTTGAAGATACTTTTGACAATTTGGTTGACATTACCCAATTGGAGAATTACCAGGATTGACAGCATGAATAAATTCACTACCAGATGCTGGAAATCCTCTTTTATAACAGGCTTCTTCTGGTTGCCCCCATCCCATTTGTAAAACGATTTCCAAAAAATGGGATTTTTCAAATGAACATAAACTAGCCCATTCTGTTCTTTTGGCTATTCTATCAACATCAACTTTCATAATCTGTTGATATTGTTTACCATGATTAACACTTAAATATAAGTCCATCTCGACAGTGACTGTATCCCAAAATTCTAAAATAGAATTTTTGGCAGCCTTGAGTATATCCAAATCATCAGATAAAGCAATCAACTGAGAATCTACTTCTGGATAGCGTAAGGTTTTACCTTTGACTGTCACCTCACGCCAGACGATACCAGAAACTTGATATTTCCTTTGATAATCGTGAATAGCGGCTTTAAAATCTTGATAGGCAGTAAATTTTTGTAGCCCATCGGTTCTGATAAATTGGTCAATTACAGGATTGCCAGAGACTTTTATCTCTAACTTCAAGCGATCGCCTTTTAAGCATGCCTGGCGTTCAATTGCCAAAATTTTGATTAGCTCCTCTGTAGTGTAAACCTTTGACATCAGAACACACTCTCTAAGTCATTGGCCATTAGTCATTCATTGCTTGTTGATTGTTAGTCGTTACCCTCCTACCTTGTTTAGATATTCTCCATTACGTTTATTTAAAATTTAGTATCAAATTCAACTAAAAAATAAGGCAGACAAAATGTGCCTGCCCCAAACATTACTGAGTTAGCTCACTATTTAATTCATTAAAGGAACGACGTTTTAATTCTACTGATTCGGTACGAGGTAACAAATCGAACACGTCTCTGAATTTATCGTCTACTTGTTCAAATGGTACTTGCCCCTTTTTATTCAAGACTACCTGTCCTGATTGATTAAACACCACTACTTGGGGAACATTGCCTGAGTAGTAATAACCAGGCTCCGTCGGCTCATAACTTTGTTTGGATATAATTGTATCTACATTAATCGGAATAATCTCAGCTACTCCGCCATAAAAAGCTTGTAGTTTAGAAACTACGATCGCATACTCTTTGCAATCACTGCTGTCATCCACATAAAAAACTAACAGTGCGGGTTTATGCTCTTTGAGTGCGGTTGCCAGTGTCGCTTTCGGGGGAACCAATGAACCATTACCAGCATAAACTACGAAGATATTTCCATCGTATCTGTCATCTTTAATACCAGCGACTGCTGGTGTGGTGCTAAGGATGAACAGGCACGCAAGTAGCAAGCATCCAGAGAAAATGCGTCGCCAGTTAAAAACATTTTTGGGTAAAAATTGCAACTTTATGCCTTTCATCAAAAGGAACCTTTAAAATTTTATTTCTTTGTAAGTTTTTACTGAACTATTTGATGACGTCTGCCATCAATTTTTAAGATAACGCCTCTTAGGGGATTATCTCTCGAAAAGGTAAACAAACTAGGCGAGAATGAAACGGCAGACAGAAGGATAAGGGCAAGGGCATAAGGCAATGGGCATAAAAAATCCAATCCCCAATACTCAGTACCCGCTCCACTGATCCTCTTATGACTGGCTTTTTTACTAAGGATTCGCTAAACTCACAAAATTAAATTGGTAGCTATCATCTGTAAATTAGCAATCACCAAAGCACTAGGGTACTGATGTGGAAAAAAAAATTCAATTGGTAGATAAACTGCGGCTTGGCTTGGCTGTGTCGGTAGCTAAAAGCGTAACTTTGATGGTGCGATCGCTACATTTGGGTGCAGCGTCAGTTTTACCTGGTTCAATCGCGCGTCGCATAGAACCGCGTCTGTTGCAATTATTGAGTCAGCAAGTTAAAAACGGAATCATTCTCGTTGCTGGTACTAATGGTAAAACTACTACATCGCTGTTTTTGCGCGAGATATTGGAACGCCAAGGCTATTGTGTTGCTCACAATGCCACAGGTGCGAATCTAGAAAATGGCTTGATGACAGCGTTAATGGAAAGTAGCAACTTGATAGGAAAGTTGGATGTAGATTACGCCATTTTAGAAGTTGATGAAAATATCTTGCCAAGGGTATTAGCACCAATTCAACCCAAGCTTATTCTCTGTTTAAATTTGTTTCGCGATCAACTAGATAGGTATGGGGAAGTAGACACCATTAGTAAACGTTGGGGACGTGCGATCGCAACTCTACCTCCTGAAACTATCATTGTTGCGAATGCGGACGATCCGACAATTTGCCATCTTGGGCAGCAATTATCCCAGCAGCGAGTTTCTTTCTTTGGTTTAAACGAACCAGAACATTATTTAGAAGCAATTCCCCATGCTGTTGATTCTATCTACTGTCCCCAATGCGGATACGCCTTAAATTACAAAGGTGTTTATTTATCTCATATGGGTGAGTATACCTGTCCTAATTGTGGCTTTACCAGAAGCGAACCAACTCTTGATAGTGGCAGGTGGCCACAAATTCTGATTGGCTTATATAACAAATACAATACTTTAGCAGCTGCTACTGCTGCCATAGAATTGGGAATTAATGAAGCTACTATTCGTGACACTATACCAAACTTTCAACCAGCTTTTGGTCGTGCTGAAGAGTTAAAAATTAACGGTAAGCAGGTACGGATTTTATTATCAAAAAATCCTGTGGGTACGAATGAAACAATTAGAGTAGTTACCCAAAGCAATGATAAAACAACACTCTTAGTCTTGAACGATCGCATTCAAGACGGAGAAGACGTATCTTGGATTTGGGATGTAGATACAGAAAAATTAGTCGAACGGGGAGGAACTTTAGTAGTTAGTGGTGATCGCGTCTACGATATGGCACTACGTCTGCATTACAGCCAAAAGACTGCCGAAAGTAATTTCAATTTGATTGTCGAAGAAGATTTACGCCAAGCTCTAGCGATCGCCTTAGAAAATACACCAAATAATGAAACTTTACATATCTTACCTACCTACACAGCCATGCTAGATGTGCGAGAAGCACTCACAGGTAGAAAAATTCGTTAAATTGTTTTATGGATAGTAGATAGTGGATTGTGGGTAGTGGTAAAGAA
The DNA here is from genome assembly GCF_030381805.1 of Chlorogloeopsis sp. ULAP01. Lineage (NCBI taxonomy): Bacteria > Bacillati > Cyanobacteriota > Cyanophyceae > Nostocales > Chlorogloeopsidaceae > Chlorogloeopsis > Chlorogloeopsis sp. ULAP01. The sequence continues at coordinate 98,632 of NZ_JAUDRH010000009.1, forward strand.
CAAACTATTGTACGGGCGGGTTTAAAAGATAAATTGTCGGTTATAACCCAAAGTTAATTAATAAAACCCGCCCCTACTACCTACTAACCAATACCTACTAACTACTAACCACTAACCAATTATTATTGCAATTTCACTGCTGCACACTGTAATGGTAAAACCTCTTCTAAAGTTAATTCGTGGTCAGACGTTAGATGGCTGTTACAACAAATTGTACTAAAAAATACTGGTTGACCAACTAATTTAGAAAAATGCTTTTCTAGTAACAATCTTGAGGTAATATCTCCTAGTAAATCAGAAAGGTCTTTTGTCAGTTGATCCCTATCGTCACGGTGAACCATTCTAAATTTAAAGGGTATTTCTCCAACTAATTCCTTAACAGCAGCGTCGAATTTATCTGACTTGTTCTGAACGTATGCCCAGGATACTTCCTCTAAAAATGTCCACGCTTCTGGAAATATCTCTCGAATTTTTTCTAGATGATTCTCACTTTGGTAAACCAATGTCGCTGTTTTACAATCCATGTGAAATCCCCTGGTAGTGAAATCAATCTACTTCTATCTGTAGTTTGTAGATATATAGAAAGAGTTTTAATCATAGTGACATACTTTCTCAAAATCACAAACTATAATATTAGGGTTTCTTTATTTTTGATGAATTTTAACTATGTGTAACTATCAATTACAAAATACAAAGAAATATGATGTAGAACAAGAGTAAATCTGAAAACTATAGTTATAAAAGTTGATAAATAGTGAGGAGTTATGAGTAATCAGCAAATTGAATTAATTATTGGTTGGTTGTATCCAACATTAATGAGTACCTATGGCGATCGCGGCAATGTCATCGTCTTAGAACGCCGTTGTCTATGGCGCGGGTACAATGTTAAGGTGCTGCCTCTAGATCGGAATGCGACAGCAGCTGATATACGTTCGGTAGATTTAATAGTCGGCGGTGGCGCACAAGATCGTCAACAAGAAATCGTCATGCGCGATTTGCAAGGTGAAAAAGCAGAAGCAATGCGGGAGAAAATAGAAAATGGCACTCCCGGCGTGTTTACTTGCGGCTCACCCCAATTACTAGGACATTATTACGAACCAGGCTTTGGACAACGCATTCAAGGCTTGGGAATATTGGATATTGTATCAGTGCATCCAGGAGAAAATGTCCGGCGCTGTATCGGAAATTTGGTAGTGGAAGTGACAGCTTCTCGTTTAGCGCAGGATTTAAAAGAGATGCTAGATGGTGCTACACCTTATCTTATTGGATTTGAAAATCACGGCGGACGTACTAAATTAGGAAAAGTCGAAGCATTAGGACGTGTGGTTTACGGCTTGGGCAACAATGGTGAAGATAGTACAGAAGGAATATTTTATCAGAATGCGATCGCTACCTATTCTCATGGGCCACTGTTGCCAAAAAATCCTTTTGTGGCAGATTGGTTAATTCAAACTGCATTGCGATTAAAGTATCAACAAGCGATCGCACTGTCACCTTTAGATGATACCTTAGCAATGCAAGGACGGGAAGCAATGTTTAAGCGGTTGAAAGTTAGTGTGGCAACACCTGCTGCGGTGAAGCCAGGGATTTAAATCGCTGGCTGATAGCTGAAGTCCGTTTTAACGGACTACAAATCCTATTTTAATTAGTTGTAATGAGAAGAATTACTTCTGGTAAACTGACGGGGCATCATCTTGGTGTTTCACAATTTCTAAAGATGGAATAGCTGTTTGCTGCAAGTGATGTGTTTTTTGATTTTGTACATAAGCGATCGCTTGATCTAGTTGTTTACTTCCCAAAGAAAATACACCATATCCCTCTTGCCATGCAAATTTATGATAATTAGGGAATAAAGTGTGATTTATATAATGGGAGCTACTACCTTTTATATTTTTGACAAAACCAGCAATAGATATACGAGGAGGAATAGAAACTATTAGATGAATATGATCTTCCATGCCACCTATAGCATGAACAATACTACTATTGCTGTCGGCTTTACCGATAATATAATGGTAAAGAGAATCTTCTAATTCAAGTTTTATTAAAGGTAAACGTTCTTTTGTAGCCCAAACTAGATGATAGTATAGTCGCCAAAGTGCCATTAATTTTTGATTTAATGAAGATTGATTTTTGCTTTTTGTGAATATTATCTATCAGGTATTAACAATATCTATTTTCTAGTTAAAATTCTTTCTAAAGGAATAAAACATAAATTGTCAATTATCTTAGCCCATTTTAATGGACTTCAGCTATCAGCCAGGAACTTAAAGTTCCTGGCGTATTGACAATACGATTTAAATTAAATCTTAAATTTTTTCTTTAAAATATTTCTAAGTAAACAGCTTGCTCTCTCTACAAACTCTTCTTCTGTCTCGTTTTCTTTTGGCTCACCTATCTCTTTGCTTAAAGAAGATATACATTCATCACTAGTTACATAATTAGCAACCTCATTACTAAATTTTTCTTCGTTTGCTTGTGTATTATTGAAACCAAAAACTATTCCTGCAATAGGTGCTGTAATAGCTTGTATACCAGCAGCTATGCAAGTTTGTATTGCAGCCGAACTGGTAGAACTGGTAGAATCATATAAATTTTGTGAATCTTTATAAAAGTCCTCAAAAGTGATATTCGTTTTATTAGCATTATAATTAGAATTTTCTGTCATATGTGCCACATTTTTTAACTCATTAAAAGCTAAACTTTTCCATCCCGCCAACGTTGGTAGTACTTACGAAATTCTTCTGCGAATATACTCACGATGAAATCAATAATTTTTTTCTTGACGCTATCAGGAACTTTTTCCCAGAAGCCCAGCAACCAATTAAAAATACTTATTAATAAACTAAACATTATTTACTCTTCAATTAAATTTTATTTGCTTTAAAAAATAACGGGATTACAAATTTATTACACCAACTTATAGATAAGTTAGTATCTCTATTAAAACTAATATAGAGAATCATAATTAAAGCTACTATGGGAAAATTACTGAATATTAAATCAACAATTTAGATGACTCAAGTTACATCTTGCACCTCGCCCCTAAAACGCCTGGAAATAAATTTCCAGGCTTATAGTTCAAGTCAGTTAAAACTGACTGAAAATTTTACCCAGTCTGCTTAAGCAGACTTTAGCTTTTAGCCAAGAAATTTATTTCTTGGCGGGCAAGAACGTAGATGCAAGATTCTCATGGGCGACTGCCCACAATCAGGGCATGAAAATCAACCACCGATAGACACAAATAGACACAGATACATACAGATGGGTTACGGGTGTGCTCCGTTAGCTCCCTTTTAACCCTTTTTCAAGACAGATATGAGCCTCTAACTAGCGGCATTATCGCCACAAGTTATGAATGAAAGAAACACTTCTGTTGTCTTTCCTACCTACGCTCTTGCGCGTAGCGAATAAGCGTAAGTAGCCGCTGTTGCGTTTACTGCTTCCTGACTTGTGTTTTTTAAGATTCAAACTAATTTTGAATGACAGACTTTGATAACAATATTGAACTTCACCACAACATTGCCATCAATACTACTTCTATTGCTAAAACAGAATTGTCCTGACAATGCAAAAATATGCTACTTAAATGGTTTTTGCTACACTGGCGATTTCTATTTTGGTTATTACCATTAAGCGCAATCATAACTACCCTGGGGCTGAATTTTTATGTCAAGACAGTTACTAGTAATCATCGCTATACAAATCCCACAGAAGTTCCAACCCAGCGTGTCGCTATTGTCTTAGGTGCAGGAGTTTACCCAGATGGTACGCCATCACCAATGTTAAGCGATCGCATTACAGCTGCTGTTGAACTTTACAAATTGGGGCGAGTGCAAAAACTGTTGATGACTGGTGACAATAGCAGCGATGACTATGATGAAGTGACGGTGATGCAGCGTTATGCTGTAGAACGAGGTGTACCGATTGAAGATATTACCCTTGATCATGCTGGCTTTAGCACCTACGAAAGTTGTTATCGCGCCAAAGAAATTTTTGGTATTGAACAAGCAGTTTTAGTGACTCAGAAGTTTCATTTACCTCGTGCAGTTTACACTTGCCGTCAGTTGGGTGTAGATGCGATCGCTCTCGGAACACCAGACTGGGAAAGTTACCGTCCTCAAACAATCATGTACTATAATCTGCGTGAGATGATATCTACTCTAAAAGCATTGTGGGAAGTTCACATTACTCGTCCCCTACCAACTTTTCTCGGCCCTTTTGAAGGCATAAAGTAAAATTAAAGATATAATTTTTACCCTTCTAACTTGGAAGAGGGGTGTAGGAGAAAAACTTTTTCATGCTTGGTGATAATTTTTTTTCATAGGTACTGTCTTGTGTTGCAGATAACAATGACAATCAGGCTTATCAATCACTGACTCAACCAAAGCATTCAAGGCTGTAGCTGCTAACAATCCTCCTCCCAAGGTTCCTTCAATTGCGATCCAAGCAACATTTGTTTGCATTAGCTGTCGTTTAGCTGCGGGAGCATGGCTAAAGCCAATGGGCATCCCAATCACTAATGCAGGTTGAATTTGCTGACGGGCGATCGCTTCGCAAATTGCCAGTAAAACCGAAGGTGCATAGCCCACTACCAGCACGCAACCTTTTTCGAGTTGCTGTAATTTTTCTCGCCATTTTTGCTCTTGCCAAAAAGCAAGCTCTGCCTCTTTTGCAGTGGTGATATGTGGATTACCAATCAAAGTTTCGACACGACATCCCAGATGAATTAATCGTGTTTGATCCAAAGCAGCCGCAATTGTGGAAGTGTCTGCAATGACTTGACATCCCGACTTGAAGGCTTCACGGCTGGTAGCGATCGCCTGAGGATGCAACCTCACAAAAGACGCTAAACTAACATCTCCACTAGCCAACACTAGCTTTGCTATTAAGTCTTGTTCAATTGCAGAGCGATCGCCCAGATCTGGTAGTAAATATTGTAGTGATTCATAAAAATCTTCAGGGTGAGCATGAACTTGTGCATCTAAGCCACTCCAGAGTTTTTCTAGTTGCTCTGCTCCTACCTTGGTTTCTACTTCCAGTAACTTAATTTGTGCAAGTACTTCAGCTTGCATGAGTTGGCAATTGCGATCGCGCCCCAGTAAACCCTCTAATGCGGAGGCTGTTTGTCGCAGTTGAGAAATTTGTTGCATAACTGCTCGATATTGCTGTTGTAGAGACTCGATTAATCGCGTCTGTACAGATTCCGGTTCAATAGCAAGAATATGGCGAATATGATTTAGCTGAAAGCCTTGCTGCTTAAGCGCAACAATCCTTTGCAATCGGTTTACATCCTGTAGAGTATAAAGGCGATAGTTACCAGGCGATCGCATAGGTTGAGGTAATAATCCTAATTGATGGTAATGACGTACCATCCGGGGTGTTATTCCACCTCCCACCACCTCGGTAAGTTCTTTGATCGTTAAGCAATTAACTTTCATATTCTTCACGCCACAATATTAATCAATTTTATTATTAACGTCTTATCAACAGAAATTCGTGGATTATTCGTTGAATAAATAAATTGATCTAAATGAGTTACTCAAATGAAACAAAAAATTTTCTTTCTAAAAATAGAAATTTTGCTGTGCGTTTACTACTTCCAGAAAAGTCATTTAAAAAGTTATGATAAAGTTATGAAAAACACCTTGCTATTATGTTGCACTCAAGAAAAATGTTGCTTTTGTATTTGATCAAAAGTCTCAATTGAATATAATCGATTTTACTAAAATCTTCAAATACAGAACGCAAAACAGGTAAATCTTTTGACTCTAGTTACGGATTCGATCCTATGTTCATATGTACTTTACGCATACGAGAACCGCTATAATTAGTTTTGACATCCTGTTGACTCAATTAAAGATTGGTTTTAGAACTGGCAAAGTGGAGTAAGAGCCTTTGCTAGGGCAGTTTGTAGATGCTAATCCTAACAATGTCTAGATTGGAAAGAGGGGTTAAACCAAACACATATAACCAGGTAACATCGTTTAAGCTAAAAAATAACTCTCTGGTTCAAACTTGGAAAAGTTTTCCTGGAAGCTAGAGCAGTTTGTGCGAGGTTATTTTTGAATTAGCCTTAGCTCTACCCCAAGGATTGCAAAGGAAATTTAGTCTGAGTCATAGTATCAAGCACCAATAGCCCACTACAGAGCTAGTCTAACCCTAGTTCTTAGTAGGACTTTCTCCCTGCTGACCATTCAGTTCGTTCAGGAGACAAGTATTATTATGACCTTTTGCTTTGACGTTGATTATCCTAATGCAGAAATAAAAGCTTATCCAACTTTAGATAGGTTACGAATAATGGTTATAGATGATAATGTAGACCATTGTGATGTAACTTCCTGCTGTTTGGAAATATTTGGTTTTGAGGTGGTGACACGCACCTCAGCGCAAGAAGCGCTTGACATAATGGAGGAATTTGAACCGCATCTTCTAATTATCGATATTGCGATGCCTAACATCGATGGCTATGCACTTATTCGCATCATTAGAAGCCTACCTCTACCAATATGTTCAATTCCAGCTATTGCTTTGACAGGATTGAGAAACACAGTTCAAGAACGTGAAAAAGCGATCAGAAGTGGATTTCAAGCATATTTAGTTAAGCCAATACAACCTAAAGATTTAGCAATCGAAGTGCTAAAACTTGTTGGACAACCATTAGTTTTAGCTAGAACTAATTAGATAAATGTAGATATTGGACAAATTTGTAAAGAAACAAACTAGTGTTCTTTAATTATCAAGGGTACCTACGAACAATTGTGAGGAGAACATTTTACTTAAAGGAACCCATTAATAATAATACTGCATTCGATTCCTCTCTTGTATGAACAAGCTGATCTTATGCTTTAAGTGTATGAGAGGACAAGCAGAGAATAAATTGTTAGTTTTCTTCGTGTGAACATATCATTGTATTTTCTAGGATTTCTGTTGCTTTTTGTGCAGAAAGCGGACGGTAGAACAGAAAACCCTGCACATCTTCACAGTTAATAGATTTTAGAAACTCTAATTCTTCCTCCTTCTCAACCCCTTCAGCAGTGAGTCTTAGTCCGAGATTGCGTCCTAATGTGACTATAGCCTTGACAATGTGAGCAACCTTCACATCAGTTGTCAATTCACGGATGAATGATCGATCTATTTTGAGATTGTGCAATGGTAACAACTGCAAGCGTGAAAGAGAAGAATAACCAGTACCAAAATCATCAATGGAAAGATGAACACCCATCTGCTCTAGTTCTTGTAATACTTTTTTAGTAAAGTTTAAGTCTTCAATGGCTACTGTTTCGGTGATTTCTAATTCTAAAAATCGTGGCTCTAGTTTTGTCTGTTCTAGAATCTGGGCTACAGTTTGCACTAGTTTGGGTTCACGAAACTGTTTGAGAGACAAATTCACAGCTACAGTCAAGGGAGGCAATCCTGCATTTTGCCAAGCTTTATTCTGCAAACACGCTGTTCGCAAAACCCATTCTCCAATCGGAACAATCAATCCACTTTCCTCGGCAAGAGGAATGAAAATATTAGGAGCTACCAATCCCATTTCTGGATGCTGCCAGCGTAGTAGCGCTTCCATGCCAGTAATTTTGCCTGTATGAATATTAATTTGGGGTTGGTAATAGACAACAAATTCTTCTCTTTCTAAGGCATAACGCAAGCTTTTCTCTATAGTTAGCACTTCAGGAGTTTTAGTGCTGATCGAAGTGGTGTAAAACTGATAGTTATTTCTTCCCTTATCCTTAGCATGATATAAAGCCATATCTGCATGTTGGATGAGAGTTTCAGCATCGGGGCTATGCTCATTTAATAAAGCAATGCCCAGACTAGCACTGATATAAAGTTCGTGTCCATCAATCTGAAAAGGTTTTTCTAAGGCTTGTAAAATTCTTTTAGCAACTTGGGTTACTTCTTCAAGGCTAGTAACTTGGGGTAGTAAGATAATAAATTCGTCGCCTCCCCAACGAGCAACAGTATCTCCAGCTCTGAGGGAATCATTCAATCTTTGAGCAACACTTTGCAATAATAAATCTCCAAGCGTGTGTCCGAGAGAATCATTAATAGTTTTGAATCGATCTAGATCAAGGAACATCACAGCTAAACTTTCTTTCCTCCTAGCTACATTAGGCAAGGTTTTAGATAGTTGTTCGTTAAATAGCAGGCGATTGGGTAATCCAGTCAGCAGATCGTGAAGAGCTTGGTAGCGAATCATTTCTTCTACCTGTTGCCTTTGTCGAGCGGCGCTAACATTAGCAGCGAGCGTCAACAGAGTTGATTCTTCATGCTTTGACCAAAAACGCTCTTGAGAACAGTCTACCAAGCCCAGAAATCCCCAGAACTTTTCCTCTAACCGCAAAGGCACTAATAGCAGAGATTGAATACCGTCGCGCCCAAGAAGTTTTTGTTCGGCAGCACTTAATTCGCGAGTCAACCCACCAATAGATTCTCCCTTAGAGAAAGCTTCGTACCAATGGCTAAGTCCAGAATTGTTATAAGGTTGATTTTGCCAGTTATGACGGCAAGACTCTGCTGAAAAGCCTATCCATTCATATCGCAAGTTCATTACCATTTCTTGCGTAACTGGGTGAGGTTTGTTCTCAAATAAATAGACACGATCTGCTTGGGCAGCTTCGCCCAGTACTGCCAAAGCTTTTTCAATTGCTATTTCGTAGTTCATTTCCACTAACAAATAATTAGCAGCTTCTGCAACTGCTTGTAGCAAGCGATCGCGTTGACGCAGTTCAGCTTCAGCTTGCTTTTGCTCAGTAATTTCCCGAATGACAAAAGTTCTAATTAAATCGCTTTCAGGAAGATAGTGTACAGATTGTTCAAAAACGGCTTGATCAACTTTTACTTCCCGAATAAAAGAATTCTCTTTTTGGTTTTTAACTGTAGTGACTAGCTCTGCTATAAAAGGATGATACTTTCCAGATTTTTTCAGATCGGGAAATTTAAGAGTCGCGGCTGGATTGAGATAAGTAATCGTTCCTTCTAAATCCATCTCAATGATTGGATTGGGGATAAGTTCAGGAAATGAAGCTAAACGAGCTAAAGCGACTTCACTAGCTCTTTCAAGACTATCATCTTTGACTATTAGCGTCTCAAAAGGATTGATGGAATTGCCTGGTTCTGAAAGTAAGTCAGATAAGTGTTCAACTACATAAGATTCTGAAAATTCCTGTTCTGAGAGATTGGAGATGGCATAGTACCTAGCCTTTACCTGAGTATTGCCAAACTCTATTAAATCCCCATGCTGAAGATCGTGAGAGAAGCATTTCGTACCATTTATAAATAAGCCATTGGTACTCTGCTTACCCTTAAAACTACCATCAACAATCCGAAAAGCATATTGATCTGTTTCTGGAAGAGTTACCCGCAATAAAATCGCGTGTTGTCTTGACACTGATCGCGAACGTAAAACAATTGCGTTCCTAGAGTCACGCCCAAGAGAATATGTAGCCTCTTTCAAAGGGATAGTTCGCTGCCCTTGCAAGTCTTGCACCACCAACAAGTGCCATATTTTTTCCTGTTCATTTTCTGGCATGGCTGTTCTTTACACTCTCATGTCTGTGGGTTTTAGCGTGAAAAATCTTGCTGGGGCTAAGTTGAGGGTTTGAGCCACAATTTCCTGAAAAAACGGCTCAATCGCCTTGCTTACCATTTGTGAAAGGATAGCCTGATCGCTTTCGTAACAATTAATTGTCTGCAAAGAAACATCCCACTGGCAAGCCTGCTGCTCGCCCGATAGTCTCAACCTTTTTCTCAACTCACTAATAAGACTAGGAAACCTTACCCTTTCTGCCACTGTTCTCTACTCTTGTCTGTATTAAAAGCTCACGATATATTCCATTCTCTATTAATAAAAAGAATAAGTTTAAATACCTTCTAGAACACAGGGTATAATTGCGTAATTTTTACAGGAGATTGGAGAATCTAGAAAGGAGGCAGAATAAATAGCAGTAGATGAGAATTGTTTATCTAAAACTTTTAATTTCTGCATCATACTTTTTAAATTTTTAATTGATTAAGTTTATTGAAATATCAATTACTTAATCAATCAAGAAATCAGCAGTCAGAATAACTGTATTCTTAGGACAGAACTTAGTTGTAAAGAAGCATCTAGAATATTCTGGCTATTTGTGAAAAAAGTAATACAAGTAACATTTTGAGTGTAAGGTAATTAATATGGATATAAAGCAGAGTATTAATTAGGGAAGATTAAAGATGCAAAAATATGTATGCAGTGTCTGCGGATATGAATATGATTCAGAAGTCGGCGATCCTGATAGTGGCATAGAACCAGGCACAGCTTTTGAAGAATTACCAGAAGATTGGATATGTCCGGTTTGTGGGGCAGAAAAAAATCAATTTGAACCAGAAGAATAAGTAGAAGGCAGATGGCAGAAGGTAAAATATTGTTTCCATCTTGCTTTCAGTGAAGTTGCCATTTTACATTTAATCATGTCCACTTGGTATTGTGATGACAAGATTCGTTCGACAGGTTTATATTAGGGATTTTTGAACTGTGGAACCACTACGGGTAGTAGTCATAGGTGGTGGTGCAGCTGGTTTTTTTAGCGCGATCGCTGCTGCCAAAAGTAATCCTCGTGCTTGCGTGATTTTACTCGAAGCTAGCAACCAGCCACTGGCGAAAGTACGCGTTTCTGGTGGAGGGCGCTGCAATGTCACTCATGCTTGCTTCGATCCCAAGGTATTAATACAAAATTATCCCAGAGGTGGAAAAGCTTTACTAGGTGCTTTTACGCGTTTCCAACCCCAAGACACAGTCGCATGGTTTGCCAAAGGTGGCGTACAGCTAAAAACTGAGGCTGATGGCAGGATGTTTCCGATTACAGATTCCTCAGAAACAATCGTCAATTGTCTGATGGATGCAGCCAAAGCCGCGAGAGTAGAACTGCGTACAGGCACGGTTGTGGTAGGGGTAAAAAGAAGAGGGGGGGAAATTAGTAACTTACTTACTCCTCCACTCTCTAATTTCGAGGTGATCCTGAAGTCGGGAGAGAAATTGCTATGCGATCGCCTGCTGTTAGCTACGGGCAGCAATCTTTTAGGTTATAAAATAGCCCAGCAACTGGGACACATTATTGAAAAACCCGTTCCCTCTTTATTTACCTTCAACATTCGTGATGAAAAGTTAAGAGAGTTAGCTGGCGTAAGTATTAACTGTGCCAAGTTACGCTTAATAATACCAGAATACTCCCCACTAGAACAAACTGGGCCATTATTAATTACACATTGGGGTTTGAGTGGCCCAGCTGTACTCAAGCTTTCTGCTTGGGGTGCCAGAGCATTGCATTCAAGCAACTATCAAGCCACTTTACTCATTAATTGGCTACCCCAGTTGCAACAAGAGCAAGTACGCCAACAATTATTAGCAGCTAAGAATGATTCGCCCAAGCGCCTGATATTATCCCATCGTGGTGTTGACTTACCCCACCGCCTTTGGCAATACATAATTTCTCGTGTCGGTATTTCTGCTGAAAACCGTTGGGCAGAATTATCTAATAAAAAGTTAAATCAATTAATTCACGAACTCTCTCAAGGACAATATTTAATTAATGGTAAAGGCGTATTCAAAGAAGAATTTGTTACTTGTGGTGGTATAAATCTTAAGCAAGTCAATTTTAAGACTATGGAAAGTAAGTTAGTACCAGGTCTTTATTTTGCCGGAGAAATTTTGGATATAGATGGTATCACTGGCGGCTTTAATTTCCAAAGCGCTTGGACAACTGCTTATTTAGCAGGGTTAGCAATGGTAAATCTAGAAAGTACAAAGCTGCTAACAACTAATAATCAATAGGTAATTTCCTTTTGACTATTCGTCACTGGATATTTTTTAAACATACAACTCCCGGTTTTTTGGAGAAGTTGGGCATATTCTTTTTCCAAAACTTAGAAATACTAAGTTATATGATGTCCGCCAAATCACCCAGAATAAACAGTTTGTAGTAAGGACTTCAGCCCTGGCTTGAGGACTAAATTCCTCGCGACGAGCAAACATTTTTATTCAGTTTGATTCACCAAACATGATATTAGTTTCATCCTGATACATATTTTTTAGTTTTCTTAAACTTGTTATTATTTTTCATTAATAACGATTAAGTTAAGAAAAGTTTTGCACTCAGTTAATAAAATGGTATATTTTCGTGCTGCTTTAGGATTTTTGAAAAGTTAAAATACTAATATTATACCTTGATTATATTCTTTATAGGTAGTTATTTTTGCTCTCGATCAGCATTTATGAAGTCAATTAAAATTCTTATCTTATGGATTGCTGAGAATGATAAATCAACTTATTTCCAAACAATAATAATTATAAAATATTATGAGCAACTATCTAAAATAAAAAATTTCTAATCTAATTTGACTCAAGAAAATTTAAATATCCTCTAATTTTATCTATTAATAAATTGAGTATAAATAGGAGTTTAATTTGAGACTATTATTCATAATATTTGGACTTTTTTTGATTTCTTTTGCAAAAGTGAGTACCTTTACTTGCAGCCGAACAGAACCTAATCAAGGATATTGTAAACTTGTAAAATCTGGTTTTTTGTGGTCTGAAGAAAAAGAAATGCCAGTCAATAAATTGCAAGGAGCTAGATTTCTGACCAAAAAAGATAGCGAATCCCCTAAAGTTGTTATCTACACTAGTAATGGTGAAGTTACATTTTCTTCTTTTGCAAACTATGGTGACGAAGCTGAACAGCGAGAAATAGCATCTCGGATTAGCAGTTTTGTGAAAAACCCTCAACAGTCATATTTGCAAGTAGAGCAGAAAGACAAATGGTGGATTGTAGTTGGATGTGTCAGCCTTGCGGTTGGTTTTTTCCCTTTGCTTAAGACTAAATCTTAATGTGAAAGGTGATCACTTTTATTGCATCTATCATTGTACAGAAACAACAGCACAATCTCAGCCAACACTGGTGGATATGCTGTCTTTATTTTTGAGTTCCAATTCCAGGCTTTAATTGTCTATTCTAGAAATAAGAGCATCTTTAAAAGAGCAAATTTTGATTTTTCTCATCTCACTGGCTGAAGCTGGGCTTTGTGCCTTCACATTTCAGCACTGTCAATACAGTAGATAAAACTATTTATGGCTAAAAAATTACACATTGTTACATTTTTCTCGCTTGCTGGAACATTTAGTTTTAGGAAATAAGAATGCAAACAAATTGGAGAATAGGGTCTTTTTTTGGAATCCCCTTATTTTTAGACCCCTTATGGTTTGTGATTTTAGGGTTGGCAACCCTGAATTTTGCAGTAGCTTATCAGGAATTAGGTACTGTCTTAGCTTGGAGTTCTGGGGTAGTAATGGCTTTATTACTCTTTGCTTCGGTGTTGTTACACGAGTTGGGACACAGCTTGGTAGCGCGATCGCAAGGTATTAAAGTCAACTCCATTACTCTGTTTCTATTTGGTGGTATTGCTGCGATTGAAGAAGAATCCAAAACTCCAGGCAAAGCATTTCAAGTCGCGATCACCGGGCCAGCAGTTAGCATTGTATTATTTTTACTGCTTCGTTTCATAGCTGATGCCTTACCTAATGCCAATCCTCTCCACGTCATGGTTGGAGACTTGGCACGAATTAATTTAGTTTTAGCATTATTCAACCTGATACCTGGTTTGCCCCTAGATGGGGGACAAGTCTTAAAAGCCGCACTTTGGCAAGCTACAGGCGATCGCTTTCAAGCAGTACATTTGGCAGCCAAAGCCGGACAAATTTTGGGTTATTGTGCGATCGCTTTGGGTTTGGCAGTAGACTACTTTACAGGTGAGCTAGTCACTGGTTTGTGGATTGCTTTATTAGGTTGGTTTGGTATCCGCAATGCAACTAGCTATGATCGCGTCACGAAGTTGCAAGAAACCTTGCTCAAGCTCAAGGCTAGTGAGGCTATGACTCGTGACTTTCGCATAGTCGATGCCAACCAGACTTTGCGTACCTTTGCTGATTTGTATTTACTGGAAACCGCCCCAGCCCAAGTTTATTTTGCTGAGTCGGATGGACGTTACCGAGGCATGGTTTCAATTGACGACTTGCGTCTAGTAGAAAGAAGTGAGTGGGAAACTAAGACTGTAGATAGTATTGTGCATCCCCTCCCAGAAATTCCCACAGTTGAGGAATCAACTAATATTGCTGAAGTGATTAATAAGCTAGAAAAAGAAAATTTAACCCGTGTTACTGTGCTTTCGCCTGCGGGTAGTGTTGCGGGTGTAATAGATCGTGGAGACATTGTGCGGGCAGTGGCACAAACATTGGGATTGCGGATGATGGATGCTGATATTAAGCGAATCAAACAAGAAGGAAGTTATCCGCCAGGGTTACAACTACAGGTGATAGCGAAGTCAACTACAAATTAATCAACAACTTGCACCATTCTTAACTAGCACTCTAACCCGCCAAGCCAGCCAAGAAATTTATTTCTTGGCTTATAGCTCGAGTTCACTCAATTGGACTGTGATTGCTAATATAAGTAAAATCTAGCCTTCTTGAGAAACTTGCTATGGAGTTTGAGAATTCATTCTGGACGGTATGTGCTACTGGTGCAAGTTATCAAAGTTTTAAAAGATTGTCAGTAACAGCATCTGTTAAACGCTTCAGTTATAGGACTTACGCTAAATCCCTCTAAAGTCCTCTTGACTTTGTGTCACGGACACTTGCTACAAGTCTCTTAACCCGCAAGAGCGCACTGGCTTCTCTGCGAATTATTATTCCATAACTCGTGGGTAATTCCTGAATTAGTAGATATGCTACTAGATATCTTCGTTTTACAAGATTGTCAGTAACAGCATTTAAACGCTTTAGTACTTTAAGTCAGGAATTTGTAAAATTATTCATTGGAAATATGAGTAAAAATTGCCTCTACAAGATAACTGAGATTATCTTGGATAAAGTAAATAATGTCACTCAGTAACTGGGTTTATATTGCTTACTTTATTCAATCAATTGTAGAGGATACAGAGTATGCCTTTTTGGGATGATGAGATTGAGGATGAGTTGCAAAGAATGAAAGCAGAGCTAAAGCGCTCTGGTAGTGATAATTTTCCTGAGCAGTCTGAGTTGAATTGTGAAGATTTGGAGACAGTTTTAAACAAGCTAAATAATTTGGTAGGAATGCAAAATGTTAAAGACGAGATCAATACTCTCATTAATTTCCTCAAAATCTAAAAGCTTCGTCAAGAAACAGGACTGGTTACTACTTCTTTGACACTTCATTCTGTATTTTGTGGCCCTCCTGGCACTGGGAAAACGACTGTTGCTCGTCTCATGGGAGAGATATATAAACACTTAGGCATACTTTCTAAAGGTCATGTTGTCGAAACTGATAGATCAGGATTAGTTGCGGGTTATGTTGGACAAACTGCGCTTAAAGTAGACGAACTGGTTGAGTCAGCATTAGACGGTGTACTGTTTATTGATGAGGCTTATGCACTCAAGCCAGAAGGATCTAAAAATGATTTCGGACAAGAGGCTATAGACACTCTACTAAAAAGAATGGAAGATTACAGAAACAGACTGGTAGTCATTGTTGCTGGCTATAATGAGGAAATGTCACAATTCATGGATACCAATCCTGGGTTAAAGTCTAGATTTAATAAGTATTTCTATTTTGATGATTATCACCCTCAAGAATTACTAATTATTTTTGAAAAAATTTGTGAACAGGAAAATTTCAAACTTACTGGTAAATCAAAGAAAGTATTAATAAATAAATTAACTAATTTATATAAAAGTAGAGATAAGAATTTTGGTAATGGCAGGCTTGCTAGAAATATATTTGATAAAACAAGGGAAAAGCAGGCAAACAGACTAGCAAAATTTTCAGAAATAAGCAAAGAAATGATGATGAATATAATACCTGATGACATTCCTTAAGCAATAAAAATATCAGGTATGAGTGCTGTCATATTTGAGCTTAGAGAATAAATTCAGCATTAAGCTAATGTCTATATTTTTATTTTTAGGTTAGGAATTATGGCAACTCTAACTGATAAAAGAATGGGCAAGGTTACAACCACAATTACTGTTACTAATCGAATTGACCAAATTCTTGCAGAAAGAGGATTTATTCCTGCTCATCAAGTTCGTTCAATCACTTTAGAAAATGTCCTGGTTGATACTGTTGCTAGTAGACTTTGCTTGCCTGAAAATATCATCATGGATTTAGGTCTAGTTTTTCAAGAACAAGTAGATGTAAAAATTGCTGTTGGAGTGCAAAAAGTTCGTGTATTCAGAGAGATTAGCCTAACTGTTGAAGGTCGAGAAGGAACGTTTAACTGTATTGAGCTATCAGTAGGTTGAGATCCTCTATTAGGATTAATTCCTTTAGAGGATTTAGGTTTAAGCCTGATGTATACAATCAGCGACTGAGGCTTTTACCAATAGAGGGAAAAGATACCTACCTAACTGTTTTGTAAACACGAAAGCAAGCCATTATTCTCTCACTTTCCTTGAAAAGCCGTAAATTGTCCACCCAGCCCTTCCACAATTGTCTTAGTATTTGCAATCAACATTTTGGGATAGGTATCGCCATCTGATCCGGGTTCACCTAAACTATCAGAATAAAGTTCGCGATCGGAAATTTTAACATTTGCTTCTTTTGCAACTGTCTCCAACAATTTAGGATTGACAGTAACTTCAGCAAAAATAGTTGGAACTTGAGAACTTTTAATTGAATCAACTAATTTTCTAACTCGTGCAGCAGTTGGTTTTTCTTCGGTACTTATACCTTGAAGCGCTCCTTCCACTGGAATGTTATAAGCTGTGGTGTAATATCCAAACGCATCATGAGTAGTCACCAATTTTCGAGATGACTGAGGAATGGTGGCAATCTGAGATTTAATCCAACTATGAATTTGGGTTAGTTCTGTACTCAGCTCTTTGGCATTTTTGGCATATAACTCAGTATTGGCAGGTGCTAATTTTGCCAAGTGAGTTTCAACTACTTCTACCATCCGAGCGCCATTTTCAGCGCTTTGCCAAACATGGGGATCGTCCTCTGTTTGCCCATCTTCTTCAAACTTTTGCGGGTTAGGAATAGCTTCTTCTGCAACCGCCACTTTGGGAGCAGGGTTAGATGTTGCCTGAATAAGCTTGATTAATTCTGGCTCAAAGTTATAGCCAGAGTAAAGAATTAGGTTAGCATCTTCTATTGCCTTACGATCTGCTGGAACTGGTTGATAGGTGTGACCGTCTATTCCAGGATTAAGCAAACAACGTAGATCTACCGTATTTGCCGCTATTTGTCTTGTGATGTCACATAGGATTGTGGTAGTAGCGACTACCTTCAAAGGCTTACCATTGGCAGCAGGACTGGCGGTAGAGTTAAGAGAACTAGTTTCATTAGTAGGAGGAGATTGAGCACAGGCACTAAATAAGCCCAAAGTTATAACTAAAGCTATAGTTCTCCAGGTTCGATTAGAACTGATGTACATAATTCTTATCGGCTGCAAATATCATCTTTAAGAATATAATGATTATCGTTCTTATTTAAATATTTCATGTTACAGGTTCAGGAATTAGCTGTCGATTACCGAGGAGTGCGAGGACTAGATCGGGTGAGTTTTCGTGTTGAACCCGGACAGCTAGTCGGTATTATTGGGCCAAATGGTGCGGGTAAAAGCACATTACTCAAAGCAATGCTGGGTTTAATTCCCAGCATCAGTGGAACTGTGCAATATTGCACCTGTCCTTTGCATCGGCAACTCGAAAAAGTAGCCTACGTGCCGCAGCGATCGCTAATCGATTGGGACTTTCCCATCACTGTTTGGAATGTAGTGATGATGGCGCGAACTCGTTCCTTGGGTTGGTTTCGCAGTCCGAACCGTGTCGCCGAAGAAATTGTCAAAGCAGCTCTAGAAAGAGTAGAAATGCTGCACCTGCGTCATCGGCGAATTGGAGAACTATCCGGCGGACAGCAGCAACGAGTATTCTTGGCACGAGCCTTAGCTCAACAAGCAGACTTGTTCTTGTTTGACGAGCCGTTTACAGGTATTGATAAAAAAACCGAGACAATTATTCTAGAAATTTTTACCGAGTTGCGATCGCAAGGCAAGATTCTGTTGGTTAGTACTCACGAATGGGGACAGTCGCTAGCACAGTTAGACCGATTGTTGCTGCTCAATCAACGTGTGATTTGTGATGGTTTGCCACAGCAAGTGATGACAAAAGAGAATTTACAACAAGCTTACGGTACAGCTTTACAAAATCAATTTCAGGATTTAGAAACAACGTTTTTTTGTTAATCTGGGTTCTGCATCTGAGTTCTTTTTATATGCTGGATTTGCTATTACAACCCCTGAGTTACGAGTTTATGCGGAACGCGATCGCGATCGGCATCCTTATTGGTATTCTCTGTCCGGTGGTGGGGAGTTACTTGATAGTCCAGCGCATGGCACTTCTGGGTGATGTGATTGCCCATTGTGTATTACCCGGACTTTCCATATCCTTCTTTTTAGGAATAGATATTTTAATTGGAGCTTTTTGCTCTGGGATTTTGGGTTCGTTCTTAATTGCCTGGATTCGTTCCCAATCTCATATCAAAGCAGACGCTGCTATGGCACTGACTTTTTCGAGCTTTTTTGCATTAGGAGTAACGCTAATTACAGTACTCAGAAATAAGCTCGACCTGGATAGCTTCTTATTCGGAGATATTCTGGGAGTCACGATGAATGACATTTATCGAACGCTGATTATTGCTGCTGTCATTCTATTGGCAGTCAAGCTTTTTTATAAAGAACTGCTATTTTACACATTTGATAAAACTGGTGCTAGAGCGATCGGCTTACCGATTCACAGCATTCATTTTGGCTTTATGGCAGCAGTGACATTAACCATTATTGCTAGTATGCAGGCAGTAGGAGTAATTTTGGTAATTGCACTACTAGTAGGGCCTGCCCTTACATCCTATCTCTTGGTCAAGGAATTACATCACATGATGGGATTGGGAGCAATCATTGGAGTGGTTGCAAGTATCACTGGCATATACATTAGTTACTATCGTAATATTCCATCGGGGCCTGCAATTGTGCTGGTTTCATCCGTACTATTTTTATTAGTGCTGCTTTTTAGTCCCTCTGGTGGCATTTTAACCCGACCTGAATTGGTAAATCATTCAGTTAGGTTATTATCCAAATTCAAACGGGGGAAGTAGAAGATAGAAGGCAGGAGGCAGACGGCAGTAGACACGCAGCGGCTTCCGTAGGTAGGCAGAAGGAAAAATTTTCCCCTACACCCTTTTGCAAGGCAGTCCCTATGAACTTCGTACACCACCAAGTATGAAAGAGGATTCTTTCCCCTACACCCCTAAACCCTTATACCCCTACACCCTTTTGCAAGGCAGGAGGCAGACGGCAGAAGGAAAAATTTTCCCCCACACCCTTTTTCAAGAACGGCGTCCAAATCCTTGACCTCGTGATCCTTTTGACCAAATTAGTAGTTCACCACTCTGCCCGCCAGCAGCTAGTTGATGTCCTTGGGGATGCCACGATAGGCAAGAGAATCCCTCCACGGCACCATTGAGAACTTGGGCAAGTTTTTTAGCACGTTGCCACAGACAAAGCCACCCATCTTCTCCA
This sequence comes from Chlorogloeopsis sp. ULAP01, assembly GCF_030381805.1. NCBI lineage: Bacteria > Bacillati > Cyanobacteriota > Cyanophyceae > Nostocales > Chlorogloeopsidaceae > Chlorogloeopsis > Chlorogloeopsis sp. ULAP01. The sequence goes on from NZ_JAUDRH010000009.1 coordinate 118,222, forward strand.
GCAGAGGCTAGTAAGAGACTGTGAGGTTGAAATTGCAGAGATTGCACAACACTTTCATGTTTTGGCAACACTCGCCCTTCCCATCCAATCAATTCATCCTCATGCTTTTCCCAGACTACAACACCTTCCATACTGGCAGCAGCTAACACAGGAGTGTTGACCTTACTTGGTACTTCTGACCATACCAATTTACGAATTTTTCCAGGAAAGCCACGCATTACCCAAGGTTCTGGATTGTCCCACTCTAGAACGGTGATTGTCCTATCTATATTACCGGAGGCAATATATTTACCATCACCTGACCAGGCGATCGCCACACTTGCGGAACCAATCATAAGTAGATAAGGGTCATCGTTCCAGTCTTGACTATTCCAAATTTTAACTTCTTGGTAGCCTGCCACTGTTAAGCGTTGACCATCAGGGTGCCATGTGATATCTAATACTGAGGAGTTGTCAAAATTGAGGTTTGTGGCAATATCACCAACATCTGCATCCCAGACTTGCACATTACGTCCCAAGCTAAAGGCTAATTGATTTTGAGTGGGACTCCACGCCATGCGGTCAACCCAAGCAGGAGGATTTTTCAAAGTGGTAACTAGTTCGGGCTTTTCCTCAAGTAAATCCCAGACTTTTACCTGCCCATCCTGTCCCCCAAATGCAAGAAATCGCCCATCTTTGGAAAAAGACAGGCAATCAATAGAGAGTCCACAGCTACTTTGTAGGTATGTGAGTTCTTGCGTTTCCACAATTAATAAAGCTACCTCGCCAGCAGCAGAACTAACAGCTAAGGTCGTACCATCAGGCGACCAACTAATTGCTGTCACATAATCTAAGAGCGATCCTTGCCAAAAAATTTGAAAGTCGCCTTGGTTGTTGTTTTTGAGACTAGACACGCCCGACATCCTCTCTGAATTTAGCTTCGTCTAGATTGCGCCCAATAAAGACGAGTTCATTTTTACGGGTATTACTAGGTTATTATCGTTAATGATAACTATTATCAGAGTATGATCATTATTTTTGCAATTGCAGCGATCATTGCTAAAGAAACTCAAGATTCTTTGCATAAACTTAAACAGAGCGATCGCTGTGTTGGATTACCTGCAAATTCAAGCAAATTACACAACAGAGAATATTCCTGCACAATCAGCAATGATCCAAATTGTAGATGTATGGAGTTAGCCTAAGATTTTGTATATTTTTTCTAGATTACTATGTGATTTTGCTTATAAGGCATCATTTTAGCTTGATTTTAACTTTCTTATGACTTGATTTTAGATTTACATTGAGTATAATTTATTATAAAGCTTATTCAGTATAGAGATTGTTCTCAAAACTATGGCAAAGCGATCGCTTAAAGCGTCGGCTGAGGGTATAAGAAAGGCTAAACAAGCTTTTAAGCGTAAAAGACTGACGCAGAAACGTCTGGCTGGAGAAGTAGGTTTAGACACTCGTCAACCAATTTGGAAGTTCTTCACAGGTCAACCCGTTGACCGTCAAGTCTTTCACGAAATTTGTCGAGTTTTAGGAATAAATTCTAAAGAAATAATAGAAAATACTAATAGTGAAAAAGAATCAATATCTATTGAAAATATACTAGAAAATTCTTTAGATATTGATTATTTAGTGCAAAAAGCAAGGTTCGCTCACCAAGAAAAAATTCAAGCTCAGTGTGGCACTTTACATCTTTTAGATATTTCTCGACCTATTGGTCTAGATGACCTTTATGTCGAAGTTAATATTTTTGAGGAAATCACCAATCAAAGATGGTTAGAAATTAATAATTTACAAAGTTTATGCTCAAACAATTTTAACAGTTTTAACTGTGGTCAAAGACATCAACATAGAGTAACTGGTTTAGAGGCAGTTTCAAAATACTCTAAACTTTTGATATTAGGAAAACCGGGTTCTGGAAAAACGACTTTTTTGCAATCCATAGCGCTCCGATGCGCACAGAGACATTTTCAGCACGATTCTCTACCAATTTTTATCAATTTAAAGAACTTTGCCGAAGATAGTAGCAATAGTCATCAAAGTAGTTTATTAGCTTATATAAATCAAGAATTTAGTGATTGTGGAGTTTCTCAAACAGAGATTTCCACAATACTTTCTCATGGGAAAGCGCTAATTTTACTAGATGGTTTAGATGAATTCACACATATAGACAATGATAAAATATTTCGAGAAATTCGGAATTTTATTGAGAAATATTATAAAAACAAAATCATTATAACTTGTCGTTTAGCTGCTTTTCAATATAAATTTAAAGGATTTACCGAAGTTGAAATTGCTGATTTTACCCTTTTACAAATAAGGGCATTTGTGGATAAGTGGTTTGTAACCGTGGCCAAAAATTCTTTGCGTGAGGGAAGAGCTAAAGCCGATAACTTTATACAAAAATTAGAATTACCAGAAAATCGACAAATTCTTGAATTAGCAACTGTACCAGTTTTACTTAATTTAACTTGCTTGGTATTTCAATTTTTAGGAGACTTTCCTACCTTACGTTCAGAACTTTACAAACAAGCATTAGAATTGCTATTAGTACGTTGGGATGAAGCAAGAGGTGTGAAACGAGATGAAGTTTATCGCAATTTGTCTTTATCACACAAAATCAAGCTACTTTGTTATTTAGCATCAACTACTTTTTCTCAGGGAAACTACTTCTTCTCCGAAAATAACATACAACAATTAATAGCTAGTTATCTACGTCATTTTCCCCTTGAACCAATAGATGTAGAAGCTTTACAAATTGATAGTGGTGCTGTTTTGAAAGCTATTGAAGCTCAACATGGACTATTACTAGAACAGGCACGAGGTATTTATTCTTTTTCTCATTTGACTTTTCAAGAGTATTTAACAGCCAGAGAAATTGTTGCCAATGCTAATTCTCAAACACTACTAGAATTTGTGACGCAAATCGGCGATAAACGCTGGCAAGAAGTTTTTTTGCTAACAGCAGGTATGATACAACCAGCTGATGAATTATTACTATTAATGAAGCAACAAATTAATATCCTAGCGAACTCAAATCTAAAATTACACAATTTTTTAATTTGGCTAGAGCACAAATCTTCAACTATTAGTGCATCTTATCACCCTGCCAGTATACGCGCTTTTTACTTTACCCTCAATCTTCCTATTGATCATCCTCTTGCTAATAACCAAACTTTAGCTGTTTTTTTAGATCATCGCTTGACTGGGAAATTAGCTGATGATTTAGCTTTAGACTTAGCTTTAGTTCATGCTCTTGGTGTAAGTCTGAAGATGAGCGATAATATTTTCTGCCAGCGTTTATCTGCGATCAAGCTTGCTGTTGATTTACAGGATTTATTACACGAGTATCCATCTTTAGAGAAATCGCTACAACAGTTGCAAAGCGAACTTCCGTATTCTTATGTAGGTAAAATCGCTCTGAAAGAGTGGTGGCAAGCAAATGGAGAAACATGGACTCTTAAGTTGCAAAATTTAATAGTTAGCGATCGCCAAATTTGTCAGGATTGGCAATTCAACGAAAAGGAGTGGCAATTACTACAGCAGTATTGGGATGCAAATAAGTTACTACTAGATTGTCTAAATCATGCTAGTAATGTCACCAATTCTACAATCCAATTAATAGAGAAAACTTTATTTTTAGTTGAGAGTGTTGTTTTAGCGAGTAGTATAGCAGGTGACAGATGACAGGGTTAAAAGTTTTTGTTGTCTAAGTTTTATCATTGGTTGATGTCCTAACCACTTTGGCTGTTGCCATATCAGCTAAAAATCACTATTGGTAATCAACATTGGCGCTCACCCCTTAAAATTATGATTTTGGTAATTCCTTGCCAAACAAAGTCTGGTACATCAGCTGATAAATACCAGTGTTATCTACGGTGTTTGGTAGTGCTTGTGCATTCAAGCCATGAGTTTTAGCAATAATAGAACCAGTGAAATCACCAAAACCCGCCCAGGCGATCGCAAAGGGAAAGCGCTTTCCTTGTAGATCTGGTGCTGAGATAAAAGGCAGTGTACCCGTGCCATCTTTGCCATCCCAAGGTGCGCCATTCCCTCCTTTCTCAGGCAAAGGCTTATCTAAAGGAAAATCTTTTTCTGTCACTCCCACTACTTCTAATCCACCAGCATCGCTATCTGCTGCCGTTACCAATAGAGTATTGGGATTTTTTTCAATAAATTTTATTGCCACACCTACAGCGTCATCGGCACGTTTGACTGCTTCTATGCAACCAACTGCATTATTAAAATTGCAGAAGTTATCGCTACCTTCTTCTTCCAAAACGATAAAGAAACCATTGGGATTAGATGACACAATCTTGAAAGTGGCTTGTAACATCTCGGCTGCCGTCGGAGCAGTCGGAACGTATAGGGGCAAATTCTGCTTTTTCAACTCTTCTTCTGGTGCATCGTTATAAGTATCGTCAGCAGCAAAAATTCCTAATACTTTTTTAGTATTTCCTGGTAACTTTAATAATTCATCGCGAGTATAAACAACAGTGTAACCCTTCTTCTGAGCCAGTTCTACCAAATTGAGTCCATCTTCTCGCTGAGTTTGTACAGCTGTGGCGTGTCTGCCAGCCGTTCCTTTAGGAAGATACCATACCTCGCCACCTCCCAAGATCACATCTACCCCAGACTCAACAATTTGTTTGGTAATTTCTGCAAATTGACGGCGATTTGAAGTCTTGGCAACAAACGCACCTGCTCCCGGTTCAAGGATAATACCAGAGTTGATGATAGCTGTTCCTTTCTTGGCAGCGACAGCTTCTTCCATAATTGTTTGAGGTTTCCTAGAAGCAGCGATTACAGCTTTACCTTTCTCATCTAAACCATAGGAATCAGCGTTTACTTTTACTCCTGTGGCGTGAGTTACTGCACCCCCGTTAGATGTGGCAGTAAGTTGATTTTTCATGTGTCCCAAATAAACGGCAAGATTAGACATCCGATCCCAATTCAGGCTACCATCCGGCCCAAGGTAAAGCATCCGCGCCGCACCCCAGTGAGATGCGCTTGTACCATCTGGGTGAATAAATATCACATTACCTTGACGAAATTTGGCATTGCCTTGTACTTGGATTTGTGGTGTGCAAGCTAGTAAAGCTGTTAAGGCAAAAATTACTAAAGCGGCGAATTTTTTATTAATCTTCTGTAGCATGGCTGATGATTGTGATGTTGCAAAAATATAACAATAATAGGTACTGGGGATTAGTCATTGGTCATTTGTTAGTGGGTAGAGACGCGATTAATCGCGTCTGTACAATTTTTTATTGCTCTCCTTGTCTCCGTGTCTCCACCTCCCCGCGTCTCCTTGTCCCTAATACATTCACAAAAATTTTCTATGGTTATAGTTAACGAAAGATTAAGAAAAACAACTTGGGCAGGAGCGATCGCTCAACCTGCTGAAGAATTTTCTCTGGCTCCCCTATCAGTTTTATCTGGTAAAATACCCCCAGGTTTACGAGGCACACTTTATCGTAATGGCCCAGCACGGTTAGAGCGGGGCGGTATGCGTGTAGGACACTGGTTTGATGGAGATGGAGCGGTACTAGCCGTGCATTTTACTGATGCAGGAGCAACGGCAGTGTATCGTTACGTACAAACAGCGGAGTATCAAGCAGAAACCAAGGTAGATAAGTTCCTTTATGGCGTTTATGGGATGCATCCACCAGGGGCAATTTGGAAGCGCTGGAACCTGCAAGTAAAAAATGCAGCCAATACATCCGTGTTAGCTTTACCCGATAAACTGTTAGCTTTGTGGGAAGCTAGCGAACCTTCTGCGCTCGATTTGCAAAATCTTGAGACTAGGGGATTGGATGATTTAGGTGGGTTGAATGATAAATTACCCTATTCTGCTCATTACAAACGCGATCCCCATAGTGGTGAAATTTTTAACTTTGGCATCAGCCTTGGCAGTCATGTGCAGTTGAATCTTTATAAGAGCGATCGCACTGGCAAAATCGTCCAAAAATCGGCTTATAAGCTAGATCGATACTCTGTAATCCATGATTTTGTTTTGACTGAACGGCATTTGGTGTTTTTCATGCCACCAATGCGTTTAAAAATGCTGCCAGCTTTACTCGGTTTAATTACCTTTAGTGAGGCTCTAGCTTGGCAGCCTCAGTTAGGTACTCAAATCCTAGTTTTTGATCGCGAAACTCTGTCTTTAGTGAGTCGCGGCGAAACTGAACCTTGGTTCCAGTGGCATTTTGGTAATGGTTGCGTAGATAACGATGGTTTGGTAATGCTGGATTTAGTTCGCTATGCAGACTTTGAGCAAACTAATGAATATCTTCGAGAAGTTGCAACTGGTAAGACTCACACAGTTGCCAAAGGGACATTGTGGCGAGTGCGTCTCAATCCAGAAACTGGCAAAGTAACGGCTATGGAGGAAGTTGTTAACCGCAAGTGTGAGTTTCCAATAGTTCAGCAGTCGCAAGTAGGACAACCTTGGCGTTATACTTATCTATCTGTACTCCGGCAAGATGCGGATATAGCAACAGAATTGTTGGGAGCGATCGCTCGCTACGACTACGAAACCGAAACCCTCACTGAAGCAGACTTGGGTGAAAATCGCTATCCTTCAGAACCAATTTATGCCACAGATGCCGAAAACCCCGAACAAGGTTGGATTTTAACGGTTTTGTATGACGGTAATTCTCATCGCAGTGAAGTTTGGGTTTTTGCTGCGGATAGATTAGACGAAGAACCTGTTTGCAAATTGGAATTACCCAGTGTGATTCCTCATAGTTTTCACGGAACTTGGAAATCTGCTTAGTTGGTTGTTAGCTGGGGCGGGTTAAAATCAAAGACATCCTTTTGAAAACCCGCCCACACATTTGTTTGGGTAGTGTTACGGAAACTGCGTCTATCGTGCAAGCTAAACAGTATTTGTTTATGGTGGTTAAGGCTACTCATAAATTCATCGAGTTTAGGATTGCCATGAATCGGACAGTTCGTTTTACAAGTATTATTCTCATTGCGCTGAGTGGCACTGCTTCAATCCTATTTCAGACAATGCTGTCAGCATTCACTATGCCCACATCCCTCAAGTCTCCGGCTCGCGTAGAGGTTGCTCGGAAAATTGATTGTGGGCGGCATTTTCGAGAGCTAGCGGTTGAAGGTTCGATTATAATCTATGACCAAAACAACGATCGCATTTTTCAACATCATCCACAACGCAACACAACGGCTTTTTTACCTGGATCAACCTTTAAGATTCTGAATTCCCTAATTGCGTTGGAAACGGGAGTTATTTCAGATGAAATCGCAGTTTTAACCTGGGATGGAATTCCAAGAAAGCTTCCTGAATGGAACCGCAACTTGAATATGAGAGAGGCAATCAAGCTTTCTGCCATTTGGTTTTACCAAGTTCTAGCTCGTCGAGTCGGGCATGAGCAAATGCAAAAATGGGTGACTCAAGTAGGATACGGCAACGAAAAAATTGGTAGTAAAGATGATATTGATAAATTTTGGTTAGAGGGAGAACTGAGAATCACACCTCAACAGCAAATTCAGTTTCTCCGTCGTTTTTACAAGAATGACTTACCTTTCTCTAAGCGATCGCTCTCGATTGTCAAAGACATTATGTTGATCGAGCAGACTCCAGATTACACAATCAGGGGCAAGACAGGCTGGGTTGGATTTGCGGACAACGTAACGCCAAAAATTGGATGGTTCGTGGGTTACTTGGAGAAGGGCAAGAATGTTTACTTTTTCGCCACTAACATCGACATTCGTAACAACAAAGATCCATCTGCCCGAATAGAGTTAACACGTCGTTGTTTTAAAGAGCTTGGGGTACTGTAAATAATATATTTTTTGTGTTTTTGTGAAAGGCGGCACAAAAACGTGATGGATATGACATCATTTGAGAGGAATTTTTGGTCTACGAGATCTCCCACTTCTTTACCAGGTTTAACCTAGTAACTAAAATTAATATTCGTGCTGCTGATAAAGGAATTGAACGGCATCTACCACCAAGTACGAAAAATGGCAAAAGGGCTAAACTATTTTAGCTGTGCTCCCCTAACTATAAGCCGCAACCACAGCCATCCTAACCCACTGCCAATAAAATAATAAGGGAAATCTGCCCAAGTGAAGACAGTACCGATTAACATTTTTCCCCACCAAAACGAACGTACCCAATTTAACAATGGTGGATGCCACAATTGCATAAACTCTAACAAGCAACTAATTACCAATACCCATAAAGGGATTTGCCAAACTGAAGAGCGAGTGGGAATAAATAGAAAGGCGAACAAGCACCAAAATATCTGATAAAAAATCCCTCCTACTTCTTGGTTCAACCACCAAGCAGAATAGCGATAGTGACTGTATAAAAGTCCAACAGAGAGAATAATAGCCAAAGAAAGAATGGTTCGCCTGCGAATGTTTGTAAGTAGTGGCATTCTTTAAGGTTTCTTTCCAATCAATTATTTCCCCTCATAAAAGGAGATCCACCGATTTTAAACGCTCACATCACAAGCGTCTACAAAACCAATGCCAAAACCACAAAAAACCATCTAGAGATCATCGTGTTCGGGTAGCAGAACTATATCGCTATAGAGCAGGCTAAATTTCACGCAAAAAGCTCCTTAACCACCTAATCGCCTCACTTGTTGTTTGCTCGTTTGCAATTTGGAGGCATTGCTGCACAATGTCTCTAACGTTAGGAAAATAGCTGCTTTCTGTAATTGCCTAATTTTCAAAGAGCAATCTATAAACTAATAACCGCTTATTCTTTAACAGCCAAACCTCTGGTACTTTATAAGGGAGATAATCATTAATATCGGTATAGCTAGTAACATCTATCTCCATCACTAAATCAGTGGAGGATCGTTGAGCCAGTCGATACGGTTCTTACCTACTACGGATCTCCAATTTTCAATATAAAAGCAAAAGTCAGGCTCAATGCCGCTGACTTCTGGCAAACTCATGGTGATGGGCGTAAATGAGTCGTATCTTTGCTCCAAATCATCTAGCAAAACCTTAGCAATATCTGCCAGCAAGCTCGCATCTCTTCCATGCTCTGGTAGCGGTGCTATTAGCAAAATCTCTCCAGATCGATATTTAATGCGAGGCGAGCAGCGATCGCCAAGTTGCTGACTCAGTACTTGATAGTCTTGCCAAGATCCCAACATCCTTACGACTGTGCCAGGTTGCAACTCGATTCTTTCAGGTGTAATTACAGTATGCATATTTGCCATTTTTTATACTAATACCCCATGCTCCTGAATTATGCCTGGCGATGAAACAAGTTTGATTGGGACTGCCTTCTGACTTGAAAGTCACCTCACCCCCTGCCCCTCTCCTTAGCAAGGAGAGGGGTGTCCGACAGGACGGGGTGAGGTTTTTCATGCCTGGCGATGAAACAAGTTTGATTGGGACTGCCTTATTTTCGGATGAGATATCGAAGATACTTACATCCTCTCTAATACCTGAAGTCCCAACAAAGACAGTCCCAACTTCAAAGTTCTAGCTGTCAAATTACACAATACTAAGCGTGATGTCCGCACAGGCTCCTCAGATTTGAGTACAGGACAATTTTCGTAGAACTTATTGAATTTATCGCTCAATTGGTACAAATACTCGCATAAACGATGAGGCATCAAATCCTGTTCTACATCAGCAATGACTTCATCTAGTTGCAGTAAATGCTTTGCCAAGGTTAATTCTGTATCTTCCCTTAGGAGAATTTTGGCATCTGTTCCCAACTGCTCGTAGTCAATGTTACCTTCACGGCTAATTCCTTGCGTTCTTACGTAAGCATAGAGCATATAGGGTGCGGTGTTGCCTTTTAATGAGAGCATCCTGTCATAACTAAAGACATAATCGCTAGTCCGATTTTGGCTGAGATCCGCATACTTAACCGCATCGATACCAACTACTTGGGCAACATGAGCTTTGAATTCCTCTGTTTCTTGGCGTTCTTCAGCTTCTAATCTAGTTTCCAAGTCTGCACGCGCACGAGCGATCGCTTCATCTAACAAATCCCGCAAGCGTACCGTATCTCCAGAACGTGTTTTAAACTTTTTGCCGTCTTCACCCAGCACCAAACCAAAGGGAACATGGACAAGTTCCACATCATCGCCGATCCAACCAGCCCGGCGTGCTACCTGCAATACACCAGCAAAATGGTTCGCTTGTCCAGCATCTGTAACATAAATTATTCTTTTGGCGTGGTCTTGTTCTATCCGGTAGCGTATCGCTGCCAAGTCTGTTGTAGCGTAGTTATAACCGCCATCAGATTTTTGGACAATCAGGGGTAGCGGTTCACCTTCTTTATTAGTAAACCCTTCCAAGAAAACAACCTTAGCACCTTGGTCTTCTACAAGTAACCCAGCCTTGTCTAAATCTTCTACAACTTGTGGCAGTAAAGGATTGTAGAAAGACTCGCCGCGTTCTACCAAATGAACATCCAGCAGATCGTAAATTACCTGAAATTCTCGCCGCGATTGTTCTACTAGTAATTTCCAAGCGTGGAGCGTGTCTTCTGCACCTGCTTGCAAACGCACCACTTCTTGACGCGCCGTCTCTTGGAAAGCTGCGTCTGCATCAAACCGTACTTTTGCTTGGCGATAAAAAGCTACTAAATCGCCAATATCTAAAGCATTTGCAGTGGTGAGAGCTTCTGGGTAAACTTCCCGTAGATAGGCAATTAACATACCAAACTGCGTACCCCAATCACCAACGTGATTTAGGCGCAGCACATCATGACCTTGAAATTCTAAAATTCGGGCGATACAATCACCAATAATCGTCGAACGCAAATGTCCAACGTGCATTTCTTTGGCAATATTGGGGCTAGAAAAATCTACAATCTCGCGCTTCGGTGTTTTCGCTTTGGCAACTCCCAGTCTGGGATCGGCTTGGATGGCGTTTAATTGTGCTTCCAAGTATTCGGTTTGCAGTTTAAGATTAATAAAGCCGGGGCCAGCAACTTCCGGTGGTTTGCACAGATCGGATATATCTAACTTATCAACGATTTGTTGGGCGATCGCTCGTGGCTGTTGTCCTAAACGTTTAGCTAAACTTAAAGCAACGTTGGCTTGATAATCACCAAATTTAGGATTGCTTGCAGGAACCAATATCGGATCTACACCGACATAGTCAATGCCAAAAGCTGCGACTAAAGCCTGCTGTAATTTATCTTTTAGTTGTTCTTGTGTAGAGTTCATATGTAAATGTTATCTGTTAAAGAGGCAGTATGGCCCCAGTTGGGAGATATTATTAAAGCCTGATTATTCTAACCTTAAAAGATAGTCGTCCAAGCGAGGATTACTAGGCGCATTACCAACCTCTGGCATGAATCTTCGGTTTTAGGATTTAGTGCAGCTTTTAAACGCAGAGGAACGCCAAGTAAGCGCAGAGGAGCGCAGAGTTTTTCTAAAAAACAAATATTTCCTGTAATTAGTTATCATCAACACTCGTGAAAACTCTCTGCGCCTTTGCGTGAGCTTTAATCATAACTGTTTTGCCGGACATGATATAACAGATGCTCTAACCAGTTGTTCAGTGTAGCGACAGACTGCTAACAATAGCATCTACCGATACAGCTAAACCTGGAAACGCTAATGGGTAAATAATCCCGAGTGCTAGTGTAAATTTTGATGCGTACTCTGCTTCTTCGGGATCTCGAAATACAACTAGCTGTCTTTTTTTAAGGTTAGCCACCCAATATTCAGGAATGTTAACTTCAGCGTAGATTTTACTTTTTATTTCTAAATCAATTTCTAAACCAGAATCGGAGTATTCTATGAGCCAAAAAATATTTTCAGGATAAGGGTGATGCTCTAGGTATTCGCGCCCCAACCGTTGCACAATAGCGATATCAGGTTGGGCTTCAGAGTTGTTAGGAAGTGTAATTGGCTTGCTTGCACGAATCATCGCTCGATTGCCTAACAATCTCATTAAATATTCAGTTGCTTCACTACTGAAATAGGCGTGAACTTCTCGTTCCGGCGACATTTCTACAATTTCTCCCTTCAGTAGTTCTACACGCCGATTGTTTAAAATACCAGTCGCAATCATACGGTGATACTCGTCTATTGTCCACTTCACTGGAGTGAGGCTCATAGCGATCGCTTTTTCGATCTTGTTTTTTTCACATCGTATCAGGGGACTGGGGACTGGGGACTAGGGCAATGGGCATGGGGCATAGGGCGGCAATGCCCAATTCCCGATTCGCTATGCCCAAATTAAATACCCAATACCCAATCACCAATCCCCAGAATTCTAAATTACTTTGTCATGGCAATACCAGAAACATTTAATTGAGGAGCTGACAAAAAACCAGATTCAATAAAGTGCTGGAAGTAAGTATTCAGTAGTTTATCATCCACAGGAGGGCAGGTAATATTACTTCCTACTAATCCATTAAATGTGTTGTAGCTCTCAAATTGTAGAGATTTAGATTGGAAGTAAAGTTCAGGAACCGTTTTTTGTTCTGAAACTTTTTCTGATAAGAAACTCAAGAAGGGATACAAAGCATTTTCTGGCATACTTGGAACTAAAAACATGACTTTTGAAACCCAATCTTGAAAGGGAATGTGTTGAATTGAATAGCCAAATTCATGCATCCAGTTAACAAGTTGATTCCACGAGATAGATTGAGGATTAGAGATATGAAATATTCTCTCATTTAAGGTTTTTTGTTTTGATAAATGGACGATCACCTGGCTGATAAAGTCAACAGGGACAATATCCACTGGCATATCCCAATCGGGTGCCAAGCCTAGTTGAATGCAACCTTTAATTAAGCTGCGTAAAAAACCAGGGCGGTTGCAAATGCCAGTTTGACTGTGTCCTTCGATCCAAGTAGGACGATAAATAGCTGTGGGAATTCCTCGCTCATGAGCATGGGTAACTAATTTTTCGGCAACCCATTTGCTTTGTGTGTAACCATAAAGTCCTTGTGGGCGATCGGCGACAGTTTCTGAGATGATTTGTGTGTCGGTATAAGCAGTTGGTGAAAAAACGCCAATAGTAGAAACAAAATGAACTGGTTTTATCTTTGTTTGACTTGCCAATCTCAGAACTTCTTGGGTGCCGAGAACATTTGCATTTTTCAGCGCAGAATATGGATAAAGAAAGTTTACCAATGCACCATTGTGGTAAATAATATCGATTGTTTCTGCCAAAGTTTGAAATTGTTCAGATGATAATCCCAAGAGTGGCAGTGACATATCGCCAATTACGGGAATGATTCTGGAGCTACAATTTTGATGCCAAAGCCAAAGTTTGTAAGATTCCAGTATGTTTTTGATGCGTTGGTTAGCTTCTTGAGCATCAGCAGTTCTAATTAAGCAGTAAACTTTAGCCTGGGTTTGCTCTAGCAGTTCGTGAAGTAAGAAGGCTCCCAAAAAGCCTGTTGCACCAGTTAATAAAATATTAGCTGGTTGAGGGAGTGATGCAACTGAAGCAGCTTGAGAGTGAATAGTTGGATCTAAAATGGCTTCAGCTTGCAGATTGAGAACAGAGTCAATGGTTGATGTTTCATCATTGCCGACTTGTCGATTTTCGATAATTTTCGCTAGTTCTGCAATGTTGGGAGCGATGAAAAATGTTTGCAGAGATAACTCGATCTCAAATGTTTTTTGTACCTGAAAAAGCATCTGAGCCGTCAGCAAAGAATGTCCTCCTAAGTCAAAGAAGTTGTCATGAATTCCAACTTGTTCCAATCCTAAAATTAGAGTTACGATTTCAGCTAATTGTTGTTCAACAGAGTTACGAGGGGCAACAAAATCTTCTTTTAAATTAGCTCTAATTTTGTTTGGCGCAGGTAATGCCCGGCGATCTACTTTGCCATTTGGTGTCAGTGGTAGGGAGTTCATGACGACAAAGGCAGCAGGAATCATGTACTCAGGTAGTTTCTCTGTGAGAAAAGTACGCAGTTGGGGTACAAGATTTCCTAAACTGCCTGCTTGTCTATTTTTAAGAGGATTGTTGGCATAGGCGCTCCAAGGTTTGATGGGAGAGTTTTGTTCAGAAAAGAAATCAATAGTTGTGGAAGCACTAAAATGCCGCTGAAATATTACGTCATAGCAGCCTTGTGCATCTGCACCTGACCAATTAATGTGGATGGTGTAAGGTAAGCAATTACCCAAATTCCACAGTGCTTCAGGATCGATTCCTGGTTGCTGGGTGTTCTTTTGTAATTTTGCCCTTAGTTCACCCACTATGTGAAAATCATTGGAGTTCGCCAGCAATTTAGTTGCTTCAACATCCTGCGTAACTCGTGCATTCCGAATACGGGCTAAACCCAGACACTCTGGCTCTGTGTCTTTTAGAAGTTTGTGAATTGCAGATAATGTCAGATCCGGGTTCCAATCTCGCCACGTCGGCTCTACAGTATGATTCACTTCGATGCCGATATGAAGGATGACATCGTAACGAAAGCGAGTCATTTCATTGTCATAGCTACCACGCTTGAGCTGGATTTGCACATGACTAATCTCGGATAAATGTTGCTTGAGGGCAGTAAAAAAGGCTGGATCGATAACTAGTTCTCCATCCTGATCCATACGCTCTTGGATACGCTGCCGCAATTCCTCTATAGGCAAGGTGTCGGAAGCTTGATATAGCTGCACGGAGGTATGGAAAGCTTCTAGCAACGGTAAGCTGCGTACATCTCCAATGAAGATGTGTCCCCCCGGTTTGACTGACTTGACTGCTTTTTCTAAGACACTCACCAAGTAATCAATACTGGGAAAATATTGAATGACAGAGTTAATAACGATCGCATCAAATTTTTCAGTTTCTAATTCATCAAGTGCGTCTGCGGCTTTGTTGGCAAGCTTTACCTGAGACAAATTTTGCTGCTTTAATTGCTGCTCTATGTAAGCGATCGCTGTTTTTGAGAGATCTATCCCGAAGTAATGGGAGCAATGAGGAGCAATTCTAAACAGCAATAGTCCCATTCCACAACCAATTTCTAACACACGCTGGGGTTGTAAAGACAAAATCCGCTCAACTGTTCGCTCTACCCACTGTTGCATTTGTTGGGCAGCGATCGCTAATCCTGTGTAGCTGCTATTCCAGCTAGTGATATTAAACGTCGGATCGAACTTTGAATTTTGATTTGGGGAAGACTGGCTATAGGATTCATTCCAGATTGTCTGCCACTGTTGTAGTTGTTCAATCTGGGATGTAGTTGAAGAATTCTCTGCTGATTTTTCTGGTTTAGGAACAACATAGGCAACCAAGCGCTCGTCACGGGCAATTACAACTGTTTCCCTGACAGCAGGATGTTGGCTGAGTGCAGTTTCAATGTCTCCTAACTCAATCCGGAAGCCACGAATTTTAACTTGGTGATCGATTCTGCCTAAGTATTCAATGTTACCATCTGGTAGATAACGAGCTAAATCGCCAGTTTTATACAGATAATTTTGTTGCCCATTGTCAAAGGGGTTAGGAATAAATCTTTCTTGATTCAATTCAGGACGGTTAAGATATCCTTGGGCTAAACCTACACCGCCAATATACAATTCACCAGCTACACCAATGGGAACAAGTTGAAAAGAATTATTGTGATTTTTTTCTTGCCTGCCTAAGTAAATTTGCGTATTAGCAATGGGACGGCCAATAGGTATGGAATCATTTCCAGATTCTACTTTGTAAATTGTAGACCAGACGGTCGTTTCTGTCGGCCCGTATACATTCCAGACAGAAGAACATCTTTTGAGGAGTTCGTCTGCAAGTGTTCTCGTCAAAGCTTCGCCGCCACAAAGAATTTTCAGATGTGAGCTACCTTGCCAACCTATTGCTAATAACATTCGCCAAGTCGCTGGAGTGGCTTGCATGAAAGTTGCACGCGATCGCTCAATATATTCAGCTAGTTGTAAGGCATCAGAGGCAACTTCGCGGCTAGCTATGGCAATACGAGCGCCGACAATCAGTGGTAAGTAAAGCTCGATGGCGGCAATATCAAAAGAGATGGTAGTTACAGCCAAGAGGATATCTTGCTCAGTTAGTCCTGGTTCCTCAGCCATGAAAGATAAAATATTGACTAGCGAACAATGCCTGATTTGCACACCTTTGGGCTTACCTGTGGAACCTGATGTGTAGAGTATATAAACTAAGTTTTCAGGTTTTACTCCACTATTGGGATTTTTCTGGCTGTGCTTGGCAATGACATCCCAATCTGAATCTATGCAAACTACTCGTGCATGATGTTTGGGTAGCTTGCTCATCAAACTTTGCTGCGTCAACAGTACTGGTGCTTGAGAATCTTCAAGCATGAATGCTAAACGTTCTTGAGGATAAGCTGGATCTAAGGGTACGTAAGCTGCACCAGCTTTCATAATTCCCAAAAGCCCGATCGCCATTTCGAGCGATCGCTCAATGCAAATACCAACTAAAACACCAGGTTTGACGCCCAGGGTTTGCAAATAATCTGCCAGTTGATTTGCCTGCTGATTCAGTTGTTGGTAAGTCAGGTGCTGCCCTGCAAATTCGATGGCGATCGCATTCGGTGTTCTTGCTACTTGCGCTTCAAACAACTGGTGAAGGCATTCATCAGGAAAATCTGCTTCCTGCTGATTCCATGTATGCAGTTGTTGTTGCTCGGCTTTTGTAAGCAAGCAGTATCTATCGACTTTCTCATCTGGATTGGTAACAATATCCTCTAGGAGCTTTTGGAAATGTTCGGTGATGCGGGCGATTGTACTGGCTGCAAACAAGTCGGTACTATACTCAAAGTAACCTGCCAAACCAGTTGGTGTCTCGGTTAATTCCAAAAACAAATCAAATTTGACGGTTTTGTTATCAAGGGGCAAGTGAGTTAAGGTTAAACCCGGTACTTCCCAAGTTGATGTTGGCGTATTTTGCAAGTTAAATACGACTTGAACTAGTGCGTTTTGGTTCAGAGCGCGATCGGGTTGTAATGCCCGCACCAGTTCCTCAAATGGTAAATCCTGATGGGCATAAGCTCCCAAAGTTACCTCTCGCACTCGCTGCAACAACTGCCGAAAACCAGGGTAATCTGAAAAATCTGTTCGGAGTACGATGGTGTTGGAAAAGAATCCCAGCATTCCTTCTAATTCAGGGTGATGGCGGTTGGCAAGGAGGGAGCCAATCGCGATATCATCTTGTCCGCTGTAATGAAACAATAGTGTTTGGAAGGCAGCCAGCAATGTCATGAATAAAGTCACGCCTTCTTGACGGCTCAATTCCTTCAGTTTTTTAGTTAAGGGTTCGGATAAACTCAGGAAGTGGCGCGCTCCTCGATAGGTTAATATTGGCGGGCGCGGGTAGTCTGCTGGGAATGACAACAGAGGCGAAAGTCCATTTAATTGCTGCTGCCAGTAGGCAAGCTGACTTTCTCTAATCTCACCCTCCAACCACTGCCGATGCCACACGGCAAAATCAGCATACTGAATTTTTAAATCTGGTAGAGGAGAAGTCTGTTCTGATGTAAAAGCTGTGTAAAGTGTTGCCAATTCCTGCAATAGTATACTCATCGACCAACCATCACAGACAATGTGATGTAGGTTGAGAAACAGAATATGTTCCGTTTCACTGAGCTTGAAAAGTACCGCACGTAAGAGTAAATCCTCAGATAAATTGAAGGGGCGTCGCGCCTCGTTGATAATTAATTCCCAGACTTGGCTTGCTTGTGCGGGTAGAGTTGCATCTATTACAGATAGTTTAAAGCTTGGAGATGGATGAATTACCTGAGAAGGTTCTCCATTGACAACTTTAAAGGTAGTACGCAAAGTTTCATGACGGTTGATAATTTCTTGGAAACTCCGCTCTAAAGCTGTGAAGTTAACAAAACCATTTAAGCGAAAGGCTTCTGGAACATTGTAGAAGGGATGATTAGGTACTAACTGATCCAGAAACCACAATGGCTCCTGCATGAATGCCAAGGGTAAGTTAGCGTCTTGCCCGACTGGTTGAATAATAGAAGTATGGGAATCTTGTGGTTTTTGCTGAAGTGTTTCTACGCACTTACTAAGTTCCGATATCGTTGGTGATTCAAACAGACAACGTAAAGGCAACTCAATCTGCATATCATTGCGGATACGAGAAATTACTTGAGTTGCCAGCAGTGAATGCCCTCCTAAATCCAAAAAACGATCGTAAATTCCGACTTGCGATAAGCCAAGAATGTCACTCCAGATATTTGCTAGTGCTATTTCTGTGGGAGTTTGAGGAGCAACCCAATTCTCTTGGTTAGTTCCGTAGCTTGGTACAGGCAGAGCTTTGCGATCGACTTTCCCGCTAGGAGTCAGTGGCAGTTTGTCGAGGATTGCGATCGCACTCGGCATCATATACTCTGGTAGCTGTGTTCGTAAAAATTGCCGCAGTTCAGTTACAGACATTTCTGGCGCAACCGTATCAGCAACTACGTAGGCGACTAAACGCTGTTCGCCCCTGTTATCTTCTCGTGCCATGACTACTGCCTGCCGCACTTGAGAATGTCCCTCAAGAACAGTTTCAATTTCTCCCGGCTCAATCCGATAGCCGCGAATTTTTACTTGTTGATCTATCCTTCCTAAATACTCAATATTGCCATCAGCTAAATATCTTGCCAAGTCACCTGTTTTATACAAGCGATCGCATTTATCAAAAGGACTAACAATAAATCTTTGCGCTGTTAAGTCAGGGCGGTTAAAATATCCTCTTGCCAGACTGACACCACCAATATATAACTCGCCAGCAACGCCAACAGGTACAGGTTGTAATTGTGAATCTAGTAGATATATTTGGGTGTTGGCGATCGCTCGCCCAATTGGTGGTAATGCTGACCAAGATTGGGGTGAACCTGTTAAGGTAAAGGCAGTAACTACATGAGTTTCAGATGGCCCGTAGTGATTGTGTAAACTACAGTTAGGCAACTGAGTAAATAAATGCGCGATCGCTGTTGTGATGCGTAATTGTTCGCCAGCAGTAATTACCTCACGCAAACTTGTCGGGAAAATACCTTCTATTTGCGCTACTTCGGCTAACTGTCGCAGAGCTACAAACGGCAGAAACAGCCGCTCTATTCTGGCTTGATTGAGAAATTGCAGCAAGCTTGTCGGATCGCGGCGCATTTGTTCAGAAATTAAAACCAGCCTGCCACCCGCACTGAGGGTGGCAAAGATTTCCTGGAAGGAGACATCAAAGCTAATCGGAGTATATTGGAGTGTCTTGGCGGCAGAACCTCCAGTTGAATTTTCCAACTGCCAACCAATTAAGTTTACAAGCGGCAGATGAGGCATTGCTACACCTTTGGGTTTGCCAGTCGAGCCAGAGGTATAGATGACGTATGCCAGGTTATCGGCAGTAACTTCGGTTTGGAGATTGGTAGTCGGATTTTGGGCGATCGCTTGCCAATCGCTATCTAAGCAAAAGCGATGTGTTGCGTATAATGGCAAAATCTCGCACAGATGGCTTTGAGTTAATAAGATAGAGGCTTGAGTGTTTTCCAGCATGAAACACAGACGTTCTGCTGGATAGTTTGGATCGAGAGGAAGATAAGCACCACCTGCTTTGAGAACAGCTAGTACAGCAATAATCAGTTCTACAGAGCGCTCTAAACACAAACCAACGACAACATCAGCTTGCACTCCTAATCCTTGCAAATAATAAGCAAGTTGGTTGGCACGTTGATTGAGTTCTTGATAAGAAAGAAACTGACCTTCAAATTCTATGGCAATACTATTAGGAGAACAAAGGACTTGAGCTTCAAATAGCTGATGTATTAGTGCTATCTTACTAACTTGCCAATCATCATTTTCAGCGTAGAGATCTATTTGAGACTCTGTAATATTTATAATTGCCATCTCTACTGTCTCTAAATCACTTAGTATTGCTTGATTCTGCATATTTTGAGAAAAATTTAAGGTGAGAGTAGCGACTCTCATATCAATAGAGTTGTCGCTTAACAAGAATTTCCATCCCAAAATTACTCATGTATAAGTTTTAGGTAAAAAACATTATTAAGCCACAATTCCAATTTTCAATTGAGATACACAGAATATGAGATTACACCAGAAGATTAAACTTAGTTCAAAACCCAAAACGCTCAAAAGATTAGGTGATTTTGACTGTAAATTGTCAATTCTATAGGATAAAAAAACAGTAAATATCCTTATAAAAATGCTAATTTTAATTCAATCTATTCAATCAATATTGATAAAAATAAATTGATATTTTTGCACATTAAAGAGATATTTTTTCAAAAAAACACAGTATAAATCTGAGAAGGCTCTCGATTTTACTCTTTATTTACAAAAAAGTATCTCTCAATTTTAAGATATGCAAAACTATGCCCAAATCAGAAAAACGGTACAGTATACAAAACTTACAGACAAACTACAAGCTGCATTATTATTATGCACTTTCCTTCTAAAAACGCCTGTTTGAGATCAGTATTTAGTTTGCGATTTAAAGCATAACAAAAAAATTAAGAAAATATAAAGAAAATAGTTAAAGTTTTATTTAAATACTTATAAAGTAATACTTAAGTTAGTTTATAGAAATTTAAACAAAATCCGTGTTATTGCTGTTAATATATTGTTAATTGGGATACAGCTAAGTATGTAATTAATTTTACTTTCAAGTAAACAAGTTTACATTCATCCTTAAAAACAATCATCAAATTAGAGGAATATCTTATGCTAGGTTCAGCTTCACCAATTTATGAAGTTGTTAGTGGTCAAATCCTTCTCGGTAAGCGAGAAGAATTTACAGACTTACACCAAAATATACTTCTGCCTATGGTTCATGAAGCAGGAATTGAACCTGTTCTGATGCTAGTAACTGAGGTTGGACAATATGCACACTTTATGAACATCTATCGCTATCCCTCACTGGAAGAATACGGAAAGCGTAGTGATGAATTTATGAAAAATAAGCGAGTTTCAGATTTCTTTACACATATGATTCAATGTGTAGACGGTGCGCTCAAAGTCGAATTAGCTGTAGATTTGCTGCCATTAGCCTATCTTTAATAAAAGATTACTGAGTAAACAGAGAATTTGCCTATCTTACAAAAAATTGCTGTATAAAAAGATATAGTGTTCCCAAATCATAAGGTGAAATATAAGATCCCTGACTTCTGGTAAGAAGTTGGGGATATTTCTTGAGATGAGAATATTCCCACTGATTGAAATGTCATTAGTGAGGGTTGCTAAACGCAAAAGTGCTGCCAGTTCTGGATTTTAGACGATACAAAAATCACAAAAACTATTTTACTTAACTTAATTGTTATTGCAGTCAGAGTTTTGGGAATACTTTAAATGAGAGAGCCATTAATGATTGTAATGACTTTTCTAGAAGGTTTTGCAAACCTAAGTAAATAAACGGACGTTATTAAATGTAACAATCAGAATTTCCGTAATGACCCATTCAATATCGTACAAATTCAAACTTGATTAGAGGATACTGGGATCTATGCCCAAACAAAAACCATGCAAAGCAGAATAACTAAAATTAAATTTCCTTTTTTATCAGATAGAAAGGTTCTACTAGCAACAGTAGTAATACCTGCTATTCACTTCGGTTTAGCTAATGTATCGCGAACACTATCTTTAGAAAATGGAACATCAGTCTTTTGGCCTTCAGCTGGTTTTTATTTGGCTATGGTTCTTGTACTAGGGTATCGCATTTGGCCAGCTATTCTACTAGGCGAATTTATAGTTAATTATTTTTTGTACTATCAAAATATTCTTACTAGCTTTAGTATTTCGGCTATCGATCTCATAGATCCTTTGGTGACAGCCCTGCTCATAAATCAACTGATCAGGCATCGTAATATACTAGAACGTTCTACAGATGTTTTCAAATTTCTAGTGTTATTGACGCCGGCTTCTGTGGTTAGTACCACCCTTGCAACCACTACTTTGTGTCTAAGCAACAATGCATCTTGGGCTGATTACGGGGAAGTTTGGCGAACTTGGTACACAGCAATGATTGCTGGTATGCTGATCGTCACACCTGCATTGCTTTCATTAAGTCTGCAATCTAGACAACAATTAAAACTCTGCTGGCAACAAGTTTTAGAGCTTGCACTATTGCTTTTGCTGTTAATTACCATTAGTCGAATAGCATTTTGGGGAGGGTATCCTGTCGAGTATATGACGATTCCCTTGTTGATTTGGTCAGCATTTCGCTTCAGACAGCAAGAATCAACTCTGCTTGTGATGGTTGTAACAGTAATTGCAGTTTTCGGTACTGCTCGTGGTTTTGGTTCATTTTCTAAAGAGTCTGTTACTCAGTCTTTATTACTACTACAATCTTTTATCTGTGTCGTTGCTGTTACTACCTTTGTTCTATCTGCTGTCATTAACGAAAATAAAAAAGCAGCAGCAAAACTTAGACAAGTAAATGAAGAATTAGAAGAACGAGTTGAAGAACGTACCTGCGAGCTTAAAGAAGCAAAACAAGCAGCTGACAGCGCTAACCAAGCCAAAAGTGAATTCCTGGCAAATATGAGTCATGAGCTGCGTACCCCTCTCAACGGGATTTTGGGTTATGCCCAAATTCTACAACGCTCACAAACACTAGCAGATCATGAACGTAAAGGTATCGACATTATTTATCAGTGTGGTTCTCACCTACTTACTTTAATTAATGACATCCTCGATCTCTCCAAAATCGAAGCTCGGAAAATGGAGCTTTATCCTGAAGATTTTTATTTTGCTAATTTCCTGCAAGATGTAGTGGAAATATGTCAGATTCGAGCAAAGCAAAAGCGAATTGCCTTTACCTATCAACCAAGTCAAGAACTTCCTATTGGCATTCATACCGATGAAAAACGTCTGCGGCAAGTCTTGATTAATCTGTTAGGTAACGCTATCAAGTTTACTGATAAAGGTGGAGTAACTTTTAAAGTTGAGAGAGTAGATTTTCTCGCCGATGCCACAGATGATTTATCTAGTGTTACTTCATCTGTTGTCAAACTATGCTTCCAAATTGAAGATACAGGCGTGGGGATGACTCAAGAACAAATAGAGAAAATCTTCTTACCCTTTGAACAAGTTGGTGATGCTGAAAAGCGAACGGAAGGCACGGGTTTAGGGTTAGCCATTAGCCAAAAGATTATTGCTTTGATGGGCAGCACAATAC
Source organism: Chlorogloeopsis sp. ULAP01 (assembly GCF_030381805.1). Classification (NCBI taxonomy): domain Bacteria; kingdom Bacillati; phylum Cyanobacteriota; class Cyanophyceae; order Nostocales; family Chlorogloeopsidaceae; genus Chlorogloeopsis; species Chlorogloeopsis sp. ULAP01. The sequence goes on from NZ_JAUDRH010000009.1 coordinate 141,268, forward strand.
AAGTGCAAAGTCAGCTAGGGCTAGGCAGCATCTTTTGGTTTGAGGTAGAACTGCCAGTAGCGAGAGAATGGACACAAAATCTAGCTGTATCTCAGCAAAAGCAGATTATTGGCTTTCAAGGTAAAAAACGGAAAATTTTGATAGTTGATGATCGCTGGGAGAATAGATCTTTAGTAGCGAATTTATTAGAGCCTATTGGTTTTGAAGTGATCCAAGCACCTAACGGCAAGGAAGGATTAGATAAAGCTGTTGAATGTCAACCAGACTTGATTATTACTGACTTGGCAATGCCCGTGATCGATGGTTTGGCAATGAGTAAACAGCTACGCAAAATACCTGAGATCCAAAATGTAATTATTATAGTTTCCTCTGCAAGTGTGTTTGACTTTCATCGTCAAGAAGCTATGAATGCTGGTTGTAATGATTTCCTCCCCAAACCAGTACAAGTAGAAGAGTTATTTTTGCAATTACAAAATCACTTGCAATTAACATGGATTTATGAAAATAACGATGGATTAAATACCAAAAATCAAGATATTTCACCTGAAGCAACAGACATAATTCTGCCACCTACATCTGAACTTGTCGCTTTGCATGAAGCTGTTCAACGCTGTGCAGTTGCAGATATTCAAACAGAAGCAAATCGTATTAAGCAATTAAATACAAAGTACACAGCTTTTGCCAATAAAGTATTGATACTGGCTGATGACTTTGAAATTGAAGCAATTGCTTCTTTAATAGAAGCATAGGGTTTGAATTAATTACAATTTTTCTTTAATACAATTTCTTTAACTTATGAATACTGTTCAACAAAACTCAATTTTAATTGTCGATGACACTCCTAATAATATCAGAATTTTGTTTAATATTTTACATGAGGTTGGTTTTCAAGTTTCTGTAGTTAAAAGTGGCGAACTAGCACTAGAAAAGGTGCCATTTATTAAGCCAGATTTAATTTTATTAGATGTGATGATGCCAGGAATTGACGGATTTGAAACTTGTCACCATCTTAAAACCGAAGAAAGCACCAAAGATATTCCCGTCATTTTTATGACTGCTCTTGCTGAAGTAGAAAATAAGGTGAAAGGATTACAATTAGGAGCAGTAGATTATATTACTAAACCTATTCAAGTTGAAGAAGTTCTAGCCCGTGTTAATGTTCATTTGACATTGAGAAATACACAAGTTCAATTAATCAATGAAATCCATGAGCGCCGACAAGCAGAAATAGAACTTCAGCAAACATTGCAAGAATTACAACAAACTCAAACCCAACTTGTACAGAGCGAAAAAATGTCTAGTTTGGGACAATTGGTGGCAGGTGTGGCACACGAAATCAATAACCCAGTCAATTTTATCTACGGTAACCTCACTTATGCTGATCAATATATTCAAGATTTGTTAAAACTTATACAAGTTTATCAAAAATACTACTCCGATCCTGCTGCCGAAGTTCAAAACGTTGTCGCAGCTATTGAGCTGGATTTCCTGACAGCAGACTTGCCAAAACTCATAGACTCAATGAAAGTTGGAGCAGAACGTATTCGAGAGATTGTACTTTCTTTGCGGGTTTTCTCTCGCCTAGATGAAGCCGAAATGAAAGCTGTTGATATCCACGAATGTATTGATAGCACTGTGATGATTTTAGGACATCGGCTTAAGGCTCTATCAAATCGCTTGGCAATTCAAGTTATTAGAGAATATGGCGACTTACCTTTAGTAGAGTGCTACCCTGGGCAGCTCAATCAGGTGTTTATGAATATTATTAGCAATGCTATTGATGCATTGGAATTAATTAAAGACAATACTCACAGTTCTCCCACAATTCACATTCGTACACAAACAGAAGGCGATCGCGTTATCATTTGTATTGCCGACAATGGGCCAGGCATGACAAAAGAAGTTAAACAAAAAATATTTGATCCATTTTTTACGACTAAGCCTGTTGGTATAGGTACTGGCATGGGGCTGGCAATCAGTTATCAAATTGTGACAGAAAAGCATCGCGGTTCATTGCATTGTGTTTCTCAACCAGGGCAAGGAACTGAATTTGCGATCGTGATTCCTGCTAAACAAGGTTAAGCCCTCAGTAACGTGCCATAATTGTGCGGTGCGTTACGCGCTGCTTTAACGCACCCTACAGTTTAAGATTTACTTTATAAATCATCTCTTAGGCAAGCAGAGGAAGCAGAAGGAGTGAATTGTATAAGGATTTTCGTAAAATAGTATGAGGGAAGATATCTCTGTTCATACTTGGGGATGAAATGCTTCCCTAGAAATTAGCTTCTGTGTTCTGAGCTAAACTGCTAAAAACCTTTGAATCACATCTTGGCTAAGTTCGTCGGTTGAGCCAGAGGCAACAATACCACCTTTTTGCATGGCGTAATAATAATTAGCTTGGCGGACAAAATGTAAATGTTGTTCTACTAGTAAAACAGAAATACCTGTCATTTCTACAATATTACGAACAGCAGCTTCAATTTCTAAAATAATTGATGGTTGAATACCTTCAGTTGGTTCATCTAGCACGAGTAATTGCGGATTTCCCATTAAAGCACGAGCGATCGCTAGTTGCTGTTGTTGTCCTCCACTTAAATCCCCTCCCATACGAGCAAGCATTTTTTTCAATACAGGAAATAGAGAAAAAATTTCTTCTGGAATTTCTGATTTTTTAACTTGTTTTTTTCTGGCTTCTAAGCCCAATAACAAATTTTCTTTGACTGTCAAGCGAGGAATGATTTCTCGCCCTTGAGGAACATATCCAATTCCCAGTTTTGCTCTTTGATCTGGCGATTTAGAGTTGATTATTTGTCCCTCAAGGGTAATTGTGCCACTACGAGGTTTAAGTAACCCCATAATTGTTTTTAAAAGGGTAGTTTTGCCTACACCATTACGTCCAATTAAGCATATCATTTGCCCTTTAGGAACGCTTAAATCCACATTCCGAAGAATGTGACTTTCACCATAGTAAACATCAAGGTTAGATATTTGCAGCATTGATTATCAAAAGATATTAAACAGACATGAACAAAATAAACGAATTAATTTGATTTAACTAAACCGCGCCCCTTTTCTATTTTTCGCTGTTTTTCCCAGTACCTAATCCCCAGTCCCCATTCTCCTTCATTCTTTTTGTTGTCCAAGATATACTTCAATAACACGAGGATTGCTTTGAACTTCTTCGATATTGCCTTCACACAAGACAGAACCTTCATGGAGAACTGTGACTTTTCGAGCAATTTGACGTACAAATTCCATGTCATGTTCAATCACTAAAATTGAATGACTTTGAGACAGTGCTAACAACAATTCACCAATATTATAAGTTTCTTCATCTGTTAATCCGGCGACAGGTTCATCAACTAGTAATAAATCAGGAGACTGTGCTAGTAGCATACCAATTTCTAAACGCTGCTTTTCTCCATGGGAAAGAAAGGCCGATTTAACGCGTACTTTTGCAGTTAAACCAATTGTTTCTAACAATCCTTTGATGCTATTTTTTTCAGATGTGCTAGGAGTTTTAAACAAGGTAGAAAAAGAATTTTTCTTGGGGTTGCTAGCAATTTCCAAATTTTCTAAAGGAGTTAGATTTAGGTAAATTCGGGGTGTTTGAAACTTACGACCAATTCCCAAACGCGCTATTTGGTGTTCTTTCAAAGAACGTAAATTTTTACCTTTAAAAATAACTCGTCCTGTTGTAGGTTGTACTTTACCTGTAATGACATCGAGAAATGTTGTTTTACCAGCACCATTAGGGCCAATTACTACTCGTAATTCTCCTGCATCCATGCTAAAGTTTAGCTGTTTTAATGCTGGAAAACCGTCAAAGTTTACAGTTAAATTTTCAGTTTCTAATATTTTGGCGTTCATGTTGCACTTCTGGATCTATTTCTAAGCTCGGATAGGTGACAACTTGATTAGAGTCTTTAAAAAGAGGGATTTTTTGATTACGCAACCATCCCACTAAGCCATCAGGGAGTACTGTCACCACCAATAAAAACAGCGCACCTTGGAAAAATAACCAAATTTCTGCAAATTGTTCGCTGAAAAATGTACGAGCATAATTTACTAGTAAAGTTCCTAAAATTGCTCCTATTAAAGTAGCGCGCCCTCCTACAGCCACCCAAATTACCATTTCAATCGAAAAGGCAATATCCATTGCTCTTGGTGAAACTGAACCACTTTGGAGAGTGTAAAAGGCACCGGAAATTCCTGCGATCGCACCAGAAACCGCAAACACCAAAACTTTAAATTCTGTGGGATTATAGCCTGTAAATCTCACCCGACTTTCATCATCCCGAATAGCAATTAGTAATCTGCCAAATCTTCCACTTGTCAACCAACGGCAAAGGGCATAGGTAGCGATCAAAAATACTACCGTCAGGCAATAAAAGATAAATTGAGTACTGGCATTGCTGACTTTTGCACCAAATAAAGTAGTAAAATCTATCAGCCCATTGGTACCATTAAAAAGTTTTTGCTGCCCATTAAAGAAATTAAAGAATACAATAACTGCCGCTTGAGTCAAAATTGAGAAATAGACGCCCCGGATGCGATTGCGAAACACCAAATATCCCAATAATCCCGCCAGTATTCCTGGAATTAATACGACAGCAACTACTGCAAAGGGAAATGAATAAAAAGGTTGCCAAAACCAAGGCAGTTCATTTACACCATAAAGCTGCATAAAGTCAGGTAACTCACCTGGGGGAACTTGCAGTTTTAGGTACATAGCGATCGCATATCCACCCAAACCAAAAAAAATCCCGTGTCCTAAACTTAATAAACCAGTAAAACCCCAAATTAAATCTATACCTAAAGCTACAATTGCTAGTGACAAAAATCTACCCAGCAAATTGAGCCGAAATTCTGAAAGCACAACTGGCATTACTAAAACGAGAATGAGTGCGATCGCTACTACCACCCCCACCTCAATTAAAAGTAATTTTTTTCCCTTCTTTTTCATCTTGGTGTCCTTGATTGGCGGTTCATTCTAAGCATCAACAGTACGACCTTTTTGCGGGAAAATACCGCCTGGTTTCCACTGTAAAAATGCAATAATCAAAGCAAATACCATTACCTTTGCCATACTTGTGGTGGCAAAGAAATTAAAGAAATCTACCAAAGGTGGAATGGGAGTTAGTAACAAAGCCAGAGTACCAGAACCAATTAAATAGTTCACCGTACCAATTCCCAATGCTGCAACGATAGTACCTAACAAGTTGCCTACACCACCCACAACCACAACCATGAAAGTATCAATAATATAGTTTTGTCCGGTGTTAGGCCCTACAGAACCGAGTAAACTAATTGCACATCCAGCTACACCAGCCAATCCTGAACCCAGTGCAAAAGTAATTGCATCAACTTTTGCAGTTGGGATACCTAAACAAGCGCTCATACTCCGATTTTGTGTAACAGCACGAATTCTTAATCCCCAGTTAGAGCGCTGTAAAAATACATAAATACCTGCCACACAAACAATAGTTAAAGCGATAATAAATAACCGTGCATAAGGTAACTGTAAACCTCCTAAACTTAAACCATCTTGTAACCAAGTTGGAGCAGTAACATCAAGATTTTGAGCACCAAACCAAGGTTGAGTAACCGCAAGCTGAAAAGTTTGACTCAAGAAATTACCTGTTGCTATTGCCACACCAAGCGATAGCACCAAAAGTACTGCGACAATCCAATTTTGAACTCTGTCCATACTGGCACGAGACTTTAAAATCCCTAATCCGCCAAAAAATAACAAACAAAATAGGGCAATTCCAATCACAATTACCCAATTTACACTGCGAACAAATTGCTGCAATATTAAACTCACTCCCCAAGTTGCCAGCAAAGTTTCTAGAGGACGCCCGTAGAGATAGCGAATCACACCTTTTTCTAGAATTAAGCCAGCAATTGCTGTGAGTAAAAAAGCTAGAATCAAAGCTAAAAATATGTAAATCTCAAACCAAAATCCACCCAGTTGTTTGCAGAAATTTTGTACAACAAATGTTGTATAGGCTCCTAACATCATTAACTCGCCGTGAGCCATATTAATGACGCCCATTAGTCCAAATACAATCGCAAGCCCTAAAGCAGCAATTAATAAGACAGCACCAATACTAATGCCATTAAATAAAGCATCTAAAAATCCTGCAAACACTTGTTTATTCCCCCATTTTGCATTTTAAGCTTGAGATTTTAAGTAAAAGGCAGAAGGCAGTAGACACGTAGACGCGGAGCGGCTTCCAAAGGTAGTGGCGTATCCTTTTGTAGGCAGAAGGTAGAAGGTCAAATCCTGTTTCCATATTCTGTCTGGAAACTGGTATCTTACATTTAATTTTGTACACCTAATTAGAATTTGCGAAACTCTCTACTTTGCCAATTGAATTAACATAATGGTAGTTTGCACCCCAGGGGTGTATTAAGGTTGCTTCTGCTTCTACTGCACACAACTAACTTCAAAATCACAAGCTAAAATTGAAATTTATTTCACTATTTAAACTTTGTACTTTTCACCCTTTCTAGGATCTGACCAGTCACAAGCATAACCCTTGGTTGATTTTACAAATTGGTTCCAAGGTACAGGTTCAACTGGTGCAGGAGTTGCATAAACAATATTGAACAAACCATCATCTCTGACTTCACCAATCCGAACAATTTTAGATAGATGATGGTTAGAATTCATTGTCACTTTGCCTTCAGGTGCATCAAAACTTTGACCGTAAGCCGCATTACGCACTTTCGCCAAGTCAGTAGTACCAGCTTTTTCTACTGCTTGCTTCCATAAATAAACTCCTACATATGCAGCTTCCATCGGATCGTTTGTTACTCGATTTCCACCATATTCTTTCTTGAAAGCTTCAACAAACTTCTTATTAGCAGGAGTATCTACAGTCTGGAAGTAATTCCACGCTGCATATTGACCTTTAAGATACTGCACACCAATTGCTTTTACTTCTTCTTCAGCAATACTTACAGACATGGTGGGGTATTTATCTGGAGTCAATCCTGCCCCTTTTAACTGCTTGAAGAAAGCAACGTTGCTATCACCGTTCAAAGTATTGAAAATTACGCCACCATTGGGCAATCTTTGCTTAATTTTGGTGATAATAGGCGTAACTTCTGTATTACCTAGAGGTAGATAATCCTCTCCGACTGTTTTGCCGCCCACCGCTTCCAACTGAGCTTTAATAATTTCGTTGGCAGTTCTTGGAAAAACATAATCAGAACCAATTAAGAAAAATTCTTTGCCTTTATTTTTCAGCAACCAATCTACAGCAGGTTCGATTTGTTGATTGGGGGCAGCACCAGTATAGAAAATATTGTTAGAACACTCTTGACCCTCATACTGTACAGGATACCAGAGCATATGGTCTTTGCTCTCAAACACTGGCTTGACATTCTTGCGACTAGCAGAAGTCCAACAGCCAAATACTACAGCAACTTTATCTTGATCAATTAACTTAGTGGCTTTTTCTCTAAAAGTATCCCAGTTAGAAGCACCATCTTCGACAATCGCTTCAATCTGTTTACCTAATACACCACCACCAGCATTTATTTCTTTTATTGCTAATCTTTCTGCATCGACAACGCTTTTTTCGCTAATTGCCATTGTGCCGCTCAGGGAATGTAGAATCCCCACTTTGATAGTGTTACCACTACCAGTTGCAGCTGCCGGTGTAGCAGCAGGAACTTCTCCAGAGTTTGGAGTTTCTGATGTGGTTGAGGAATTATTAGCACAAGCTTTTAGTAACAAACTAGTACCAAAAGTAGCACCACCGTAGACCAAAAATTTCCGTCTGTTAAATCTTCTTGTCATACAATTGCGTCGCTTCCATGAAGTAATTTTAGCCAGAGTTATTAAGCTTACTTCATTGAGTAAACTTTTACTAAAAATGTTATGTACGTTTGATATTAGTTTGATACTTTTTCAGCATAAAGTAACTAGATATACCGTTTTTTTCAAATTTCTGTAAATTTTTTATTCATAAATATTTGTAAATAAATTGAGATAATGCACATATTTGTGTATGAAAATGTTTGCTGAGATACTATTTTTCATAGTTTAATTTTGTTTAATTTTTTGAAATTAGGGTGATGGCAAAAGTTGTAATTATGAAGTGCAAATAAGCGTATACTTATTACTACCTTTGGTAATAAAACTTCACTTTATACTCGCATTTGTGTTGACAAAATTTCAGCCAGTTACTAACTGCTTTTTAAAAGATAGTAGACACATATCCCCGACTTCTTTTGAGAAATCGGGGATCTAATTTTCTAGGGATGCGCTTTGAGAACAGAAGTGCAGAATTTTGCGGCATGAAAAGTTGGACACTTACGCTCAATCAGCACTTTTTAGAGGAACTACCTCAATGGGCGCTCAAAGCTCCCAAGATTACTTTATCCTAGACACCAAGGACAGAGCCGCACAATTGACTAATAATTTCATCTTCTTGCCCCGATACCCAATTAGCAAAGCGCTGTGCTAAAGGAGGCACAATTACCAGGGGGTTGCTGAATCCAGAAAATATATAAATACTTTGGCATCCAGGAATAGCACCAATGACGGGGAGGTGATTACTACTAAATGCAACTAAGCAATGATGCCAAGTACCTGGTAAATTGGCTAATGCTGGCAAAATTTTCTCAATGCTTTGCCTTAGCCATCTTTCACTTACTCTTGAGTCTACTTTGGCGCTGGGATCTGTAATGATGCGGCTAATTTGTCCCAAGCGCAAGCTCCCATCTAGAAACTGAATTGCACCCGCATCTAAAATCGGCGCTACTGGTTCCTGCTCTTGTTCTTCCCATACTTCATCCATTTTGCTAGATTCAGCTTCTAATTGAAAACGTTGGAGATTAGCTGGCATGACTAGAGTACGCAAATTAATTTCAACAGGTGGTGTTTCAATCATCTCTGCGTGAGTAAAATACAATGGAATTGAAATACCAGATGCTTTGAGTAAATTTCGGCTCAATCCACCAGCGCAGACAACAACGTTAGTACTGTGATAGGTGGTAGTAGTAGTTTGAACACCCGTCAATGCTTTTTGGGTAATAAAATTTTGTACCTGCGTAAATTCCATTTCACCCCCAGCAATGAGAAAAGCTTGAATGTAAAACTGTGCTGTTTTTTGAGGGTTAATATGACCGTGTTTGACTGTTAAAGCGCCACCGATCGCCTCCCTATTCAATAACGGTTCCATCTCAAAGGCTTCGTCAACGCTAAGTAATTTGGGAGGAGTGGCAAAATGAGCGTAAGACGCAGCAGCAGTTTTTGGATCGGTGTCTATGGGAATGGTTAATAATAAATCCAATTCGCGGAACTCGATATTTGCATCTAATTCTTGTGACAGAATACGATAACGTGCTATTCCCTCATCGCACAGTTGGCGAGTCACAGGAGTATTACCAGACCAAAAAGCTAAACCACCATAACTATAACGAGTAGCGTTTTGAAAATGAGCGTCTTGCTCTAACAAAAGTACTGAAAAGCCTTTTTTCACTAGTTCATAGGCAAGAGCAGCACCTGTAAAGCCAGCGCCAACAACGATCCAATCGTAAGTTTTCATTTAGGATTTTACGTATAAACGTCTCAAAATATATTTTCTCTTTGGATGACTTTTCCGAAACTCCAAATCAGCAATTAATTTCGCATTCCTAATATTATTGCTTAGTGTCCAGACTTTTAATTTTGCTACTCATTTTCTACTCAAAACGGTAGCCTTAAAGTGGTAGTTTGTTAGCTCCCACAAAACTTTATGCTGCCTAAACCCAAGAAAAGATGGACACCTGCAAACTGGGCAAGCTGGAAGCCTTTTGGAATAGGGGAACAGTATCCCAATAACTACTGGGAAGTATTTCGCGCTATTTGGCTTTCACGCGATCGCCTACCTTATGCCTGGAATATCCTCAATCAGGGAGTTTGCGACGGTTGTGCTTTAGGTACAACCGGGATGCAAGATTGGACTTTAGATGGAATTCATCTGTGCAATGTTCGGTTGCGGCTGTTGCGGATGAATACGATGCCAGCTTTTAATCCCCAACTGCTAGAAGATATTGGGCAATTACGCAACCAAAAAAGCGCTCAGTTGCGAGAGTTAGGGCGTCTTCCTTACCCAATGATTTGCCGACGAGGAGAAAAAGGTTTTCGGCGAGTAAGTTGGGATGAAGCTTTAAATGTCATAGCCTCGCGTATCCGTGCCACTACACCAAAACGTCTTAGTTTTTACATAACCAGTCGCGGCACTGTCAACGAAACTTACTACGCTACCCAAAAAGCTGTGCGGGCGATGGGTACTAACAATATTGATAATGCCGCCCGTATTTGCCATTCTCCCAGTACAGCTGGACTTAAAGCAGCTCTTGGTGTGGGCGCTACAACCTGTTCTTATCAAGACTGGATCGGCACTGATTTATTAGTCTTCATTGGCTCAAATGTCGCCAACAATCAACCCGTCACTGTCAAATATCTCCACTACGCCAAAAAAGCAGGTACAAAGATTGTAGTTATTAACACTTATCGCGAGCCAGGAATGGAGCGCTATTGGGTGCCTTCAATTCCTGAAAGTGCTTTATTTGGCACCAAGTTTGCCGAAGACTTCTTCCTTGTCAGTATGGGTGGTGACATCGCCTTTTTAAATGGCACAATCAAGCACATGATTGCCAATGGCTGGGTAGACGAATCGTTTATTGCTCGCCACACCACTGGTTTTGCAGAACTAAAAGCCAGGCTAGAAATTCAATCTTGGGAAGAGTTAGAGCAGCTTTCGGGAAGTAAGCGCGAGGAAATGTACGCCTTTGCCAAAATAGTTGGACAAGCTCAAAAAGCCGTGTTTGTCTGGAGTATGGGCATTACTCAACACGAATGTGGTGAAGATAATGTTCGCGCCATTATCAACTTAGCTCTCACCAAAGGTTTTGTCGGGCGAGAAGGATGCGGTTTGATGCCAATTCGCGGACATTCTGGGGTACAGGGTGGCGCGGAGATGGGATGTTACGCAACAGTGCTTCCCGGTGGCAAGCCCATTACCCCGGAAAATGCTGCCCAATTGAGCCAATTGTGGGGATTTGAGGTGCCTGCAAGTAAAGGTTTAATTGCTCCAGAAATGATTGATGCTGCGTACAACAGGCAGTTAGATGTATTGTTTTTAGTCGGGGGCAATTTCTTGGAAGTACTGCCAGAACCAGACTACGTGGAAACAGCCCTTGAGCGCGTACCTTTGCGAGTACATATAGATATTGTCCTTTCCAGCCAAATGTTAGTAGAACCAAGTGATACAGTCGTGCTGTTGCCCGCCACAACTCGCTACGAAATTCCCGGTGGAGTTACAGAGACTAGTACCGAACGCCGAGTAATTTTTAGTCCAGAAATTCCCGGTTCCAGAATTAGTGAGGCACGCCCGGAATGGGAAGTGTTTATGGAAATAGCAAGGCGCGTTGTAGAGACACGGCATGCCGCGTCTCTATATTTTGAGAATACAGCTGCCATCCGTCAAGAAATTGCCCAAATAGTTCCTCAATATGCAGGTATTCAACACTTGCAGTCAGCAGGCGATCAATTTCAGTATGGGGGTTCCCATCTCTGCTTTGGCTGGCAATTCCCCACACCCGATGGAAAAGCACATTTTGCCGTATTGTCTCCACCGCAAATTGAACTACCAGCAGGCTGTTTTTTAGTGGCAACACGTCGGGGTAAGCAGTTTAACAGCATGGTGCAAGAACGCAAGGATGCGATTACCGGAGCCATGCGTGAAGCAGTGTTAATGAATGCTTCTGATGCCGCCAAGCTGGGATTAAAAAATGGGGATGCAGTCATTCTCAAGAATGAGTTGGGAGAGTATCGAGGACAAGTTTACATTGCACCGATCCAGCCTGGTAACTTGCAGATTCACTGGCCTGAAGGTAACGTGTTGCTAGATAAAAGCAAGCGATCGCGTGAAGGTGTGCCAGATTACAATGCGGTGGTGCGATTGGAAAAAGTTTCAGAGGAAATAGACTTGTCCTGAAAATCGAAGAAATAATAGCTTAATCTTCTATGGCTCGCATTAACCTACTGGACACTCGTACAACTAGCTTCGGTGACTTGATCGGTAATGGAAAAATCTATAGGGTACCACCTTTCCAACGTGATTATTCCTGGACGGAAGAGAATTGGGAGGATCTCTGGCAAGATATTTTAATACTGCATAATCACATTAGTGTTAGCCATTATATGGAAGCAATTGTTCTACAAAGCTCCAGCACTACTGATAAAGAGTTTACAATCATTGACGGCCAGCAGCGATTGGCTACTCTCAGCATCATTGCCGTTGCTGTAATTGAAAAAATCCACCAATTCGTAGAGCAAAAGGTTGAACCCGAAGCAAACAAAGAGCGACAAGAAATACTAAAGCGTACTTATTTAGGGGATAGAGATCCACGTTCTCTTCGTTATTCTAGTAAACTTATTCTAAATGAAAATAACAATAATTTTTATCAAAGTAATTTAGTCAATCTTAGAAAACCATTAAACATTCGTTCTCTATCGAAATCAAATCAACTACTTTGGCAAGCTTTTGAATACTTCTCCAGACAATTAGAAGAACTACCTGAAGTTATTCAAGATGGCGAAAAGCTTGCTACATTTCTAATAGATACTGTTGCTCAAAGGTTACTTTTCATCCAAATTACTGTTGAAGACGAACTCAATGCTTATACTGTCTTCGAGACATTAAATGCTAGAGGCTTAGAGCTAACTTCCACCGATCTATTGAAGAATTATCTATTTTCGCTTTTTCAAGGGCCAGACTATTTACAGGAAGCACAACGTCAATGGAGACGCATTATCAATACAGTTCAAATGGAGAAGTTCCCCGAATTTCTTCGCTATTATCTTAACCTCAAGCATCCGAGAGTGCGACGAGAGCGCTTATTTAAAATAGTTCGAGAATCTGTTAAAGATACTATACAAGCTTTTGACTTACTTGACCAACTTGAAAATTTTAGTGGTCTATTTGTAGCGCTTGGTAATCCAAATGATGAATTCTGGCGTGATACCCCACAGAATCAACCATATATTAGAGAGTTAAATCTCTTTCGAGTCAAGCAGGTTTATCCAACTCTATTTGCTGCTTATCAGAAATTTTTTACTGAAGATTTTACTCGCTTGCTCAAACTTTTAGTCACGATTTCTTTCCGCTATATTATTATTAGCAGCTTAAATCCTAATGAACTAGAGTCATTCTACAATGAAGTTGCAACCGATATTGCAAATGAAAACATAACTAATCCAAGACAGGTTTTTAATAAGCTTAGACCAGTCTATGTCAAAGATGAAAAATTTCAACAGGACTTTTCCCTACTCTCAATCGCTACAAAAGGTCAAAAGCGTAAACTGATTAGGTACATCCTTTGTAAATTAGAAGCAGATGCTGGTGGCAAACAAATTGATGAAGATAGTTTCTCCATAGAGCATATCTTGCCTGAAGCACCAACAAATGACTGGCGGCAAATCTTTACTGATGCTCAAATAGAGGAAATGGTTTATCGCCTCGGCAATTTAACACTTCTGGAACCCTCTTTCAATCGGGACATTGGACAAAAGAACTATCAGACTAAAAAAGAAATATATCAGCAGTGTGTTTATACTCTCACAAGAAGAATTACGGCTGAAGAGTGGACGCCGGATGCGATCGCTACACGTCATAGATATCTGGCACAACGTGCCGTTCACATTTGGAAATCAGATTTCCTTTAACCATGAACAAACCTGTAGGCAGTAAAACTCAAACTAAGATTTGGGTATTGGAAAATGGCAAAATGCGATCGCGCCGAGACTATCTCACCACAGAAGAACCGTTAGAAATTCGCCTTGTATCTCCACGTCGTACCTTAGCTGTGACGATGCGAACTCCAGGAGCAGATTTTGAACTTGCTGCTGGTTTCCTCTATACAGAAGGTGTAATTAGCTCTCGGCAAGATATTCAACGTTTGAGCTACTGCGTAGATCCGGAAATAGATGGCGAGCAACTATATAACATTGTCAATGTAGAACTCCAAGCAGATTTAGAACTAGACTTACAGCCTTTGGAACGTCATTTTTACACTACGAGTGCCTGTGGGGTTTGTGGTAAGGCAAGCTTAGAGACTTTGCGTATACGGGGTTGTGCGCTTATTCCCCCAGAACCAAAGGTGACGCCAGAAATTATCTACAGCCTACCCGATAAACTGCGGGCGGCTCAAGGTGTATTTAATGCCACAGGAGGTTTGCACGCTGCGGCTCTGTTTGACTCCCAAGGAGGATTGTTGATGCTGCGGGAGGATGTTGGACGTCATAACGCCCTTGATAAACTAATAGGTACGGCGCTGTTGTCTGAGCAATTACCGTTGAGCGATCGCATTGTCATGGTGAGCGGACGTTCTAGTTTTGAAATTGTCCAAAAGTGTGCGGTTGCTGGAGTGCCAATTGTGTGCGCTGTTTCTGCTCCCAGTAGTTTAGCGGTGTCTGTAGCTGAAGAATTCGGAATTACCTTAATAGGATTTTTGCGGGGAGAAAGATTTAATGTGTACTCTGGATTAGAGAGAATCATTCAACCATAACAAAATTCAGGATACAAATTTTTTCTTAGACAAGTAAATTGAATTAGGTAGACAAAATTAAACATAAAATGCTGATTTCCAAAAACTAGATAGGAGAACTGATATATTGTACCTAACCAATTTCCGCCAGAGAATAAATTATCTGTCTGAGAGCATAAGTCCGTTAAAACGGACTCAAATATTTTTGTAGTCAGATTTATCTGACTTTAGCTATTAGCCAAGAAATTTATTTCTTGGCGCTTCGATCCTGATGGTATTTTGCTAGAGTTTGCAGCAAATTGGCGTGAGTTAGGCGATCCAAAGCGGGATCTACAACACCAACCCATCTCAACAGCCCTTTAGTAGGTAACAGGTTACAGGGAACAGAAGAGACAGGGGAGCAAAGGAGATAGTTCTTCCCCCTGCACCTTGCTTGCCCCTTCCCCTTTGCTTCTTTTCTTTCCCCTATCCCCTATATATGCTTTTCCAATGCACCGACGCAATCGTCACTCTGGCATCGATTAATATTGAAACCTTAGTGGTGTTCTATACAAAATTGCTGGGTTTTGAGCCAGTAACTCTGATTTCCAATGTCTATGCTGAATTTCAACTTCCTGGTTTAAAACTAGGAATTTTTAAACCGAAACAAACCAACTCTTCTGAATTTGAGAACTCAGTTAGAAGTAAGATGAGTTTATGTTTAGAGGTGAGTGACTTGGAAAATGCGATCGCTCACCTAAATTTATTAGGATATCCCCCACCAGGAGAAATTATCGTCGCTTCCCACGGCAAGGAAATTTATGCTTACGATCCCGATGGTAATCGTTTGATTCTACATCAATCTAAGAATTGAAATGGGTATAAATCAAAACTATAAACTAAATCTCATACAGTGGTATCCTGGCCATATTGCTAAAGCTGAAAAGAACCTCAAAGAACAGCTCAAATCAGTAGATGTGGTACTAGAAGTCAGAGATGCCCGCATTCCCCTATCTACACGTCATCCCCAAGTACCTGAGTGGGTGGGGAGTAAAGCACGGGTGTTGGTGTTAAATCGCTTAGATATGGTTTCTGTGCAAGTACGGCAGTTGTGGATTAACTGGTTTAAAAGCCAAGCTGAAGAGCCTTATTTTACTAATGCCCAACAAGGGCAAGGAGTAGCGGCTGTGTCAAAGGCGGCACAAGCTGCCGGAGTGGCGGTTAATCAACGGCGGAAAAGTCGCGGAATGTTACCACGCCCTGTTCGCGCTGTGGTAATTGGTTTTCCCAATGTCGGTAAGTCAGCTTTAATTAACCGTTTGGTAGGGCGACGAGTAGTGGAAAGTGCCGCTCGCCCTGGGGTGACTCGCCAATTGCGTTGGGTGCGCATTTCCCAGGATTTGGAATTGCTTGATGCTCCTGGTGTAATTCCTGCCAAATTAGAAGAGCAAGAAGCAGCATTGAAATTAGCTATATGTGACGATATTGGCGAAGCAGCTTATGACAAACAACTGGTAGCAGCAGCATTTGTAGATATACTGAATCATCTGTATGCTACAGCAGGCAATGTTTTACCAGATTGCCCTTTGCGATCGCGCTACGAACTTGACTCTACATCCTATACAGGTGAGTCATACTTACACGCCCTAGCAGAACTTCGCAACCAAGGTGATGTCGAACGAACTGCAAGCCAACTATTAACAGATTTTCGTAAAGGATTGTTAGGCACAATTCCCTTAGAATTACCACCACAGTGAACCACTAGATTTAGTTAGAGCCTGATTTAATCACGCAATCTCAGGCTACTTTTTTCACTAACACTGCGGCTCTGATTCTCAAAATCAAAACTGTAACTGCCATAAACAATATACCGATTAAGATATTTCTCAAGCTAACGTCCTTGCCGTTATCACTTACTAAACTAGCTTCCAGCATCACAGAGGGTAATAAAATACCAAATACAATCAACCAGCGATGAATAATTTGCCTTTTTTTGACGAAAAGAGTGAGGAGCGTTAAATAAATTCCTAAAGGTATAAAGGTTAGTAAATAAAAAAATAATCGATACTGTATCGGCATCAATTGCAGAAAATTGAGTGAATAAGAATTTTCTAAGTTATCCACATATACTTGGAGATTAGCTTGAGAGTAAGTGATAAGGATGTGATGTGGCTTATTATCTGCAAAAACACCAGGAATATTCATTTGTATATCACTTCCATTGGTTCCACTAGCTGGTGTTCTAACTCTTATATTTAAAGTTGTTCCTTCCTGCCCTAAGGTAAAATTACGATTCACAGGATTGTCAGAAATTGAGACAATGCGAGCAGGCCCAGTTTGATTTAGATTAGAAGTAGCTATAGTAGTACTGATTGTAAATTCAGAAGTTTTAGATATTCTTTTATTCAACTGGTAAACAGGAGTTGCTGTTTTCAACCAATTATTAGAACTTACAAAAACTCCCTTCCCTTCCTGAGCTTCTGAAGGTTGACCACGCCAAACCAACTTAGGCATATTTCCACTTTGGTCTTTATAATTAGAATAATTAGATGTATCATCTAACTTGTAATACGCCAGGAGAGAATCTTTGATATCGTTAAAATAATTTTTATCAGTTAATACCCGACTAACCTCAACTGTATCAATAGCTCGGTCAGCAATAATAACTTCGGATACATAACCTTTCCAAGCTCTATTTTCTGTTAGCTCATTTCCAATTATTAGTGGATAAGTTGGATTCCAATTACTTAAATAAGTTGTACTTTGCCAGAAGGATATAGTAAGGAAAGTTAGTATTATATAGCCAATTAAAAATACTGGTACTTTTTTAAAAGTTTGATGACTTGTACTGTTCTCAATTCGTATTAATCTATATGCAAATCTTCGAGAAATTAACCAATTAAAAAATAGCCAACCAGCAAAACCACCGATAGTATTATGAATAATATCATCAGGAGTAGATGTTCTAAGCGGTAAAAAAGCTTGCAGTACCTCAACAGTCGTTGATAATCCTGTACTCAAAAATATAACTGTTAAAATTTCAACTATTAATTGTATCCTTCTTTTTTGCAATAAACTAGTGCAAAAGAACCCTAAAGGCATAAACAATAAAACATTTTCTACCTTGTCTTTTAAAGGACTGTGGTTATGAAAACTATAAGTTAAATATTTGATAGAAAAATTTTCTGGAAATGTAAAATCAAATGGATACAGCGTAGCTACCAATATTACTAATATACTAAGAGCAAAAAATATAGAATTCCTTTGCAAGAGTGAATTATTATTTATTTGAGAAATCCATTTTCTTGTCATAAGAGCTACTTGCTTTTTACCTTAAAATTTCTATTATTGATGACAACTTAAGTTACGGTATTAAATGTTACTAATGGCTAACTAAGAAAAATACACGCATTTTCTAAGTATTTTTCATTGGGAGATGATTAGGGTATAGAAAATGTAAATAATTCGTAAAGCTCTTGTAAAGAAAGTAAACAAATACTTTGATAACTAAATTGTTTTAGTAGTTTGTAATACATAAGTTTTAATATATTTTCGTATATATACTTATGCTTTTCACGCTGAGTTACTAAATTTTTGCAAGAGAAATCTTTAATTAGCACGACAACAGAACTCTATATCCAAATCCAACCACAGACGGAGCTTTGTGCTCCGGCAATTCTGACAGCACTTAACTTTTACCCAAAAAATATCTGTGTCTAATTTAACTTATACGGAGATTCATTAGGCGATCGCTCTACCCATCTCAAATATGAAATATGAGAGATCCCCTCACTACCATTACTTAGATATTTTTGAAAATTTTTTACTCTGTCAGTTAAGTAAGCTGTTAAAATATGTAGTTACTAGATGGTTAATAGACTGTTAAAAATGTTATCTAACGCTAAAGTTGTTGCAAGTCTGAAATTTACGCTGGTTGTTTGGGGTAAATTGAGCGATCGCTTCAGTAAAATCAAGTCTGATATTTATAACTGAGAGTTGTCGTAATGACTTGCACAGTGCCATAAAGAATAAGGGTCAAATCTTGGCATATCCTTATGTGTCATATATGCTTGCTTCTCCAGCTTCCAGGATGGATCGATCACAACCATGACTGAACTCAAACTGCGTATACAAGAGGGAAAGACAGAAAGAACGGTAACAGTTAACCAAAATGTTTTTACTATAGGTCGGTTGCCAGAATGTGATTTATACTTACCTTTCGGAGGAGTGTCCCGTTGGCATGCTCGTTTGGTAAAAACTGTTGCCGGGGAATGGATGATTGAGGATATGGGCAGTAAAAACGGCACGCAATTAAATGATCGCCTGGTGACTACTCCGCAACAGGTTCGTAACGGAGACATGATTTGGTTGGGAGATGTGAATGTTTTGGTGTTGTTAGGAGAGCCTGCGGCAACGGTGATGCCCAAGCAAGTTGACACAGGAGAACATAGAACTATTCTTCGTAATGTTAAACAATTACAAGAGCAATGGATACAGGCTGACAGCCATAATGGTGATATCAGCAACAAAGACAAAAGTATCGCTCGCCTCAAAGATTTAGTAGATATAGCAAAGAATCTCTGTGCTGCTGCATCCATAGAAGAAATTTTCTCCCAAGTGCAAGAAGTAGTCTTTCGTTACTTAACCAGTATTGATCGCCTAGCATTGTTAATTGATGTCAGTGGTGGCGACAAACTAGAATTGCTCAATTCTGCCACTAGAAATACTACTCAGCATGAATATCTACCGAATGATGGCAGTTGGATTAGTCGTAGTATCTGTCAAAAGGTATTCGAGGAAAAAGTTGCCATTCAAATTGCTGATGCCTTGTATGATGAACGTTTTGCCGGAGAACAAAGTATTTTGGTAAAAGGCATTCGTAGTGCAATGGCAGTGCCTTTGTGGGATGAAAATAAAGTGGTTGGCGTACTCTATGCCGATGCCCATCTTTCTTCTTATCATTGGGCTAAAGAAGGCGAAGAAGAACTCAGCTTTTTCTCAGCTTTGGCAAATATTGTGGCTTCTAGTGTTCAACGTTGGCTCTTGGCAGAAAAACTTAGAAGCGAAGAAGTAATTCGCCATCGATTAGAGCGCTACCACTCTCCAGCAGTCGTACAGCAGCTGATAGCTGTGGGAGCATTACCTGATGGGCGCTTGCCTCCACGCGAAAGTGAAATTAGTATTTTATTTGCCGATATTGTTGGTTTTACTGCTATCTCCGAACGTTTCAGCGCTACTCAAATTGCCGAATTACTAAATAATTTATTTGAGGAGATGCTGCAAGAGGTATTTGCCTACGGTGGCACTCTAGATAAATATATTGGCGATTGCATTATGACATTCTTTGGCGCTCCCGAACCGCAACCGGATCACGCTGATCGCGCTGTTGCCGTCGCTATGCGTATGCTTACTCGTCTTGAATATCTCAATGCCAGCAACTTTTGGCAAGAACCCTTACAGTTGAGAATCGCAATTAATAGCGGCAAGGCTGTTGTTGGAGATGTCGGTTGTTCGCAAAGGGTAGACTATACTGCCTTAGGTGCAACAATTAATCTAGCAGCTCGCATGGAAGCGGTTTGCCCTCCCGGAGAGTGTGTTGTAAGTGAAGCCACCTACAAAATGCTTTCTCAACCTTCATACTTCCAGGAGATGGGAGATTATAGTTTTAAAGGTATAAATAGATTAGTTAAGGTTTATCAGACTAAGTTGCATTCATAGTTAATAGTCATTAGTCCTCTGTCCTTTACTAATGACCAATGACTATTGACAAATGACTAATCAATATATTTACTTACTTATTTGTATCTTTGATTGCATTTATTTTGCGAAAGATTAACAACTGAAAAATAAGCCTGTTCTGAAAGTCTAGAATTGGGTGGTAGCTTACTCCTGGAATGTGTTATCACCATTAAGCTACCGCAAGCTATCTTTATAACGGGAGGATAGGCAATGGGTATCGCCACTACTAATCCCGCTACAGGGGAGTTGCTCAAAACCTTTGAGCCGCACAAAGACCAAGAAATAGCAACTAAACTCGATTTAGCACAACAGGCTTTTGAGCATTACCGCAAAACCAGTTTTCAACAAAAATCGGGCTGGATGCAAAAAGCTGCTGAAATTTTGGAGCAACAAAAGGCAGACTTTGCCAAAATCATGACGCTGGAAATGGGCAAGACTTACAATAGCGCGATCGCTGAAGTCGAAAAGTGTGCCTGGGTTTGTCGTTACTACGCTGAACACGCTGCCCAATTTCTTGCTGATGTCTATGTAGAAACCGATGCTAGTAAAAGCTTTATTAAGTACCAGCCACTAGGTGTGATTCTCGCGATTATGCCTTGGAATTTTCCCTTCTGGCAAGTATTCCGCTTTGTTGCACCCGCATTAATGGCAGGAAATGTTGGTTTGCTCAAACACGCCTCCAATGTGCCGCAGTGTGCCTTGGCAATAGAGGAAATTATCCAAGGTGCTGGTTTTCCCCAAGGCGTATTTCAAACTTTATTAATAGGTGCTGATAAAATTGCTGATTTAATTACTGATGAGCGCATTAAAGCTGCTACTTTAACCGGCAGCGAACTAGCAGGCGCAAGTTTAGCAGCAGCAGCAGGAAAACAAATTAAGAAAACAGTTCTAGAATTGGGAGGCAGCGATCCATTTATCGTGTTAGAAAGTGCTGACTTAGAAGCAGCAGTTGCCACAGCCACTACAGCGCGAATGCTCAATAACGGGCAATCTTGTATTGCAGCGAAACGTTTTATTGTCCAAGAAGCGATCGCAGATAAATTTGAAAAACTACTGCTAGAAAAATACCAAGCGCTGAAAATTGGCGATCCTATGCAACCAGACACCGATATCGGGCCACTGGCAACACCTAGCATTCTCCATGATTTAGACCAACAAGTACAAACCTGTGTCAAATCCGGAGCAAAAATTCTCATCGGTGGAGAAGCTTTAGCAGATCATCCCGGTAACTTCTATCCACCAACAATAGTTACTGAGCTTTCTCCCGACAGCGCGATCGCCCAAGAAGAATTTTTTGGCCCAGTGGCGTTGTTATTCCGTATACCCAACCTTGATGAGGCTATTAAACTAGCAAATGCCACACCCTTTGGCTTAGGTGCAAGCGCTTGGACTACCAACTCCCAAGAACAACAGCGTTTAATAGACGAAATCGAAGCAGGTGCCGTATTTATCAACGGCATGGTTAAATCCGATCCACGCATTTCCTTTGGCGGCATTAAGCGTTCTGGGTATGGCAGGGAATTGGGTATCCACGGTATCCATGAATTCGTCAATATTAAAACGGTGTGGGTTAAGTAATGGGGTATTGGGGACTGGTGATTGGGGATTGGGAAGAAGAAAGACGCGGGGACAAAAAGACACGGGGACGCAAAGAAAGATTTTCTCCTTGCCTTCCCCTTCCCTGCTTACTTCCTAGTCCCTAGTCCCCAGCCCCTAGTCCCTAGTTGTCGCTACTGAGGAATTTATTAAATGAATACAGCAGAATTATTAGTACAATGTTTAGAAAATGAAGGGGTAGAATATGTTTTCGGACTCCCTGGCGAAGAGAACCTGCACGTTTTAGAAGCGCTTAAACACTCTTCGGTTCAATTTATTACCACCCGCCACGAACAAGGTGCGGCATTCATGGCGGATGTCTATGGACGCCTCACCGGGAAAGCAGGAGTTTGTCTTTCAACATTAGGGCCGGGAGCTACAAACTTGATGACAGGGGTAGCGGATGCTAACCTTGATCGTGCGCCATTAGTAGCAATTACTGGGCAAGTCGGAACAGATCGAATGCACATCGAATCCCATCAATATTTAGATTTGGTGGCAATGTTTGCCCCGGTAACAAAATGGAACAAACAAATTGTTAGGCCGAGTATTACACCCGAAGTTGTACGCAAAGCATTTAAGCTGGCACAAAGCGAAAAACCAGGCGCAGTTCACATTGACTTACCAGAAAATATTGCTGCCATGCTTGTAGAAGGCAAACCTTTACACAAGCACAATGTCGAAAAGACTTATGCCTCTTTTGCCAGTATTAGATCGGCTGCTGCAATAATTTCCCAAGCTGTTAACCCAATTATTTTAGTAGGAAATGGTGCGATTCGCGCTCAAGCTAGTGACGCTGTTACCCAATTTGCCACTCAGCTAAATATGCCGGTTGCCAATACTTTCATGGGCAAAGGTGTGATTCCCTATACTCATCCTTTAGCTTTATGGGCGGTAGGATTGCAGCAGCGCGACTTTATTACTTGTGGCTTTGATAATACCGATTTAGTAATTGCTATTGGCTATGATTTGATTGAATTTTCTCCAAAAAGATGGAATCCCGATGGCAAGATTCCGATTGTCCACATTGCTGCTACCCCAGCAGAAATTGATAGTAGTTATATTCCTAATGTAGAAGTAGTAGGAGATATTTCTGATTCTCTCTATGAAATTTTAAAGGTAGCAGATCGCCAAGGAAAATCAAATCCCTATGCCATCAGCCTACGGTCAAATATTCGCGGTGATTACGAACAATATTCAAATGATGGTGATTTTCCCATTAAGCCGCAAAAATTAATTTACGACTTGCGGCAAGTCATGGGCCCGGAAGATATCGTGATTTCTGATGTAGGCGCTCACAAAATGTGGATAGCCCGTCACTATCATTGTTATAGTCCCAATACTTGTATTATTTCTAATGGATTTGCAGCAATGGGTATTGCCATTCCCGGCGCGATCGCAGCCAAATTGGTTTATCCTGATCGCAAAGTTGTAGCTGCAACTGGCGATGGTGGCTTTATGATGAATTGCCAGGAATTAGAAACTGCTTTACGTGTTGGTACTGCCTTTGTCACCTTAATTTTTAATGATGGTGGGTATGGCTTAATCGAGTGGAAACAGGAAAATCAATTTGGTAAAGGTAACTCATCCTTCGTGCATTTTGGCAATCCCGATTTTGTCAAGTTTGCTGAAAGTATGGGTTTAAAGGGTTACCGCGTAGAAGCTGCTACCGATTTAGTTCCCATTCTTAAAGAAGCCCTCGCTCAAGATGTTCCAGCAGTCATCGATTGTCCTGTAGACTATCGAGAAAATATTCGTTTTACACAAAAAGCTGGTGAGTTGAATTGTGCATTGTAGGCAACAAATGATCTAAATTTAAGGGTGTAAGGAATCCACTACATCCATTCTAAAAAGACGGCGAGAAAACCCATTAATTCTACGAATGGGATTAATTCACTCGCCGTCTTATTCATTAGTCAATAGTCATTTACCCTTTGTTGCTAGTGCGTAGCCGCGTTATACCAATTCTCTAAAATTTTACTATACATCAATCTCCGCGTCTGGTTGTCTGGGCATCCCCCTTCGGGTGCTCTACCTTGAAGCCCTTCGGGTTCGTCAGTTCCTTTATGCCGGGAGACCCTTTCACCAGTCACCTGTGGAGGAGGACAGTCCGTTGCCCAGAGAAGCGCCGTGCGGGGGTTCCCCCCAACCCCACTCCGTGGGGGCCCCAAAGCCCCCTGTTGGGGCGACTTCGGAGGGTCTCCCCCGTTGTAGGAACTGTCCGTTGGAAACCCTACCAAGAGCGCTGGCTCACCACCGCAGTGGCTCACCGCGTCATTATCTGTAACCGCCTTTTGGAGAATTAGTATTAGTTAGACATTCGTATCTTGTAATTGATTAACAGAGCCAGAGTACTTAGTTCTCGTTACCATATTGAACTCGGTAACGAGGATTTCGAGGCTTTGCCTCCAGGCTCTTGGTAGAAGTGCAAGATGTAATACCATTTTGGATTTTGGATTGGGAATCGCTTTGGTATGTTTGGGTTGTATCAATGCATCTGTTTAATAATCAGTATTATTTGTTACGCTTTTTATTTTTAAATTAGTAAAACTTATAACATTTATTAGTTTTACAAAACTTAAACATCTTGATTAACTTTTGTAAACTAATGTAAAGTGATACTCACAGGCAAACAAACAAGCGCCTGATTCATAAATCAAAAAATCATCGCACTCATAGAATCATGACAGCAACCCTACAACAGCGCAAAAGCGCCAACATATGGGAGCAGTTCTGTGAATTCATCACCAGCACCGAAAACCGCCTATACATCGGCTGGTTCGGCGTACTGATGATTCCAACCCTCCTCGCAGCAACAACCTGCTTCATCATCGCCTTCATCGCAGCACCACCAGTAGACATCGATGGCATCCGCGAGCCAGTAGCAGGCTCCTTAATGTACGGAAACAACATCATCTCCGGTGCAGTAGTACCTTCCTCCAACGCCATTGGTTTGCACTTCTACCCAATTTGGGAAGCAGCATCCTTAGACGAGTGGTTGTACAATGGTGGTCCTTACCAGTTGGTAATCTTCCACTTCTTGATCGGCGTATTCTGCTACCTCGGTCGTGAGTGGGAACTGAGCTACCGCTTAGGAATGCGTCCTTGGATTGCCGTAGCTTACTCTGCACCAGTCGCAGCAGCAACCGCAGTCTTCTTGATCTACCCCTTAGGACAAGGCTCCTTCTCAGACGGAATGCCTTTGGGTATCTCTGGAACCTTCAACTTCATGTTGGTATTCCAAGCCGAGCACAACATCCTCATGCACCCCTTCCACCAACTAGGTGTAGCAGGTGTATTCGGTGGTAGCTTGTTCAGCGCAATGCACGGAAGTTTGGTAACCTCTTCTCTGGTACGTGAAACCACCGAAACCGAATCTCAAAACTACGGTTACAAGTTCGGTCAGGAAGAAGAAACCTACAACATCGTAGCTGCTCACGGTTACTTCGGTCGCTTGATTTTCCAATACGCTTCTTTCAACAACAGCCGCAGCTTGCACTTCTTCTTGGCAGCTTGGCCTGTAATTGGAATCTGGTTCACCGCTCTGGGCATCAGCACCATGGCATTCAACCTGAATGGTTTCAACTTCAACCAGTCTGTGATTGATTCCCAAGGTCACGTCATCAACACCTGGGCTGACATCATCAACCGCGCTAACTTGGGTATGGAAGTCATGCACGAGCGCAATGCTCACAACTTCCCTCTCGATTTGGCTGCTGCTGAATCTGCCCCTGTTGCTATCAGCGCTCCTGCTATCAACGGTTAATTTTCTCACCCTGTCTAGATAGATAATCGAGCGCCTCTCCATAAGGAGGGGCGCTTTTTAGTTTTAAGAGTACTAGTCTGAAATTATATTTTTTTGTCAAAATCAAACAAAAATTCTCCTCTTTAGTTCAAGATTGAAAAAACAATAGGCTGTGTTCATCCCTGGAGAAAATAGTGATGAGCTTCTTTAACAAGTTAGAAGCGGCGATCGCCCAAAACCAGAGCTTTCTGTTTGTGGGACTTGACCCCAATCCAGAGATGATGCCTAGCCACTATAACAGTCGAGAAGATGACATCATCCAAAGTTTACGTGACTGGCTACAATTTGCGATCGCACAAACAGCTGATCTTGTCTGTGCCTACAAGCCTACTCTTGGGTTTTATGAAGCGCTAGGTGCGCCAGGAATAGAACTTCTGCAACAAACACTCGCAGCAATTCCATCTCATATCCCAGTCATTTTAGATGCCAAACATAGTGACTTAAACACCAGTACTCTCTTTGCTCGAATAGTCTTTGAACAGTGGCAAGTAGATGCTGTTACCCTTAATCCTTACGTTGGACAAGATCACGTAGCCCCATTTTTGGTTTATCCGGGCAAAGCAGTTTTTGTGTTGTGTTGTACGTCTAATCCGGCAGCAGGTAAGTTGCAGAAATATCCGACATCAGATTCTCCGCTCTATTTACAAGTTGTCAAAGAAGCCAGAAATTGGGGTACTCCAGAGCAATTGGGGCTGGAAGTTGGCACAACAGAACCAGAAGTCTTAGCAAAAGTGCGATCGCTCGCTCCCGAACGGCTGATCATGTCTCGAAGCATCTGGCAAGAAAGCACAGACTTGAGTCAAATTTTGAGATCTGGACTAGATGGCAACAGCGAAGGTTTAATTATTCCTATTCCCCAAGATTGGTTAAGCCTTGAAGAACCAGCACAGCTAATTAGATCTCTGCGTGAAAAAGTGAATCAAACCAGAAGCCAAATTACTTTCTCTGGTTCCACCTGTGATTTGTGGCTATCTAATGTTTGTACGTTGAACGGACACCCTCATCTAGACTTGATTTTGCAGCTCTACGACATCGGCTGCATTCTATTTGGTAACTTTGTCCAAGCTTCGGGAGACACATTCCCTTATTACATTGATCTGCGCAAAATTATTTCTAATCCCCAAATCTTTCATAAAATTTTGAATGCTTATGCCGAGATTCTCAAAGAACTTAGCTTTGATCGAATTGCTGGTATTCCTTACGGCTCTTTACCAACTGCCACGGGGCTGGCGCTACATTTAAATTACCCAATGATTTTTCCGCGCAAAGAAGTCAAAGCCCATGGAACACGACGAGTGATTGAGGGAAACTATCAGCCAGGAGAAACAATCGTAGTCGTAGATGATATTCTAATTAGCGGTAAAAGCGCAATGGAAGGGGCAGAAAAAATCAAATCTGTTGGCTTACGCGTACAGGACATTGTGGTGTTTCTGGATCATGAAAAAGGAGTTAAAGACAGATTGCAGGATAATGGCTACCGGGCGCATTCGGTGCTGACAATTTCTGAAATTACAGAAACGCTATACCAAGCAGGGCGCATCAATAAGGAACAATTTCAGATGCTAGCTCAGGTTCATTAAGTATTTGCTATGAACAATTTGAAAAATGATTAAGGGCAGATGGAAATCTGAAACGTTTATTTAATAAGTGTTTCAAAATTCAAAATCGTATTAAACTTAATCTAAAAACGCTAATTATGATGGCAAAACTATAAAGGCTTTTGAGGTAGAGAAGGAGCCTGGATTGTGCAATTTCTTGTATCACACTTTTGCTCATAAAGCTGCTGAATATAATGTTCCTGCCAACTGAGGGGAACTTCTAACAATGATCGCGTCCCGGTAATTCCTTGTCCCATAAAAATTAGTAGGGCAATACAATTTAAAGTGATGTGAATCTTGCGCCAAAAATTGCTTCTATCCTTATATATTTCTGGCAAGATTGCTAGAGAAAAAATCATCAAAAAAGCAGCGGTTAATCCATAGTAATAGTGGGAAATGTACCACTGATCAGTTTTGCGGTAAACACCATCTTGACAACCAAGCAGTACTAAACCCATTCCTGTTAAGGTTGCAAATATAGCACGCCATTTTCGTTCCTTAGCTTTATAAAGTAGAACTATCGAAGCAATAGTAGCTGCAAATAATAGTGCGATAAAGATGACTTGGAATAGTGCTGTCATCCAAAGTTGATGATCTAAAATATGACTGAAAATATCGTTAGCCAAAGCTAATAGAACAATACCTACTACTGCTCCCGTGAGCCAGCGACCTAACTGAACGTGTTCTTGCCCTACAACTGCGGGAATTTTACTCTTACCTGTCATTTTAATCTCCAATCGGCGTTGACGAGTTTGTAAAGCGCGGTTGACAACGACACCGATGAAA
Organism: Chlorogloeopsis sp. ULAP01; assembly: GCF_030381805.1. Classification (NCBI taxonomy): domain Bacteria; kingdom Bacillati; phylum Cyanobacteriota; class Cyanophyceae; order Nostocales; family Chlorogloeopsidaceae; genus Chlorogloeopsis; species Chlorogloeopsis sp. ULAP01. The sequence goes on from NZ_JAUDRH010000009.1 coordinate 169,324, forward strand.
GGGAAGACTACAAGCACAGCGATCGCTGGATGCAACAGCAAAATCGCATCTCTAAATTCCATAGTAGACCTCTGTTGTGAAGAGAATATTTTTGACGTGCTACTAAATACTTCAAAAAATAAAAACTGCCGAATTTATACGTAGATTAGTAAGAATAGAACAGGCATCTTACTTTGATTGGGAGATATGCCTGACCTATAAATTTTAAATGCAAGTAATGCAAGTTATATAAGTTTTGCTACCTATAATTACTTAACTTCATTAGGTGCAAACGCAGTAATTTTGCCTTTCTTAAGTGCAACTACCACGTCGTAGGTGACACAGTAGGAAATCGTAACATTGTTGGCTTTGTTGTATAGGTTGACTACCATTCCTGCACCACCGGGTTGTACGGCGATCGGCTCAAGGTCACCAAAAAAGTAACGCCGCATTTGGTCACCACTACCGAACTGTCCCTTACTTTTGATGAGTGTGTCAATTTTTTGTTGAGTAGTCAAACCTGTGACATCTTTCATGTCTTGTTTTATTTCTTGGGCTGATGCTTGCACTAGTGCAGGATTGACAGCTTTAAGCGCGCCATCCCAAATAGTGAATATACTAACTAAGGCAACACTTGTAATTACTGCCGGAATGAGTTTCATTTGTTACTCCTAATCTTTGAGTTATCCACACTGTGCAAAGTATCTCAGTTGATAGTGAGAGCTTATTGAAACTAAGCTATGAGTTTTCTGAAAATATCCTTGGAGTAAATTCAATCCAAATTCAGCATTTTCTCAGAATAGGGAATTATATTAGGTTTGAGACTGTTTTCAGCAATATCTCAGCTTCACCTCACTCTAACTTAATGAGGAAAGCTTAAGATGGTTGGCAGCGCTTTCATGACAGTAGTGTTATTTGTGACCAGACACAAAAGAAGGCATCGTCTAATCCACACAATTCCGGGACAAATTTATCTTTGGCTAGCAATCATGATTTTTGGCGCATCTAATGCAGTTACCCGGAAGCTGACAGAAATTGGTGCTCAAAACTTTATAGGTGGTCGCAATCCAATCTCTCTGTGTAATGTTTTGTTTGTGGGAAACCTGTGCGCCTTAATTGTTTTGCTCCCAATCTACTGGCGACAGTGGAACCTTAAGACTTTGCAGCAACTGTCTTTGCAGGATTGGATTGCTCTTGTGGCAGTAGCGATTTTATCTGGAGCAGTGGCTCCTGGTTTGATTTTCCAAGCATTAGCGTTAACCAAAGTCAACAATGTCGTTCTGGTGGGACGCTTGGAACCACCCCTGACTCTGATTTTATCGGTCTGGTTGTTGAAGGAACGGGTTAATCTTTGGGAAATTTTGGGGGCGATGGTTGCGTTTATCGGGGTTATCCTAACTATTATTCTTCAACCCCAAGGACAAGCGATGATGAATGTGGGTGGTTTAAGTGTGGGTATTGGGGAGATTTTGGCAGTCGCAGGATCTGTGGCTCTGGGAGTTTCCACAATTATTGGCAAAGGACGACTTTCCGAAATTCCTCTGGGAATCTACAGTATCTTTCGTACTGCCTTAGGCACCATAATATTTTTCTTTATTGCTTTAAATTTATATGGCACAGCTCATTTTATGGATGTACTCTCACCTTTTCTATGGCAGTGGATGCTTGTGTATGGGGCAGTAATTGTGGTGGTAGGTCAGTCATTTTGGATCAAGGGTTTGAGAGCATCCACTGTGTCTGTGGCTTCCTTAGTTGGCTCATTTACTCCAATTACGGGAATTCTGGCAGCTTATTTAATTTTAGGCGAAGCCCCAACTCAAGCTCAATATATTGGTGGTTGTCTGATTGTAGTTGGCATCTTCTTGAGCCAAGTTGGCATTCGACGTCAGTATCACAGAGTTCTTTTTTCCAAGGTGACTTCTACTCAAGCAGAACAAGAGGTGGAGACTGGTATGGGATTTAAGGGAATCTGAAAGCGAGTATTAATTCTCAAAATTTGCCCTACTATGGGCGATCGCACTCTGTAATATTGCTATTATTTGATCGACTTTTACATACTCACCTTCTTTGACAAAAATTTATCAACACTATTTTATTAAATATAAAGAATAAAATGGATGAGTTATCTGTATAAATTTACAGATAACTCATCTACTACATTAAAGTGTTACCAAATTTAGTATTGCGGCACTGATGGATCGATTTCTTTACTCCAGGCAAGAATTCCACCCTTGACATTTGTACCGTCAATTCCCGCTTGCTTGAGTATTCCTAAAGCTTTTGCGGAACGCATCCCTGATTTACAATGGACAACCAAACGATGTCCGTTGAGAATTTCCTTGACTTTGGTAACACCTTCACCGTTTTCAATATCCGGTAATGGTACCAAAACTGAACCGGGAATTTTAGCAATTTCATATTCATGGGGATTGCGTACATCCAACAGCACGAAATCATTAGCATTACTTTCCAACAACTGCTTTAATTCGTGTACTGTCATTTCAAGAATTTCCATCTGCTGTTTTTCCTCTTCTGCTTTTGCTTGAGGAATACCGCAAAATTGATCGTAATCTATCAATTTTTCAATCACCGGACGTACCGGATTAGGACGTAACTTCAATTCACGGAACTTCATTTCTAGAGCATTGTAAAGCAACAGGCGTCCGCTTAAAGTTGTACCTTGACCAAGAATAATTTTGACAGTTTCCGTTGCTTGAATAACACCAATGATTCCCGGTAGGATGCCCAAAACACCACCTTCAGCACAGGAGGGAACCATTCCTGGTGGTGGGGGTTCGGGATATAAATCACGATAATTTGGCCCGCCCTCGTAGTTAAATACTGTAGCTTGTCCTTCAAACCTGAAAATAGAACCGTAAACATTGGGTTTGTTTAACAACACGCAAGCATCATTAACTAAATATCGCGTAGGGAAATTATCGGTTCCATCCACGACAATATCATAAGGTCTAATGATATCGAGGGCGTTTTCCGATGAAAGGCGTGTTTCGTATAGGTCAACCTGACAGTAGGGGTTAATCTCCAAAATCCGATTCTTTGCCGATTCGATCTTGGGCTTTCCCACCCAAGAAGTACCGTGAATCACTTGGCGTTGCAGGTTAGAAGTATCGACAACATCGAAATCAACAATGCCGATGCGCCCAATACCTGCTGCTGCCAAATACAAAAGCAATGGAGCACCCAGCCCTCCTGTTCCTATACATAGTACACTGGCGGCTTTTAAGCGCTTTTGCCCTTCCACGCCAACTTCTGGCAAAATTAGGTGGCGGGAGTATCGTTCATAATCATCTTTTGTTAACTGGATTTCGTCCAGATTTGGATTCAGCATAGCAGTTCGATGAGGAAGCGGGGACTTTTTATACTATCGGAAATTGGTAGACAGTGGGAAATCCTAGTAAAAAGTTTGCATTTTTAGCTTTTTATTTTTAATTCTTCTTGTTGGAACTGGTGGTGATCATCCAGATACCAACTGTTCATTTCACTCGCTTTGCCTTTTTGTACAGAAACTATGATGTATGAGTATTCCTGCCAAGCGCACTCTCGGTCAAATTCTGAGGGAATCGCTGGATAGTCGGTATGGGAGTGATAGATACCTATTATATCGAGAGAGTGTTCCCGTGCTTGCTTTTGTGCTTGTAATATAACTTGGGGTGCGATCGCGTACCTGCGCCTCCTCCCATACACTATTTCTTCATCTGGGAAATCTGCCACTGCTTGTGTACCCCAAGCATTTTCTGTGGGCATAATTTCTACTACAGTCTTGCCACAATCATTTCGCTCACCAAATACAATACCGCAGCACTCTTGCGGGTAGGTTTTCTCAGCGTGGCTGCGGATAATTTGCCAGTCTTTTTTTCTAAGTCTAATCATGCTGCTAACAGCTAATGGCTAATAGCTAATAGCTAGTTATACCATTAACAGGTTGCTTTTCATGAGTATCCTTGATAAATGCTTTGACCGCTCTGACAAAGAAATTTATGTGCTATTTGTAACTCGTAAAGTTGATATCTTAATAACCGTACGCTATCAAATTGTAAAAAATTAGCAGTTAATTTTTGGTTGTTAAGAACCAAAAACCAACAACTAATAAATTACAACATTATTCAGCATAAAAATGCAGAAATTATGTACTTATAATTGATACTGCACCGCTATCTAAATCATAAAGAGCACTAACAATTTTGAGTTTGTTTTGGCGAATAAGTTTAGCCAATGTAGTAGAGTTTTCCTGTAGTCTTTGAGCCTGATATTTAATATTGGCTATTACCGCATCAACCTGGAAATTTTCTGTAGTAGATTTTATTTTCTCTACAGCTGGCTTAATGTTCTCAATAATCAAGCCCATTCTGCCAGAAACTGGTTGATCCTCAAGTGCGGTGGCTACTGCACCACATCTTTTATGACCTAAAACTACGATTACCTGAGAACCTAAGACATCTGTAGCGTATTCTAAACTGCCAATAGCTGACTCAGAGGCTATATTTCCAGCTACTCGCACAACAAACAAATCTCCAAGCCCACGATCAAAAACAATTTCGGCGGGAACCCTGGAATCTGCACAACCTAGTATGGCAGCAAAAGGATGTTGAGCTTGGGAAATTAATCGTATCCGTTCTAAAGTTTGATCGGGATATTTACGCTTTTGCTGAACAAATCGCTGATTTCCATCCAATAATAGCTTTAGAGCTTCATCAGGAGTAACTGGTTTAGGTTTGTTTGCTGTGGCATCAGCCAAGGTGGCTTCACGAGCGATCGCGCTTTTGGTGTCTTTTAAGATGCTGCAACCAGCCACACTAGACACAATCCCAATACTTCCTATCCCTGCCAGATTCAAGAAATGACGACGTCCGATAAATCCATTAATTCGACTCATCAATCTCACTTAGTAATTTGAATTTAGCTCTCCAAAGCTTCCATATTGGCCGGAAGATACCAACTTTAGAAAATTACAAGAGTAAGCTTTGAGACGATTTAATAGTTATTTAATTTTTATTCCTTTAGAATGAGGCTGATATGTATTAATCTAAGTAAAATCTACTAAGTAACGCTACCTAAAGAAAATACCGTATATTTTAAACTTCTTGAATATTTCATTTTTTATTTGGAATTACTTTACAGAGAGAGGATTGTAATTAACTGTTATTAACGCCAAAATCGGGATAGAGAAAAACTAGCGAAACTCTTGAATACTGAAAATATACGGGTATATCAAGAAATAAGTATCTAGGTGCGCATCTTCCAGCCCAAATATATTTACGTAATTGTCCATGATTCGACAATCTGCTTTTGGCATAGCTTTAAGTATGCTTGTCCTTGCCAGTGGATTCACAACCACCTATGCACCAGGTCACACTTCTACTAAAAAACGGTTTGCACACCAGGCGTTGTCGCTTTCGTCAAGTCAGTCCACAACAACAGTAACTTTTAATACGGCTGATTTAGAAAAATCAGTATTTGCTCGAATTAATCGATATCGGACTGCCAAGGGTTTGCCAAAGCTAACTCTTAATGCAAACGTCACCAGACAGGCAAGGATTCACAGTTTAAATATGGCCAACGGTAAAGTTCCATTTAGCCATCAGGGATTTGAACGACGAGTCGGTGCTACGCGCATTCGCTACACAAGTGCATCAGAAAATGTCGCTTTCAATCAAGGATATAGCGATCCTGTTGCCGAAGCTATTCATGGCTGGGTTCACAGTCCCGATCACTTAGTCAATATCAAAGGCAATTACAATCTCACTGGGATTGGTGTGGCTGTCAATAGCAAAGGGGAAGTTTATCTAACGCAAATTTTCCTGAGCAATAAATAGTCTCAAGTCAATCAGCAGAAACGAACTGGAGGTTAGTGGTGAGCGAGCGGATGTAGTAACTACCGTACGGGTTTAAAAAATAAATTGTCGATTTTAACCCAAAGATAATTACTCAAACTAGCCCGTACAGTAGAGACGTGAAGAACCAAAGCGTCTGTACATTATGCAGATAGTAGTAAAAACCAACTGCCAAATACTGTATAGGCAAGTTTAAATGTAGTATCTGTAAGGTTAAAATACATAAATTTTATTTAAACCCATCTCCACTAACAAATCACCTTGTTATGTTTATTTGTGTTTGCTGACTTATATAAATACTGATTTTTCTGCACAATAAAGAAGTGTTTTGTGGAAAATTTTCTGCTAAACACTCGATTTATTTTGTTGCAATTCATGGAATTACAAAATTTTCAGGTTTACGATCGCGATCTTAGCGAAGCTACCTTATCCCAGTATTTAGAAGCTAGTGCGATCGCTGTCGATACAGAGACAATGGGACTAATACCGCAGCGCGATCGCTTGTGTTTAGTACAACTGTGTAACTACGAAGGACAAGTAACTGCTATCCGTATTAGTAAAGGACAAAACGAGGCTCCAAATTTAAAAAAACTGTTAGAAGCGGCAAATGTTATAAAAATTTTTCACTTTGCACGTTTCGACCTTGCTGCTTTACGTTATCATCTTGGGATCCAAGTCAATCCCGTATTTTGTAGCAAGATTGCCAGTAAATTAGCACGTACTTACACTCAACGTCACGGTCTTAAAGACGTGGTAATGGAGTTAGAACAAGTAGAATTAGACAAAAGCGCTCAAAGCTCTGACTGGGGAAACGCAGCTAACTTAACCAAAACTCAACTAAGTTATGCTGCTAACGATGTGCGCTACTTACTAAAAGTGCGAGAAAAATTGATAGAAATGCTCAAGCGAGAAGAACGTTGGGAATTAGCTCAAGAATGCTTTCGGTGTTTACCGACTATAGTCTCCCTAGATTTATTACAATTCAAGGATTTGTTTGAACACTGAATAAAAAAGTCAATAGTCCAGAGTAAAAATCTTTTTGACTATTGACTACTGACTAACGACTAAAAATCTACACGTCTTTTTGTTGAGTTTCTACGTGTTCTTTAACTCTAGAGACAACATTATAGTCGCCAGCACCAGGAGGAGTTTGTGATTCGATAATACCTTCAGTCGGGCCACCAATAGCTTTCCATGCTGCTAAACCGCCTCTGAGTTCAGATACGTGTTCAAATCCAGCGCTTCTCAACTGTTGTGCAGCTTGAGCTGTATCTTGCTCATTAGCACCATAAACATAGATGTCACGACTTTTTGCTAAAGATGGTGTCGCCCGCTCTACCAATTGATCTAATGGCATTGGCATTGCGCCCATGATATGGCCTTCATTGTAGGTATTGCGATCGCGCACATCAATAATTGTAAAAGCCGGCTCACCCCACTCTAAGCGAGACTTCAAAACATGGGCATCAGATTGTTGCTCAATAGGTGGTTGTGAAGGAATGATATTTTCTACTAACTTGTTATCTTTGATGTTATCTTTGATGTCATTCATAAATATTCCTCGTTCACTTAATTTACAGCTTGCAAAAGCCTCTGAACTTCAACAAACTAAAAGGCGCTATTTTTCTATCGCGTCTTTACCTCAAATTCGCCAACCACTTTTGCAGAATTATATTGACTGACAAAAATGTACCCAACTCAACTCCTGAAATTTCTCTTTCTTGAGAGTGAAGCTTATTGATTTATATCTAATGGTAGAGTTGCTTAATTAAAAATATATGTATTAAGTTTTGTGTAAAACTTTTACCATCTTGCTAAAGGTTAGTTACTGAGTACTAAGTTAGGAGTGATCTTGCTCTTGCTGAGTTGGAGAGAGCAGAATTTTGGACGGCTGACCGACGCCTTGCTGAAACTGCTAGAAATTTAGGCGCTATTCAGGTAAATTTTATTAACAAATAGTTTTTTTACTTATTCTACGCACCTGTTTGCATTCTTCTTTGTAGCCTTACACTTGCCAACTCTGCTGCTAACTCGATCGCTGCTTTCATACTAGTAGCATCAGCAATTCCCTTACCCGCAATATCAAATGCTGTGCCGTGATCGGGGGAAGTACGAATAAAAGGAAGACCTATAGTAGTATTAACTGCTCGGTCAAACGCCATTAACTTTACCGGAATTAAACCTTGGTCGTGGTAAAGTGCCAGGTAAGCATCGGCAGTAGCTTTGGTTGCATCATCTCCACCATACCAAGCTCTACCTGGTTTAACCCACATTGTATCTGGGGGAATTGGCCCATCTAGCTGCCAATTCGGGCGTTTTTGACGTTCTTGTTCTAACCAAGGTATCAACCATTCTTTTTCTTCTGTTCCCAGTTGTCCCTGTTCGCCGCTATGGGGATTTAAGCCCGCGATCGCTATCTTCCCACTCTCAATGCCAAAATCTTTCTCCAAGCAATCCACCAACAAATCAAGTTTTTGCGCTATTAATTCTGTTGAGAGCACTTGAGGTACTTGACATAAAGAAATATGTGTGGTTGCAAGCAAACACCGCAGCGTCCAGTTAGTGTGGGGCGATCGCGCTGCGAATAACATTCCAAATTTATGTGTACCCGTCTTTTCGGCTAAAAGTTCTGTTTGTCCTGGATAGTCGTAACCTGCCGCTTTCCATGCAGATTTAGCGATCGGAGCAGTGACTATTGCATCAAATTCACCCAAGTTTGTGTGAGCGATCGCCCATTCCATATAAGCAAAACTTGCTGCACCACTAGCTGCATTACCCACCCCCATCACAATTTGACTTTTAAGTTGTTCCTTTAGAGGAACATCAATGATTGACAAACTTTCTGGGTTTGCCAAAGGTACTAAATTTCCATTCACAAGAACCTTTGTATAAATTTCTAATAATAAATCGCGGCTACCTACAACTGTTACATTAAAATTTTTGCTCAATTCCGGGTTAGCCAAGGCTTTCAAAATCACTTCTGGCCCAATTCCGGCTGGATCTCCCATAGTTAGCGCCAGACGAGGGCGATGAATTGATAGCGATATATCGTTCTTTTGATTGAATTGAGACATATAAACAAATTTTTAAATCAGGTCATTTGATTTTAGATTTTGGAGCCACAGCGCCCTTGGAAGTTCCCCGGAGGCGGAGCAACTCCTGCTCCGCTCCGTTGTAGCAAGTAGCGTGATTTTGGATTAGCTCCACAGATAAATTCGGGGGTTTGTACCATTAAAGAAGTATCAGTCAAAAGTTAAAGGTTACATAATACAGGTTATGGGTTACAGTTTTCCTTCCAATTACCTGTTCCCTGTCCCCGATCCCCTGTCCCCGATCCCTATATCTGTCACAATAATTCACAATGGTCTAATCTTACAGCTATTCTAAAAGGCTCTGGTAGACTTAACTTAATTAAACAATTTGCAAAGGAGTATTACAGCAATGGGCGGCGAAATGTTCAATGCAGCTCTATTATCTTTCGGTTTAATCTTTGTAGGCTGGGGCTTAGGTGTATTGTTACTGAAGATTCAAGGCGTAGAAGAGTAATTTTTTCTTATAAGCCCTTTAAGAACGAGAGATACTAAATTAGCTCTCGTTCTTCCTCACATCTAAAATTTAAAGATGTAAAATTTTGTTTGTTCATGCGATTCTGTTAAAATTTGATTCATAAAACTTTAAATTTTGTAACGAACCCTCATGACACTACTAATAGTCGGTGCTACTGGCACCCTGGGAAGACAAGTGGCTCGTCGTGCCATTGATGAGGGGTATAAAGTACGTTGTCTTGTCCGGAGTCCTAAGAAAGCCGCATTTCTCAAGGAATGGGGTGCGGAAGTTGTACCGGGAGATTTGTGCTACCCCCAGACACTACAAGCGGCATTGGAAGGTGTAACCGCAGTCATTGACGCGGCAACATCTCGCCCTACTGATTCACTAAGTATCAAGCAAGTAGACTGGGATGGCAAAGTATCTTTGATCCAAGCATCTTTAGCTGCGGGTGTAGAGCGTTTTATATTCTTTTCTATACTGAATGCCGATAAGTATCCAGAAGTACCGTTGATGGAAATCAAGCGGTGTACTGAAATATTTTTGGCAGAGTCTGGATTGAATTACACCATATTACAATTAGCCGGTTTTATGCAAGGCTTAATTGGTCAATATGGCATTCCAATTTTGGAGGGACAACCTGTTTGGGTAACGGGAGAATCTTCGCCCATTGCCTATATGGACACTCAAGACATTGCTAAATTTGCAGTTCGTACTTTAAAAGTGCCAGAAACAGAAAAACAAACTTTTCCGATAGTTGGTACTCGTGCTTGGAGTGCGGAGGAAATTATTAGCCTGTGCGAGCGCCTATCTGGGAAAGAAGCTAGAGTGACGCGGATGCCCATTAACCTGCTGCGTACTGTACGTCGGATGATGCGATTTTTTCAGTGGGGATGGAATGTAGCAGATAGACTGGCATTTACAGAAGTACTGGCAAGCGGTAAACCTCTAAATGCATCAATGGATGAAGTGTACCAAGTTTTTGGATTAGACCCTAAAGACACTACAACCCTAGAAAGCTACCTGCAAGAGTACTTCAACCGTATTATGAAGAAGCTCAGGGAATTAGACTACGAAAAAAATAAAAAGAAAAAGGAAAAAAGAACTCCGTTTAAAAAAGTCAATAGTCAGTAGTTAATGGCTAATGGTTAATGGTTAATGGAACGCTCACAATGAACAATTAACAATTAACAAAAGACTAATGACTAAATTGTCAAAAATGTGCAACGATTAACATAATAAAGAGCAGCACCGATAATATTGGAAATTTAAGCGTGCCGAAAGTAGGCATTATCTACAACGACGTTAAGCCGATAGCAGGTCGCGTTGCTATCGAATTAAAAGACAAGTTCACCACTGCCGGTTGGGATGTGTGCATCACAACTGGTGTAGGTGGGATTTTGGGGTATTCTACCCCAGAAAGCCCCGTATGCCATACGCCCATTGAAGGCTTAACACCCCCTGGTTTTGATTCCCATACAAAGTTTGCGGTGGTGCTAGGAGGAGATGGCACAGTTTTGGCTGCGGCTCGTCTGGTGGCTCCCTGTGGAATTCCCATACTCACTGTTAATACAGGCCACATGGGGTTTTTGACAGAAACTTACCTCAATCAGCTGCCCCAAGCTGTAGAACAACTACTAGCAGGCAAGTACGAAATTGAAGAGCGGGCAATGCTCGCTGTCAAAGTATTTCGGGGAGATTCCGCACTTTGGGAAGCTCTGTGTCTAAATGAAATGGTATTGCATCGAGAACCATTAACCTCCATGTGCCATTTTGAAATTGCAGTGGGACGTCATGCTCCTGTTGATATTGCAGCAGATGGTGTGATTATTTCCACCCCTACTGGTTCTACTGCTTATTCTTTGAGTGCTGGTGGGCCAGTTGTAACCCCTGGTGTACCCGCATTACAACTAATTCCAATTTGTCCCCATTCTTTAGCTTCCAGAGCTTTAGTTTTCCCCGACACAGAGCCTGTCAATATTTACCCAGTCAATACTCCTCGGTTAGTGATGGTAGTAGATGGCAATGGCGGATGTTATGTTTTGCCAGAGGATCGAGTACGCATAGAGCGATCGCAATACACTACTAAATTCATTCGTTTGCAACCGCCTGAATTTTTCAAGGTTTTACGAGAAAAATTAGGTTGGGGTTTACCGCACATTGCCAAGCCTACGTCGGTAGAATTACCGTGACTCCAAATCAAGGCAGAACAAAGGGGTAATTCCAGATCATGGAAATTGCCCTCTACCCCAAATTACTTTTGCTTCGTTACACTTTTTATAGAAATAAGCTAGACAAAAATATAAGAAATCACATCACAAGGGCGTGAAAATCTTTATCCCTTCTATGCTGTGACTTGAAAGAGGGTGTAGGGGAGCCACTGTAGTGGTGAGCCAGCGCTCTTGCCGGGTTTCCCTCCGCAGGTGATACCAATGCGTGGATTTTGGATTTAAAACATTGATTAATAGGCTAGTCCATAATTTTGAAACAAGGCTTCATACGCCAATTTGGTATGACTGGTGTAGACACGTAGCGGATGAGCGCAAGTAAGGGTTTCCCCTCGTTGTAGCGACTGGCTTGTGCCTTATTTTCAGGTTGATCTAAAATATTAACTAAATATTAAATTTGTTGTAGCTGAAGTTTATCTTACTGACGTTGATAGCTCAACATTGTAAAAAATTTTAGGAAGTCTTAGAAAGCCATATATATTCTTCACGAAGAAACTACAATAGCTCCTCTAATCAATATAAATACTTCTCTACAGAATATTTCTGTACAATTGTCAAAATACTCGGTTGTGGCACAAGCCATCTTGACCAGTATCTTTACATATACAAAAATCTAAATTGCAGCAATGATATGATACTTGCTCATAGCCCTTGTGTTTTAGTAATTGAAGGCGACGAAAACCTGGCAAATCAAATTGCTTTTGATTTGAAAGAAGCTGGTTATGAACCTCTTCTAGCTAATGATGGAATGAGCGGATTGCAACAAGGACGCGATCGCCAACCAGCTTTAGTGGTGATTGACCGGATGCTAACAGGAGAATCAGGGCTTTCATTATGTAAAAATCTGAGAAACGTCGGTATGCGATCACCTGTATTAGTCTTAATGGCACGTGATACAGTAGATGACCGTGTAGCCTGCCTAGAAGCAGGAGCCGATGATTACTTTCTCAAACCCTACCGCTCAGAAAACTTTTTAAACTTAATTCGCCTCTACTTAAAACCCGACATTGACACCACAGAGCAGCTACGATTTGGAGAACTAGTTCTGGATCTAGCAACCCGTCGTGCTATCCATAACGGACGGGCAATTGATTTAACAATGAAAGAATTTGAACTGCTTAAGTATTTAATGGAACATCCCCGTGAAGTCTTAACTCGTGAACAAATCCTAGAAAATGTGTGGGGCTACGACTTTATGGGTGAATCGAATGTAATAGAAGTATACATTCGATATCTCCGCTTAAAAATCGAAGATGACGGTCAAAAACGCCTCATTCAAACAGTTCGGGGCGTGGGTTATGTTTTAAGAGAATCTTAGAATTATGAGGAAGACGCGGCGACGCGGAAGTAGAAGGAGAAATAAGAGTGAACAATTAACCACTAACTCTTGACTAATGACTAATGACTAACTACTAACCAAATCCATGATCCGTTGGCAAAGTTTACTCTCTATATTACTAGGTGTGATTTTAATGGGATGCTCTACTCCTACACCAGCAAAACCTCCTATTAATGCACCTGGTTCTCACAACTCAGCACCATTGAAGTTTGAACCTCTACCACTGTTAACTAAATCAGGTCAACAACTACCTATTTCTGCTCGTGCGACTGTTCCCAACGGTACCATAATTGACTTGGAAGTAGCACAGACACCTGAGCAGCAAGCAATGGGCTTAATGTATCGACCAGCTTTACCTCAAAACCGAGGAATGTTATTTAAGTTTTCTTCACCACAGCCAGTCAGTTTCTGGATGAAAAATGTACCTGTTTCCTTAGATATGGTTTTTCTACGTCAAGGAAAGATCCAAAAAATTATTGCTGCTGTACCTCCTTGTACTGAAGATCCTTGCCCCACTTATGGGCCGAGAACACAAATCGATCAAGTAATTGAATTACGTTCTGGTAGAGCAGCTGAATTGGGATTAAAAGAAGGCGATCGTATAAAAATTAATTTTTTAACTCCCGAAGTTTCACGTAAATAAGAAAAATTTATTTAGTGGAATTATTTAGTATCAATGTTAACTTCAACTGTTCTTAATTTAAAAGTTACTAATTATATTAGTAATAACTCTATGACTGTAGTTTAAATTTAATACAATACCAAGTTAGATAAAGTATTGGCGTTTCTAAAGTTACATAAGTGTTTTAGTATTTGGTAACTAAAATCTATCATTTGGCATACGTGTAAAGATTGGCCGATAAGAGATTATGAAGCAATGGAATCCTTCTCGCTGCAGGTGTATTTAACCAAACAACTGAAGTAAAAAGGAATAATCCAAATTAACCAAATCATCTGCTTGATATTTAAACATAAAAGTATAAAAATAGCGCTAGAATAGGTACTTTCCATACTTATTCTGTAAAAGAATAGTAGTTATATAAACCACGTACTCATGCAGTGACAGATGAAGTACTGGCTACAAGTTACTCACACAAAGCGACTAAAAACATGACAATACACATCCACAGGAGGTGAATTATAAGTGTTACCATCTAACTACTCTCAGCTAATTCGTTTTTTACAAGAGGATTTGGCTATTTCTGCTGCCTCTATAGACGTAGCCCTTCGTCATAGCCAGCAAGATCCTGGCCCTTTGCCAATGATTCTTTGGCAGTATGGTTTAATTACTTTAGAACAATTGGAACAAATATATGATTGGCTAGAGACAGCAGCATAAGTATAAATACCTTTTCAGGAGAAGTGGAATATGTGGAAAATACTCTGTCTTCTACCAAGACTGCTAGAAGGGGATACTAAGTGTTGCAATCTTTACCTCTATTTTGTTAGAAACAAGAAATTCAAAGAAAAGAGTGGGTTGATAAATTAACCCGCTTTTTTCGTTGTGTGAATCGTGCAAACACTCTCTTTGCTAACGCTACACTTGCACTTAGAGTGAAATGAGATGAAGTTAATTACAGTGGGTGAAGTTGCGATCGCTTATTAGAGTCTTGCACTAGTAGCTTGATTAAAAATTCTGTAGGGTGGATATTTTTAAGCTTTTGTTGCTGTTTCTGATTTTGCTGATGGGCAAGAAAGATTGTATAACTACTTCTTCCTTCAGTTTGGCTTGCAATATCTGCGGCAATGATTGGTAAAAATGACAGAAAGACAGCATACTAACTACCTGAAGTACTTTGCTACCAATCTGTAAGTTTTGTTTCGTCATAAGTCCTCACCACCATGTTTGTTTTTGTTGGGCAGAAATGACAACATCTCATGCTGTAAGAGTATCCAATTTGCCCACGAGCTTTTCAGTCGTTTTAAATATGGGTTTAGAGTTTTATCAGGAATTACTCGTAATATGCTTTGTGAGCTTTTTCATCCTGATTCGACTAGACTTAGCTAATAACTTTACATCCAATACTGATGACAAGTATTGTAAACCAATTTTTTACAATGTCAAATTATTTTTTCAGCAACAAGCAATTATTTAAGTAAATAAAATTACATTAGATTTATATATCTCAATCTATAAGTAGAGATAAAAGCTTTTAATAACTACTATTATTGAACTTTTTCAGTCGTTATTGTTGGTTTTAGTAGAAATTGCATCTACTTATTTTATTTATGAATTTATGTATAAATGATTAAGATATGAGTTTTTAATATTACCAAATTTTCTGTAATTTTTTTCTTATCTTTCCTTTATTTACTCTTTTCGATTAAATCCTTCGCAATTAAATAAAAAAAATATCTCTGTAATATAACTGTTTTTTTATTTAATATTAAGTATTTATTTACACCTATAATTTTGAAGATTTATTATTTGGTTTGAATAAAAAGAGAATATTCTATTTATATAACAAGATATTAGATATTTATTCATTTTTATAGTTTTTTTAATCAATAAACTCTTTATTTTGCTTAAATAAAACATTTTATAAGTTTTATCTCATATGCCTTAAATACGTATTTAAAGTAATAATTTAACTAATTCTTATATGAAAAGGTTTGTTTCATATTTTTTACATACAAAAAAATGCTTAAGCTGATATACTCGTTAGAAGCAAATTACGTGACAGTGCGCACGTATACAGGTTTGCATCCGAATCCCTAGATTTCGCAAGTGTCTATTTTTTATGAGATACTTGTTTGTCTTTGCTGAATTGTGCATGAAGCAAAGTAGCAAACCGCTCCTGAAATGTATGGAAATTGAAAATTAGTAAAATTCCCATACCTTTCAACGTTCTACATTCAAAAAAGTTCCCATTCTGCTATTAGGATATGGAATAGCTTGTAGAACGCTTCTGTAAATATGACGGGTCAAGGTTTGATGAGTAATAGTTCTAAAAGTTCAGTTTTTCCCAAGCAAAAGTCTCTAACCAATAACACACCAAAAGGTAGAGACATCGCCGAGGTATCTACATACTTACATCATCTTCCTTTTAAATTACAGGGACTTGATCCAAGTGCCATAGTTAGAGCAAAGTCGGTAGATTCTGAATAAAGCTTATTTCTAATAAGCTCTTACAACCCTCACTCAGCCCTCTTCAAGTTTGCTTCTACTAAAAGTTGCAGCAGAATTTTTATCCCTATTGTTATCTCTGCTGAGTTTATGCGAACCAATCTTTATGAGGACGCATGGATGGCATCAAACAACACAATACTTCAGCAAAAGATTCTTGACTTAACAATCCAGAACCAGCTAAGAATGATTTTCTATCTATGACAGCAAATGCCAATCTGAACTGTGCTGTCAAAATATATGCTGAACAGATTTCAAAAGCGTAGTACTTTGAATCGACAAGCTCAGATGGCTTAAAAATTGCTGGTAATTTTATGACGAACTGTATCTATAGCAGTTCTCATTAACCATGCATTACATTTTGACTCCATCCTGCACGCAGGTATGAAAGCTTTAGTTTAAGTCTTTCATTGGGATGGGGTTGCGGCTGCATTGCAATGAAATGAGAAGCACCATAAGTTCAGAGGTTTATTTTCTGTCTGCAAGTATCTTGAAAGGCTTAATTGACAAACGCTTGCTTTTCTTTTGAAGCGTGTGAGTGAGTCGATCAAAATCTTCCTTTACATACACCAATCCAAAAGGCTGAGGTTCTCCTTCAGCTACCTATGTCAGTCACCAAGGGTATCTGACAACTGACGTTACTCCAAGGGAGAAACTATTGTGATGAATTTAGGCATAAATTCGACAAAGGTAAGCGTTGCTAAAAAATTGAGACAGCCCCTTCCCAAGTTTGCGCTGAAATTTGCATTGAGCTTGACTTTGATACTTTTATTAGGTTTTTTTCAATCCAGTAAGTTATTAGCCGCTTCCGGTTCGAGCGATTTTCGTGTGCGCTCAAGCAGCGAACAGCCTGTGTCAGCAGGTGATGGTGTCGGTGCGTTTCGTACTTTGTGCGATTTTTCTCACATGAATAACGACGATGCGATTGTTTTTCCTGGGCAATCTGGCAAATCACATTCACATACCTATTTTGGAAATACCCAAGCCAATGCCTATTCCACCTATGACAGCTTAAAAAGCAGTGGTAACTCCACATGTCGAGGAGGTTCTGCTAATCGTACTGCCTATTGGGTACCGACATTGTTTAATAAACAAGGTGAAGCAATTAAACCTGTGGAGAGCCACTTCTATTACAAGTCAGGATATTTTGGGATCTCAGCCTCTGAGATTAATGAAATTCCTGATGGACTAAAAATGGTTGTAGGAAATGCTCAAGCAACAAGTTCTCAGAATACTGATGTGATGTATTGGGGATGCTGGAATCGATATGTTGGTAAGTCTGGCTCCATTCAAAAATGTGACGTAGGTGACTTTGTAGTTATGAATATTGATTTTCCACAGTGTTGGGATGGTGCAAATCTTGATTCGTCTGATCATAAGAGTCATGTTGTTTTCCCTGTAAATGGATCTTGTCCATCAACACATTCAGTTGCGATACCCAACATTACGATGAAAGTTCTTTATCCTGTTCCAGGAGATGGCGATGTTTCCGGATGGAGACTTTCTTCTGACTCCTATGGCAGCGATAAGCCGGGTGGCTATTCAATTCACGCAGACTGGTTTGACGGTTGGGATCCGCAAATCAAGGAAGCTTGGACAAATAATTGTGTCAAAAAAGGAATTGATTGTCATTCCAACTTACTCGGAGATGGACGCGAGCTTTACTAGATGAGTCTAGAATGCTTGGTAAATAGTATTTTCAGAATTCAGGTTACCAAGTTTCATATCCCTGCAATCTGCTAAACTCTCTCAAAATTTTTCTTTACCCATACCTTGCATATCTTGCAAATACTGAGTTTCTTCGTTCAGCTATGTAAGTTATCAGGGAAGCTTTTCTATCAGCTGCATTCAGGTTCACGCTTCAATTCAATTACTTATTACAAGATACAAAGTTTGAGTTGAGATAACTTTTCCATAGGGTGTGGCTTTTCTTGAAGTTGGCATAGTTCACATCAAGACTCCTACAAACATTCTGGAGACGTCAGTCTACAAGCCCTCGTTACCAAGGTGAACCTAGCCTAGCTACGAGAACTAGTCTCATGGGTAAAATCTTTGCCTCTGTGAACAGATGCAGGGATGATATCTTCGTAGTGAAAGTGTTGTGGCAAGTTTCAAATCAAAAGGCGATCGCATAGTTATTCATAACTGCTAAGTGCGATCGCCCCATGAGTTAGTATGACGATTTCCATCTTTGGCAAGTTTCTGGTACTTAGTAATAGATCACAGTTGGTTTTTATTTCATCTATAGGACTCATATTTGATTTTTGAAGAAAACGTAGGGTGTGTGATCGCGGAGCGTAACGCACCCTACAAATACTTAATTTTTTCAGTAACCAAACCGGATTCCTATATTATTACCAGGTACCACTTTTGCTGTATTTTCTATTGGGCTGATGAAAATATATTAATCTGGTAAGGCAGCATGACCAGCATTAAGATGATTGAGTGACCAACGATGATCTATAGGTAAAGATGAACCTTGACAAACTTGCTCTAAATGCTTTTGTTGAACAGCAGCTTTCCGGAGGGTGATAATGAGTTGATTAACTTGGTGTCGTAGATCCGGATTTTTACTGACTGCTAACATTGTTTGTCTTTCCAACAGTTGCAGTATGAGTTCATAGTGTATTGGAGAAGGCAGAGGAATTTGCTCCATGAAATTGGTGTGGAATTATATATTTTAGATTTTGAAATCAGGGCTTGTTATTAATAAGTAAATTGTTACATAGACATTCAATAACTAGTTAAAGCCCAGATCTGCTTATTGGTGAAGATTTGACAAAGAGGTTAGCGATCGCTAATTTTGGATCTGGTGATTTTACTAGAGACTCACCGATCAGTACAGCAGATACACCTGCATTTTCTACCACATCTAGGTCATCTGGGGTGTGTATTCCCGATTCACTTACAACTAAAATATTCCGTTCCTGTAATTCTTTACCTCTTGCTGCTAAGAGTTGGCAAGTTGTTTGTAAGTCAACACAGAAAGTTTCGAGGTTACGATTATTAATACCTACTAAAGAGACGCCATCTAAAGCTAATACACGATCAAGTTCTTCAAGGGTATGAACTTCTATCAAAGTTGTCATGTTTAAGGCATTAGCAATTTTGATAAAGTATTGCAAATCTTGATCAGTGAGGATAGCTGCTATTAACAGTACCGCATCTGCACCTTGAACCCGTGCCAAATACATTTGATAAGGATAGATGATAAATTCCTTACACAACAACGGCAAATCTACGGCAGCACGGATATTGGTGAGATGATCAAAACTGCCATTAAAAAACTTTTCATCTGTCAGCACTGAAAGACAACTAGCACCACCTTGTTGGTATTGAAGAGCGATCGCTACTGGATCAAAATCTTGTCGTAAAACGCCTTTGCTGGGTGAGGCTTTTTTAACTTCGGCAATCAATGCTGGTTTTGTGTTTCCTTGTCGTAATGCTGCCAGAAAATCACGGGTTGGGGGTGCGCTGAGGGCTTGTTTTTGCAACTCCTGTAAAGGCTGCTTTTGCCGCATTTGCTCAACTTCTTCTTCTTTGTGCCAAACAATTTTTTCCAAGATATTTCTTGGTTCGGCATCAGGTAAGGCAACTTGATATCTCAAATAAGAAACAGCAACAGATGGATTGGGTGCGTGGCGACGAATTTGCATATTAGAAGAAATTAGGGGTTAGGGATTAGGGGCTAGGGATTAGGGACTAGGGACTAGGGATTAGGGACTAGGGATTAGGGACTAGGGATTGGGAATTAAGAAATCCTAGTACCCAATCACCAATACCCAGTACCCAATACCAAATCACCAATCCCCAATCCCTAACTAGCAACTGCCCGTTTATAGGCTTCATCCAGTACTTCTGAAAGTGTTGGGTGGGCATGAACTAGATGAGCGAGGGTATGAACGGACTGGCGATTAGCGATCGCAGCTGAGGCTTCGTGAATTAAGTCTGAGGCGTGGATGCCAATAATGTGAACTCCCAGCACTTCGCCTGTATCTTTGCGATAAATCACTTTAGCCATGCCATCGGATTCACCTTCTGCCAAAGCTTTGGAATTACCTTTGAAGTAACTTTTTGCTACCCCAACTTCAAATCCTTCAGCAGTTCCTTTTTCCTTTGCTTGTGCTTCTGTGATGCCGACATAACTAATTTCCGGATGAGTAAATGCTGCTGCGGGAATACTGCGATAGTCTACTTCTTTGTACCTGCCACAGATATTTTCCACAGCGACAATTCCTTGGGCTGAGGCAGCGTGCGCTAACATCATCTTGCCAGTAGAATCACCTATTGCCCACAAATGTGGCACTGGTTCGCCCGTACTCAAAACAGCCATAGTATCATTGACTGGAATAAAATTGCGGCGATCAAGTTCTACACCGACAGACTCTAAACCAAGGTTTTGAGTAGCAGGTATGCGTCCTGTGGCTACTAGGCAAGCATCTACTTCCAGTGTGTCCACATATTCTTTGGTTTTGAAGTCGGCTAATTCAATCACCACCGGCGAACCAGGAATCACTTTTTTGGCGTAAATTCCCACATAAGTTTCGATATCGCGGGGGGTAATTAGCACCCGTTCGGCAAGTTTAGCAATATCGCGATCAAATCCCGGCATTAATTGATCTAGGGCTTCTATCATAGTGATTTCACAACCCAAAGCCGAGTAAACATCAGAAAATTCTAAGCCAATATAACCACTACCAATAATTGCTACCCAATCTGGCAACCATTCCAACTTGACGCCTTGATCGCTGGTAAAAACTGTTTTGCCGTCTACTTCAATACCAGGAGGGACAAAAGGAATGGAACCAGGGGCAAGAATAATATCTTTAGCAGTAATAGTTTTCTCGCCGCCGTCGGTTACAACTCCAACCTTTTGGACGCCTGCAATTTTACCCCAACCCCGGATCATATCAACTCCTAAGCGTTTGAGGCTGTTGGTTAAGTCTCCTTGAATTTTGGCGACAAGATTGTTGGCATGCTCGGCGATCGCCTGACGTTCAAACTGTACGCTGCCCAGTTGAATTCCCAGCGCCTTCAGATGGTGAGCATCCTTTAACTCCCGCACACGTCCTGAAGCTGCCAGCAAAGCCTTAGATGGAATGCAGCCTCGGTTAACGCAGGTTCCTCCCATATCTGCTGCTTCAACAATAGCTGTCTTCAAACCGCAGCTAACGGCGTGCAAGGCAGCTCCGTGTCCACCCACTCCAGCGCCGATAATAACTAAATCGTAATCAAATCCTTGACTCACGTTTGTTTCCCCGCGTGCTTTGCCCTATTTATTCTTAAACTGACCAAGCAATCAGTGCAAGTCCCCTTAATTGTAGGGTGTTGCTAAATCAAATTTATTATTTGAGCTACCAGGGACGTGAAATACTACACCCACAAGGGATGTAGATTCCTGCGCTCAATTTGTTACTACAGTTGATACCTTTTGTCACTAGTTCATCAGGTAGAGATTTTACATTTTCCATTGGTACTGATAACTCTTAGCACCCTTAAATTAAAAGGAGTATTGCATTTAATTCTAATACTGACGCTAACTTTCAAACTTCTTTTCCAAGGTTGGCAAAGTTTCTGTAAATATTTCCTGTGCTAATAGATGTTTTTGTGCCAATTCATTTAAATCTCTGATTGAATAAAGATTATTTACACGTGCTACAACTTCCGGTGGAAAATCACGACTAAAATACTTAAGTAGCATAAAATCATATCGATACGGTCTATATAACATTCCTAAAAGCTCTACTAAAGGATTAAGTGTGTAATTGTGGTATCTAGCAACAGCTTCCGCAAAGTGTCCACGAAAAATTTCTTTTTGAACAAATAATTGTCTAAAATTAAAAGTTGTTTTTAAAGAGATAAATCTCTCTTTCATTTTTGCAAAATGCTCTTTTTTATCCAAATGCGTTGGTACAACTAGATTAGCTTTATCAAAGGCAATTACTGGATTACCATGTCGTTCTACATCTAAAAAATCATTGCGACTGCTGCGCTTGATGACAGCAAAGTCTATTGCCAAAAAAGGACTAAATCCAGCTAATTGGTAAAAACATTGTGAGTGACCATGCCATGTAGGTTCAGGTACTCTATACTTTAGACTAATTGCTGAAGTACTCTGCAAAGATGCTTCAACAATTTTGAAGGTTTCTTCAATATAATTGTCTTCAACAATCACCTCGATATCAATATCAGACCACTCATCTGTATATCCATGTGCAGCCGAACCTCCTTGCCAGAAAGCTAGAGCAAAATCTTTTGGCTGTAATGCCTTAATAAGAACTTGTAAAATTTTGTTTCTCATGGCGAAATCTAAAAAAACCTGCAATTATTTTCTGTAATCTATCGCCTGTTCCCAATTCTTCAAACATAAACTAGTGTATTAAACCTCTTGCACTCATTCTAGTTTCAAAAAAATCGACCACAGATGGACACAGATTTTATCGGTGTTTATCGGTGTCTATCTGTGGTTGTAATTAACTTAGATCGTGATTGCTTAAACAAGTGCTGCCTTGCTTACACGTTTCACTAGAGGTGTTGCCACCATCCGCATTCCAGCAGGCGCAGCTAATGTCAAACCACGCCGTACAGGGTGCACGGAGCGTTTGTGAACTAGGGATACTTCAAAGCTAGACAAAATTGTCGCTAATACTAGTTTCATTTCATACATAGCAAATGCCATGCCAATACAGCGACGATTTCCACCACCAAAGGGTAAAAATTCATAAGGGGAAAATTGCCGTTCTAAAAACCGTTCTGGTTTAAATTGCTGCGGTTGTGGGTAGACTTCTTCACGATGGTGAGCTAAGTAAATATTGGGGGCAATTACTGTACCTGGTGGCAGTTTGTAACCCATAATTTCAATGGGGGATTTCACCACCCTAAAGAAGGCACTTATAATAATTGGGTAAATGCGTAGAGTTTCTTGACAAACTGCTGTGAGGTAGGGCAATTTAGCGATCGCATTCGGATCTTGTTTATCATCTACTGTCTCTAGTTCCGTTAGCAATTTTTCCCGTACCTCTGGTAAATAGGCAACCCAGTAAAATGCCCAAGTTAATGCCGAAGCAGTGGTTTCATGTCCTGCTGTGAGCAAAGTCATTAATTCATCGCGTAATTCTTCGTCTGACATTGATTGCCCACTATCATCACGTGCAGACATCATTAAGCTGAGAATATCTTGGCGATTTTGCCCAGATTCTGCTTTACGTTCCCGAATTAAAGCATAAATTAATTCATCAATTTGTTGCCTTAGCTTGAGCATTCGTCCCCACAGGCTCCAAGCACCAAAATCTGTTTGCAGAAAACTGAAAAAGAAGCTAGCGGATATTAAGGGGGAACCAATTAACTCCAGCAAAGAAGTAATTAATTTTCGCAGTTCTTCTAAACGCTGTCCCTCATCTAAGCCAAAAACTACCCTTAAAATCACGCGGAGGGTGATTTCTTGCATTGAAGCACGGATATTGAAGGGTTTGCCAATCTGCCATTCATGACTTACTTGCTGGGCTATTTCACGAATTGTTTCACCATAAGCACGCATCCGCTCGCCATGAAAAGGAGGCGCTAATAATTGGCGTTGGCGCTGGTGACGCTCTCCATCCAGTAAAATCAGAGAATAATCGCCAACTAAAAATCGCAAAATTCGATTTCCTCTACCAACTTCAAAATGGTTGGCATCTGCGGTAAAAATCTGCTCTAATGCTTGAGGATGACTGAAGTAGACAAGAGCATTTTCTTTACGAGGCCCCCAAATAGTGAAAGCATCTCCATAGGCTTTGGCAAAATCTTCGACGTATTGCAACGGCTGCACAAGCAATTTTATCCGCCGCAGAAAAATTGGCATATTAGGGCCATCAGGAAAGCTAGTAATTGCTGTCATAGTCGCTTATATCTTCAGCGCTTCTGAATTATTCTATTGTTACCATTTCCTATATTCTTCGTGTCATACTATTTCACGAAAAGGCTGATATGGATGTACCCCACCGCCTACGGCACCTCCCCTTACTAAGGGGAGGTTGGGAGGGGTTGAAGATGAATCACTCAAAAAGTGAAATGGTATCACATAACGCGGTATATTCGGTGAAGTCAGCATCGGAAGTAATCTGTGCCAAGAATTATCGCTATCCTCAACGGCAAAGGTGGAGTTGGTAAAACAACTACCGCAGTCAATCTGGCTGCTATTTTTGCAGAAGAAAAAAAGGTACTTCTGGTAGATGCAGATGTTCAAGGTTCTGCTAATTGGTGGTTTGGGCGCAATCCAAAAGCAATGGGATTTGACTTATCTCAAATCACAGATCCCAAACTTTTAGCTGATTTGCGTAAGATAGAAGGATACAGTTTAGTGGTGGTCGATACGCCTCCAGCGTTACACTCTCAAGCATTGGCGGCAGTAGTAGCGATCGCAGATTATTTAGTTTTGCCCACACCACCAGCACCAATGGATTTAGCTGTATTAATCGACACTGTAACAGAAGCAGTAACTCCTGCGGGAATTCCCCATCGGGTACTGCTCACTAAAGTAGATACGCGGAGTTTGGGGGAAGCACTAGAAGCACAAAATACGCTTATGCAACTAGGAATTCCTGCTTGTAATGCCTTTATCCGTGCTTACAAAGCTCACGAAAGAGCAGTGCTAGAAGGTGTGGCAATTACTCAATGGCGAGGGAAAAATGCACGGGAGGCACAGTCAGACTATCGCCGCGTGGCTGATGAATTACAACGTGATTGGAGGAAATAGAGATCATGCCCAGGAAACGTCCATCTGTATCCGACGTGCTACAAGAAAAAGCACACAATATTCCTTCACCAGAAGGTGAAACTGTGATTGATGTTACTGCCCAAGAAGTTAAGGAAGAAAGCCCTTCCACAACAGAAGCACCTTCTACCCAACAAGAAGATAAAAAGACATCTACATCTAAGCATTCAAACTCAACTACAGCTGATGTAGAAGCCACTGTCAAACAACTGCAAGCAGATTTAGAAAAAGCACAGGAACAAGCACGCCAAAAAGAAGAAGCACTACAACAGCAAATTAGTGAACTACAATCAGCTTTATCTGAAAAAACAGCTTTAGAAAAAGCACAGAAACAAGCACGCCAGAAAGAAGAAGCATTACAACAAAAAATTAGTGAACTACAATCAGCTTTATCTGAAAAAACAGTATTAACAGAGCGTTTCTCTAAAGAGCTTTACGAAGCCAAACAAGCTGCTGTGCAACTCGCAGAAGCTAATTCTAAACTTACAGAAGAGATTAACACTTTGAAACAAGAAAAAGAAAACCAGAACAATAAGAAAAAGGAAAAAGAAAGCATTGCACCAATTACCTACAGAAAATCCTATCGCCATTTAGAAAAGTTACCGCTAACTCAACCCCAAGAATCTACTGATAATTCTTCCCAAATGTGGCTACTTGATTAATCATGATAATTTTAGATTTTTGATTTAGCTGATCTAAAATCTAAAATTTCTTGATTATCCAGATTCAAATTAAACCATCATTGCCATAGTTAACAAATAATCTGTCAATTTTCTCATGTACAACTTTTTGCCATACGCTTACTTCCAAAACAAATTTGTTCCTTTTGCAGAAGCAACACTTTCCATTGCTACCCATGCTTTGCACTATGGAACTGGTGCTTTTGGTGGATTACGCGGTATTCCCGATCCGCAAAACCCAGCACAAATTTTGTTGTTTAGATTAGATCGTCACTGTCAAAGATTAAGTCAAAGTGCTAAGTTCTTACATTACAACTTACCACCTGAAAAAATTAAAGAAACTATAATTGACTTCGTCAAGAAAAATCAGCCAAATACTTCTTTCTATATTAGACCTTTTATATTTACTTCTGATTTAGGCATTGCCCCCAGACTACATAATATTGAGAAAAGTTTTGCTATTTATGGATTAGAATTAGGCGATTATTTATCTCCAGAAGGAGTCAGTTGTCGTATCAGTTCGTGGTGTAGACAAGAGGATGTCAGTTTTCCACTCCGTGGCAAAATCAGTGGAGCTTATATTACTTCTTCTCTTGCTAAAACAGAAGCTGTTGAATCTGGTTTTGATGAAGCAATTTTAATGAATTCTCAGGGGAAAGTAAGCGAAGCCTCTGGTATGAATATTTTTATTGTCAGGAATGGAAAAATAATTACCCCTGGATTTGAACACGATATTCTCGAAGGAATTACTAGAGATAGTGTTTTAACAATTGCTCAAGACTTGGGTATTCCAATTCAAGAACGAGCTGTAGATAAATCTGAGCTTTTGATTGCAGATGAAGTATTTCTCAGTGGCACAGCAGCTAAAATTGTTCCTGTAAACAGAATTGAAAATTATTACTTACCTGAACATAGACCAATTACTGAAAAACTTAGAGCAAAGCTGACAGCAATTACAGAAAATAGAGAACCTGATTACCGCGATTGGGTATTTCCAATTTCTATATAATTATCTATTAATCTCATCTATGTAATATCTCCGACTTTTCTCAAAAGTTGGGGATATGTATTTTTAATTTATTTATTTCTGATATAAATTAAAATATTAAGTAAAAATTATTGTTTAGAAATCGACCACAGATAAATATAGATGCACACGGATAACTTATCTGTGTCCATCTGTGTTCGATATAACCTAAAAATAGGATTTTGCAACCAATCTATTCTTAAGTGTGACTCAAAGCGAGTTTGGCTAGTTCTGTATTTTTCGTTGATTTATGTTGACTCACTTACTAAATTCTAAAATATGTTGGGCGGTGATTTGTGGTTGTTCTAAATGAGGAACATGGCCGCAATTCTGAATCCAGATAAGTTTGCTATTGGGAATTGCTCTTTTAAACCGCTTGGCATCAACAGTACCCAAAATATTATCGGAATCACCCCACAAAATCAGCGTTGATTGCCGCATTTCTCCTAGCTTCTTAAATCTAAAAGCAGTATAACCACCACTTTTTGTAAATGCAATTACAGCTTGATTCCAGTTAGAGCATTCTAGGTGTAATCCTGCACACAATAGAGCATCTAAAGAAGCAAGACTTTTATTTTTAAATGTAGAGTGAATGATACTTTGGCGTACCTTAGGACTACGTAAAAACTGAGATGCTAAATAATCCAAGGGCGGAAACATCAATCTACTCAACACTGAACCGCTTGCCAACCCCGCGCTATCAATTAACACCAGCTTTTTTACTATTTCTGGATAAGTGAGGGTAAAATCAATTGCTGCTGCTCCCCCCATCGAAGCTCCTACCAAGATCACTGGTTGCTGAATCAGAGTTTTCCAGAAATAATAAAGATGAGTTTTAATATCAGTAGTTCCAAACTTTATACCTGTCGGTCTATCTGTAAATCCAAAACCCAATAAATCTACTGCCCAAGTTTCATTCTGTTCTGCTAAAAGTGGCAAGAGGCGACGGTATTCTAAAACAGAACTGTCAAAGCCGTGAATTAGTAAAAAAGGTGTACTGCCAGTACCTTTATGTACATAAGTAGTGAGTATAGGTTGAGAACTTAAAGGGGTGGTAATAGCTATCTGTTCTACGCTTTGAGCCAGAGCAATAGAGGTAGATTCTGTTAGTTGCTGAACTGCGGTTGGGATAAAACTAGGAAACATAGATTTTAGCAATTTTCGCAGGTGTCTCCCCTTGCACTTTTAAGCAAAACAGGAGATAAAAGCGAGGTCAAATGTTGAATTCTAAATGCTGTTGTCTCTTGAATTACTTTATCACCAAGTCTCGGTGTCGTGCTTGGATGAACAAGTTACAGCACAAGTACCTGGTAAAAGAAAATTTTTCTATGTATCAAAATCGGCTGTGAAGCCGCGTACAATAAATAACACCTCTTCCTGAACTTAGGAGCTAATGCCATGCCATTGGCAGTTGGAGTAATAGAAACTTTAGGTTTTCCCCCTGTACTAGCAGCGGCAGATGCAATGGTAAAATCTGCCGAAGTTACTCTTGTGTATTATGGTTTAGCAGAAAGCGCTCGTTTTCTGGTTGCTGTGCGGGGGCAGGTTGCAGAAGTAAGAAGAGCTGTTGAGGCAGGTATAGAAGCCTGTGAGCAAGCTCAAGGAGAGGGTGGGCAGCTCGTCACTCACTACATTGTTCCTAATCCACCGGAGAATGTAGAAAGTGTTCTACCCATCCATTTCACTAAAAAATCTGAACCGTTCCGCATCTTCTGACACCAGTCTTATTTGCCTTTGTCTTAATTACTTTGTTGAAAAGTAAATGATGATGGACATATATAAAATGTGTAGGAACCTTCGTACAATTAACTTGGTAGCGCCACATACTTTTACTGACATATAGGAGATAACCAATGCCACTACAGGCAGTTGGATCAATTGAAACTAAGGGTTTTCCTGCCGTGTTAGCGGCAGCAGATGCGATGGTGAAAGCCGGTCGAGTCACCCTCGTAGGTTATATAAGAGCTGGTAGTGCTCGTTTTACAGTGAATGTGCGGGGTGATGTTCAAGAGGTAAAAACAGCTGTAGCGGCTGGTATAGAAGCTGTGGAACAGGTTTATGGTGGTGTTCTAGAAACCTGGGTAATTATTCCTCGTCCCCATGAGAATGTTGAAGCTGTTCTGCCTATAGGTTATTCAGAGGAAGTTGAACAGTACAGACAAGCTGTAGAAAATCCTATAATACCTAGATCAAATAGTCGCTGATTTTTTATCTAGTCAATAGTTTCATGGAGAAGTTCGCCAGTTTTAGTGACGGGAGAATCTCGCTTAAATTCTGGTAGTCTCAATAGCTTTGGCGGTTTCCTTTTTGGAACCCGCCTTTAAGGAGAGACGTAAAAGCCCCTTCAGAGAATGTATCAGTTTTTAGATGAGTTTTAAGTGGGTCGGTACAAATAATGTTAAATCTTTGAGGTCGTTAACAGTCAATAGTAAGTGTTTCAGATATTTTACATTCCTTAATTTAGTTGCTTTTATTTTCGCTTCTCTGCTTATAGGTTTTACAAACAAAAACATTGAAACTGCTGTTTTAATAAAATAAAAAATAATTAAATTTTTCTAACCTTTGCATACACAAGCTTGAACAATTTTGTCAATATATAAGCTCCAATCTTTTTGATAACTTTTAAATTTCTGTGTAACCTAATTACAAATTACACAACTTCTGTATTAGTATAGTAAATCCTACTACCAAAATTTACTGATGGAACTCTAAAGGAGCGAACTTTCAACAGGATAATAGCGTCTATATTCTAGAAAACCATGTGCTCTGGCGCAGGCGGAATAAAATGCTGGGTTTTTATAAAATTTGGACAGTTGAAGAGAATTCCTAATATCGCTAGAGAATTGCTATTTCTAAATTAACAACATCAAATCTTAGTTTACAAAAGTTAAAATTCGACTTTGGCAAGGAAAATTGCTCTGAAATTGTAAAAAGCAGGAATTCTGATTTTGAAAGTTTTTATGAAGATGCAAAAATTCCTGCATAAAACTAGCTAGTCAAAACGTAATAAAAGTGGAATCACTAAGATATTCTTGATGGACATCATCAAAATTAAAGGCAACTGCCAGTCAATAAAGATGAGTGGGATGATAATACATGGGGGTTGTGATGCAAACTTTAAAACAGGGTTTCGGGGAGCGCAATCTCACTATGGCTTCAGAAGCAGAAAAACTGGCACGATACTGGCGTCAGCATCTAGCTGCTGAATGTCCAGAGCAATCTGTGACAAACAGGGAAAGTATAATTTACTGGCTTTTAGGAAGTTTCCAAGGGCGATTGGAAGAGTTGAATCCTAAGGAACTGGATATTAGCAAGCAAGCAATGGAATATCGTTGGAGAATTTTACACCAACGCTACTTGGGAAAAGGGCGAGAAGCTGCTTACCGTAATTTAATTACTCGCTTGGGAAGTATAGTCACTTTACGGCACAAGATCCAGACATGGATTGCTCTCAGCCGCGATCGCCAACGGACAGTATTGGATGTGCTGCAAGAAGTCATTCAAGAATTGTTACAAAGCGACAATTATATGCAACAGCAAATGGCTTGTATTTCGGAATTCACAAGCGATCCACGATTGCGAAATGCATTGCTATTTGCCAGTGTGGAAGAGTATTGTTTACGGCCAGTACGCAACCAACCACTCTTAGCTTATCGCTTTGTCAACTACTTGCGTCGAACTCAACGTGGTGGCTTAACCCAAGTACCGGGCAGCGATATGATTCGACTTGTTTCGGAAGAGATCCTCACAGATGACAATGAAAACCGCGTCAACTTGGTAGATGCAAGAGCGATCGCAGAATATCAAGAAGCACAAGATCTAGAAGAGCAACAGACACAGCGACAGACAGTTAAAGAGGAATTTGAAAAATATTTACAAGAAAATCTAGGGCAAGAAGCTGTAGAGTGGTTACGACTTTACCTGCAAGGGCAATCTCAAGATGCGATCGCCAAAAAATTAAATAAGCCAATTAAAGATGTGTATCGGCTGCGTGAAAAAATTAGTTACCACGCTGTACGTGTTTTTGCCCTCAAAGACAAACCAGAACTAGTTGAAACCTGGTTAGGTACTTCTTTAGAAGAGCATAACTTAGGTTTATCAGCCAACCAACTTCAGCAATTGGAGGAAAAATTAACCCCAACTGGGCGGCAAATTTTGCAATTGCGGCGAGCAGGTAACACCATTGAAGAAGTAGCCCAAAAACTAAAACTCAAAACTCATCAAGCTATGGGTGAATGGACTAAAGTCTATTTAGCAGCCCAAGCTTTAAGAACCCAAGAGTAACGTATGGGGAATTGGTAGTTAGTGGTTAGTGGTTAGTGGTTGTTTTTCTCGTCTTTGGTGTTTTCCAATCCTCCCACTCTCCCACTCTCCTATTCTCTCGTGTCCTTGCCCAATCTAAAGTACGAGATTATACGTAGTTTTAAAGTAACTAATTTAAACTTTATTGATATGGTAACAATTAAAGTGGTTAATATATCAATATAAAGATAAAACATAGACAACTAAAGACTTTTAGCCCTGTCACCTGCTTACCATAGCGATCGCTTATTTACTGTCCATAAACTAAAAAGCAGAATAGGATATAGAGATGTATTAAGCAACTTAAGCCTATGTCGTCTTCAGAGGGCAAACAAACAGATACCGAAGAATATCTTCAAACAGAGGTAGTATCGAATACTAATCTTGTAGAAGAACAAGAACTAGAGAATGAGCAAATCTTTCCACTCATTGAAAGTCTTTTATCCTTTGAAGCTTGTCTCTACCACCAAATCTTGCCCCTCAAAATTGAAGACAACTGCCTATGGCTGGGTATGGTAAATCAAGAGGATAGTGCGGCGCTAGATTATGTTCGGCGCATATTGTCTTATATAAATTGCAACCTACTAACTGTGGTGATCAGAGGTGATATTCACCGTAATGTACTCTCAGCTTTCCTCAACCACAAAAATACATTCCACCCAGCACAGCAGCGAGAGTACAAACCTTGGGAGACCATAGCCAAAAATCAGAATACAGCAGAGACTGCCGAGCAAGCCCTTTCATCCACAAATGTTAATTTACAGCCAACCCAGCAACCGACAAAAATTTTAGACGAGGCACTAACTACTCAAAACACTCCCTCTCATGAGGATTCCCTCTTAGATGCCACAGGCGATCGCCTGCTTCAAAATCCTCCTGACAGCAACTGTTTCACCACAGTTTCCAAAAACGAAGCTAAACAGGAAGACTATTCTTTTGAATTAGCAAGCACAGATAATGTACCTGTGTTATCAGCACCAGAACCACAAGAGTTTAGCCCTGTAGAACATTTGCTAAATTTACCACCTAAAAAATTGTTGGAAGAATTACTAGGACGAGTTTTGGCTGGGGGAATTGGTAGGCTTTATCTGGAAAGACTTCCTTATGATGGCAAGATTCTTTGGAGCGAAAATGGTGTCTTGCAGTCTGTGTTAGAAAAAGTGCCATTATCTGTCTTTCAAGGATTAATGAATGAATTAAAGCGGTTTGGCTCTTTACCTGTCACCAAACTAGAGGAACCAAAACAGATAGAGAAAGAATGTTTATATAAACAAGAACGTTTGCTATTGCGCTTGCGAATTATGCTGGGAATGCACGGTGAAGAAGCAACCTTGCAAGTATTACGAGGAGCAGCACTAAAGTTTTACCAACAACAGATGGTAACACGTCTGAGTCGTGATGCCTTGGGTATTTCTCAACAACTTAGCTACAAATTACATGAACTACAAGAAAGGCTTCTTCTCAATCATAATATTAGTTCTAGTCAGTTAGATAATTTTAATGTTCTCAATCAAACATTGTATAATTTAGAACAATATATTAGAAAGCTAGAAGTAGAAACTTTAAAACCCTCGATAGATAGGCAAGAATTACGTTAGTGGTTAGTAGTTAGTTGCTAACGGCTAATAGCTAATTGTTAATTGTTAGTAGTTAGTGATTCTTTTCCTCTTTCCCACTCCACCGCCTGTCCACTATCCTTTCGGTGAAATCGCTGATTTCGATACCGTAGTTTTGTGTTGTAATTAACTCTAGACCTATGAATCTGAACATACTTGGTTAAGTATATGTAAAAGTTTTAATTACAACTCCAGCAATATTACAGTATGCAATACCTGTATCACCCATATCAGTAAATTACTATTTTTACTTCCGAACCATTTTTAACAAATATTTCATGTACACAGAGGTTTTCAGTGAACTCTTCCCTTTGATGAGTACAGCCAATCCACAAACTCTGGAATGGTTGCTGTCTATAGCCGTAGAACACGAATATCCCACTGGAAGAGCCGTTTTGATGGAAGATGCCTGGGGGAATGCAGTTTACTTTGTGGTTTCTGGTTGGGTAAAAGTTCGGCGCACTGTAGGAGAAGGTTCTGTAGCCTTGGCTATTTTAAGTCGAGGCGATTTTTTTGGAGAAATGGCTATTTTGGATGAATCTCCTCGCTCAACAGATGTGATTGCTCTTTCTCCTGTGAAATTATTGAGCGTTGCCAGAGAAAAATTTATTCAAATCTTGTTTAAAGATCCCCAGTTACATCATCGGATGTTGCAGCTAATGGTACGACGACTGCGGCACGCTAACGTTCGCTTGCAAATGCGCTCCAGCCCGCCAGCTGTCAAACTTGCCCATACTCTTGTAAGTTTAGGTGAAAACTACGCTCACCAAACAGCAAAGGGAAAAGAAATTTTTCATATTCCCTTTAAGGATTTAGCAGATGTGACAGAAATCGGAGTTGAAGAAACCACTAAAATCATGGAAAAACTACATGAAAAAGGTTGGATCAAAATTGACACCGTAAATCAAGCAATTTTTCTCGTCAATTTCCGACAATTAATGAATTTGGCTGGTAAAGTTTAATAGTATGGGCTTTCATGCCGTTTGTCCGTACAGGAGTTATGAGTTAGGAGTTATGAGTTAAGTTTATCTTTTAACTCGAAGCTCCCCAATGTTTACTCTGGACTACAGATGAAGGAAACAATAGCACCTTGTACTGATACCCGCCTACAGGAAAAAGTACCGTTAATTCATTATCAGGTGGCAATGTCCCAACCAGAAACTCATCTGTTTGAGGTGACTCTGCGTCTTGGGGGCTACAATGCCTCAACACTCGATTTAAAAATGCCGGTGTGGACTCCTGGCTCCTACTTAGTGCGGGAATATGCCAAGCATCTACAGGATTTTGCTGCTTTTGCCAACAAAAAACCTTTAACTTGGCGAAAAATCAGTAAAAATCATTGGCAGGTAGAGACAGGTGATGTTTCAGAAGTAACTGTCAAATACCGTATTTTTGCGAATGAACTAACCGTGCGGACAAATCATCTAGATGCAACCCACGGCTATTTTAATGGCGCAGCGCTGTTTTTTAGACTACCAGGATTTGATAGACAACCGATTTACGTTACAATTATTCCGCCACATCCAGAATGGCAGGTTACTACAGCCTTACCAGCAGTCCCAGAACAAGCTAATACTTTCTTTGCTTCGGATTTTGACACTCTTGTAGATAGTCCCTTTGAAATTGGCTCTCATCAACTGTATCACTTTGATGTGTTGGGCAAGCCTCATGAATTGGCAATCTGGGGACGTGGAAATTTTCGAGTGCAACAGATAATCGCCGATATCAAAAAAATCGTCGAAGTCGAAGCACGGATGTTTGGCGGTTTGCCTTATGAGAAATACGTGTTTATGTTGCACTTATTTGCCCAAGCTTACGGAGGTTTGGAGCATAAGAACAGTTGCTCTTTGATTTATCAGCGTTTTGGATTTCGCGATCGCGATAAGTATGATCGCTTTATACAGTTGGTAGCGCACGAATTTTTCCACCTGTGGAATGTCAAGCGCATTCGACCTCAAGAACTAGAAGTTTTTGACTACGATCAGGAAAACTATACTTCTTGTCTGTGGTTCTGTGAGGGAACAACAAGTTACTACGACTTGCTAATTCCTTTGCGGGCAGGCATTTATGATGTTAAATCATTCTTAAATAATTGGGGTAAAGAAGTTAGTAGATATTTGACGACACCAGGACGTAAGGTACAAGCTCTTTCTGAGTCAAGTTTTGATGCTTGGATTAAGTTGTACCGTCAGGACGCCAATAGTGGAAATTCTCAAATGTCCTACTATTTAAAAGGGGAAATGGTGTCATTATTGCTGGATTTGCTCATTCGTTCTCGTTATGATAACCAGCGATCACTTGATGATGTCATGCTCAAGATGTGGCAAAAATTTGGCAGAGACGAAATCGGCTATACTCCCCAACAGCTACAGCAGGTAATTGAGTCTGTGGCAGGAATAGATTTATCTGATTTCTTTAAACGCTACATTGATGGTACTGAGGAACTGCCTTTTAATCAGTACTTGGAACCCTTCGGTTTGCAAATAGTAGCAGAAACAGAACAAGAACCTTACCTGGGCATAAGAGTAAGCAGCGAACATGGAAGAGAGGTGATTAAATTTGTTGAGGCGGGTTCACCTGCACAACTAGCTGGAATTGATGCTGGTGATGAATTGTTAGCAATTGATGGTGTGAAGGTGAGTGCAAGTCACTTAAGCGATCGCCTCAAAGACTACCAACCCAATGACACAATTTCGGTTGCGGTTTTCCATCACGAGGAACTCCGTATCTATCCAGTCACCTTGGCTTTCCCCCGCGCCAGCAAATATCAAGTCCAAACTGTAGATAATCCGTCTGATATTCAGATACATAACTTTAGTGGATGGTTGGGTGCATCTTTGATAAGTATGCGATAACAGAATAATACTTATAGGCAATCGGCAAATCGGCACATGGCCGTTCGCTGATTGCAATGACTAGTTCATGACAAAATATATGGTAAGCACCAAGTACCTATTCTAGGAAAAACGACTATTAAGAGTATGTTATTGAAGTAAATAAAAATACACTTAAAATCTCTGGAATCAAGTTCAGATAGATTGAATTGATATACCGGAGTTAATCGGTGTGTTTATATGCGCTTGCCTATTATTGTTAGTGTGGCATTACTCACCTCTGTGAGTTTGAGTACTCCTGTTATGTCTCAACTGCCTGTACAGGTGGTACAATTACCAGCGATCGCTAACTTAAATTTTGACCAATTAATTATCAATCGCCGTTTGTGGAATCAGCAAAATATTTACAGCTATCGCTATACACTTAGTAGGAGTTGTTTTTGTATACCCGAAGCTAGAGGCCCAGTAGTCATTGAAGTACGTAACGGCATAGCGACTTCCATCACTTCTGTAGATACTGGTATGCCAGTTAATCGAGAATATTTTCAAAAATACGATACAATCCCCCAGCTTTTTGTTTTAATCAGAGATGCGATCGCCCGTGGAGCATCAAACCTGAGTGTACAGTACGATCCTATACTCGGTTATCCAACCCAAATTAATATTGATTACGACAGTCAAATAGCCGATGAAGAAGAATATCTCACTATTGAGAGTTTTGAAAAGATAAACTAAATCAAGTCTCTCAAACTTGTTTGGTTAAAAAGACAATTACATAATTTTTTTAGAGCGATCGCATTCTTAATTTTTCAATTTTTCAAATCCCCGACTTCTTTATAGAAGTCGGGAATCTATAGTATCTTATAATTTGCGTCGTGGAATATTAGGATATCTAGAAAAACTAAAAGGCTGTAGGGATAAATATAAAATTCGTGTAGCTGACTATCGAATTGAGATTACAGTTAATAACGAAACACAAACATTAGTTTGCGAAAACATTGCTCATCCAAAGACATTTACAGAATTTTTCCTTGAAGTGCATACTGCAAAGTACAGTTGTAGGCGATCGCACTCTTAATTTTCTTAATCTCTTAGCAAAGCACTAGTTTCCACACTTCGGTGTTTTAGAACTTTAGTTCAGAATAATAATGGACGATCACCTACGTACTCTAAACAAATTTAATGCTTCCTTAAAAGGAAAGATTTGCTATTAATGTCTTCACAGTTTATCTGCACCATACAATTTCTTCCTTGTGCTTTTGCTTGGTATAGCCCGCGATCGGCAGCAGCAATTAAATTTGCGGGAGATGATTGAATATCAGGAGTAATAGTTGCTACACCAAGACTTAAAGTGATAAATTCATCTACTTGAGAATTTGGATGAGGCAATTTTAAGGCACTAACATTGTTCTGAATCTCGTTTGCAACTATCATAGCCCCTTGCGCATCAGTATTCGGTAAAATGACTGCAAACTCTTCTCCTCCGTACCGAGCAACTAAATCAGCCGGGCGTTTAACTGTCTCTATTGCCTTAGCAACATATCTGAGTGCATCATCTCCTGCTAGATGTCCATGGGTATCGTTGTAAAGCTTAAAGCAATCGACATCACACAAAATCAAAGATAACGGGGCTTGCTCGCGTGTCAACCTTTCCCACTCTGCCTTTAGCGTATCATCAAAGCAGCGTCGATTTGCCACTAAAGTCAGACCATCCGAAGAGGCAAGACGCTGTAGTTCCTGGTTTGCTTTTTGTAATTGATGGTAAAGTTCCGATTGGTGAATAGCGATCGCAGCTTGACTTGCTAGCTGGTTAAATAAATTAATCTCCGATTGCTGCCATTTTCTAGAATTATGGCATTGGTGAGCGATCAATAGTCCCCACAAACGCTCTTGCTGCAAGATAGGCACAATTAGATTTGCCCGGATTTGCAGACTCCGCAGTAGATTAAGGTGACACGGTAACAATCCCGCAGTTTCTACGTCTTCAATTGCTCTAGTGTTACCTTGTTGATAGTAAGCTGCGTGGGTAGATTGAAAGCACGTGTCCATCACATGAAATCCCAGAATGGACATACACCCCTCAGCTACAGATTCTACAGCGACTAACCCACTCCAGTCAGGCTCAAACTGATAGATTATTACTCGATCTACCTCGAACAGTTGTCGCACCTCGGCTGCTGTGGTTTGCAAGATCTCGTTTAATTCTAACGAGCATCGAATATGCTGCGTCACGGCGGCAACAACTCGCTCAGACTCGCTTTGATGTTGAATCGGCAGCTCAACCAGTTGACAACATGGTGCTACAGTTAATGTATTAGTCTTAAAGTAAGGGGTTACAGTGACAGGTATTGCACTAGGTTTAGCAATCAAATAGCCTTGAGCGAAATCTGCGCCTCTTGCTTGCAGCCAATTCAGTTCCTCAATGCACTCAATTCCTTCAGCAACAGTCTGAATATTTAAGTTTTGAGCAATCTCAAGAAGCTTCTCGGTAATTGAAGCTTTGTACAAATCTTGATGCACATCTCGAATTAACCCCATGTCCAGCTTAATAAAGTCTGGACGTAACTGATGTAACAAATTTAAACCGGAATAGCCAGAACCAAGATCGTCAAGAGCTACCAAAAAACCAGCATCACGGTAGTATTGCAGTACTGCTTTAAGATGATCTAAATCTTGAGGATTGTCTGACTCTACGACTTCAAAAACAACTTGTTCATGGGAAATACCTGCTCGATCAATTGCCTCTACCGTAGTGCGTAGGCAAGAAACGGGATCATAAAGCGCCGTGGGTGCAAAATTGATAAAGATTTGCCCTCTGACTTGGTGGCGACTAAATTGAGCGATCGCGCTGAGGCGAGCAACTCGATCTAGTTGTGGCAAAAGCCCAGCTTCGCTTGCTAACTCTAGGATAGGCCCAGGCGGCACTAAATTGCCTTGTTCATCAAACCCCCGCAGCAGCGATTCATATCCATAAATTTGAGATGTATCCTTGATGGAAACAATTGGTTGAAAGTGACTAGTAAATCTTTCCCTTGTCAGCATTTCGACTAGCCAATTCGATTGACTGAATTTAATGAAGCGTTGCAATGAAGCGATGTCACTAAAATCCTGAAGTTGAGGTTGGATAGCACCTCGAATAAAAAGAACTTGTGTCTCTCTTAATTCCCTCGGTGTAAGTAGTTGAGCTAAGTCGCGGGCAATTTCTTGAGTTTGTCCTGGTTTACAATCTAAACTCAGACCTGGTCGTTCTAGCATTAGTTCATACTCAAGGGAAAACTGTTCCAAGTAGGAGATGACTTTTTTCAAGGTATGTACAACAGGAAACCAAAGGAAAATTCTGCCTGCTTCCTGAGTGTGGCAGCGTGCAACGTTGCGACAAATACAAGTTTTGGCAATAGGACATATTTGGCTCATAAGTAACTATCTTGCTCAACCCGATTTAATTTAGTATTCCCATCAGTTTCCCTATAAGAAATAAACTGTACTGCAATTACGCATAAAGATTTGATGAGTTGGCAAAGTAAATATTTTCACTGATTGTGTGAGATACTCTTGACTTTTTATAACTAAGGAAAAACTTCCTACATAATTTTTATAATTCTGTAGTTGATGTGATTGTTCAAAATAGTTGGTTATGGGAAAAAATCAATACTCACTTTACCCGATATTCAAAAATAGAGTGGAAATGGTCGCTTAATATTGATATTTCTATGTAATTATCGGGTTATATCCCACCTAAAATTGCAGCATATGCAGAGGCAGTCACAAAACAACTATGAACATAGCCAGCCAGAAAATTTACTCAGGCACGACGCAGATTTTTTTCAAGCTTTGAGCGTTTGTTGTCCAATAGGTATTTTTTCAACTGATAATCAAGGCCGCTGTACTTATATTAATCCAATTGCTCAAATGATATGCGGCTTTGAAGTTGAAGAAATTTTGGGGGAAAGCTGGGTGCAGTTTCTTCACCCTGAGCAACGGGAATCTGTCATGGCTGCGTGGCTGGAGCGGGTGTTTATTGAAGGTGAGTTTTGTGGTGAATGCTGCTTTCAGAATTTAGATGGGGCAATTCGGTGGGTACAAGTGAAATCCTCACAGTTGCGCGATCGCCAAGGAAACCTCATTGGTTCAGTAAACACAGTTGAAGATATGAGTGAGTGTCAAACTGCACTCTCAGAATGTAAGCAAGATCAGGAAAAGCAATTTCAAGAGCAAGCAAATATTCTGGAGGCTATCCTCTCAGCATCAGTAGATCACATCTATATTTTTGATCGCGCTGGTCGTTATCGCTATGTGAGTGCAGGTGGAGCCGCCGTGCTGGGTTTGTCCTCACAAGACTTTGTAGGCAAAATCTGGCAAGAATTAAATTTTCCTGTTGATATTACTGTGACAATGGAGGAGTTAGATACCCATAGACAAACGGTAATTGCAACTGGGCAGCCGCTTCGGAGTGAAACTGCTTATCTTGGAATCGATGGTATGCGTTACTACGAATATATCTTCACTCCATTTCAACCTCCAAATCAAGGTATTGAAGGCGCGATCGCCATTTCTCGCGATATCACAGAGCGCAAACGAACAGAAGCAGCATTGCAACAGAGCGAGCAACGGTTGCGATTAGCACAACAGGCAGCCAATATCGGTACTTGGGAATGGAATTTACAAACAAATCAAGTATCCTGGTCAGAAGGGATTTGGCGTTTATTAGGATTGGAACCCAATTGCGAAGAGCCTGGTTTTAAGGCTTGGCTTGATTTTATCCACCCTGGCGATCGCGAACGGATCATGCAGAATGTAGAAGCAATATTTGCTCAGGGAGAGGACTATTATGATGAGTTTCGCATTATTCAAAAAGATGGCTCGCCTAGCTGGCTGGCTTCTATAGGACAAGTGATTCGCAATGCTCATGGACAGGTTGAGCGGTTTTTAGGCGTAAATATCGACATTAGCGAACGCAAATATGCCGAAGAAGCACTGGAAACAAATTTAGCGCAATTAGAAGCAGTAATTAATAGCATGACCGAAGGATTGGTAATCGCCGATCCGCAAGGCAACGTCCTCATGTTTAATCCAGCCGCATTAACTATGCATGGTTTCCAGTCTGTTGAAGAAGTGCGCCAACCTGTACAATTTTTTGCTAACCTATTCGAGGTACAAGAATTAGATGGTACTCCTGTAGCCTTGGTAGATTGGCCCCTTGCTCGCGCTTTAGCCGGTGAAGTATTTTCTAGACGGCGATTGTGGCTTCATCGCATAGATACAGGCAAGCGCTGGGTAGCTGAGTACGGAGGAACGCCTGTACGTAATAAGGCGGGTGATGTCATCTTGGCGATTGTAACTAGCAGTGATATAACCCTACAATATGAAGCCGAGGAAGCACTACGCTCAAGTGAGGAGCGCTTTCAAGCTTTCATGGCTCATAGTCCTGCCGCCGCCTGGATTACGGATGCAGATGGGCATATTCTTTACCTTAGCCCCACTTATTTCCGAATGTTCCAGTTTTCTGAAAAGGATGCGATCGGGAAAAGTGTTTTTGAGATTTATGATGCTGAATTTGCGCAACAATTTTTTGACAATATCAGGACTGTTGCCAGAACTAATCAAGTTTTAGAGACAATTGAGGCTGCACCTCGCCCGGATGGCACATTAGGAGAATTTCTTGTCTATAAGTTCCCGATCTTGAATTCATCTGGGCAAGCGATGGTGGGAGGAGTTGCCATAGATATCACTGAACAGCAAACTGCACTGCGCGATCGCAACAGGGCGCAACAGGAACGCGAACAACTCCTGATTCGGGAGCAAGCAGCACGAGTGGAAGCGGAAACTGCAACAGAGCAAATCGCCAAAATACTGGAAAGTATCACCGACGGCTTTATCGCCTTTGATCGCGAGTGGCGCTTTACCTACGTAAATCATGAAGGTACTCGAACACTGGGGCGTTCATCGCAACAATTGCTTGGCAAGAATGTCTGGGAAGAATTTCCAGAACTAGCAGAAACCAGTTTTGGTAAGTTGTACAAACGGGCAATTACAGAACAGCTACCCCTAGAACTAGAAGATTATTATCCACCTTTTGATGCTTGGTTTTCCGTGCGTGCTTACCCTTTCCCTGAAGGACTTGCGCTTTATTTCCACAATATTAGCGATCGCAAGCGAGCTGAAGTGGAACGGGAACAACTACTAGAGCGCGAACGAGTGGCTCGCGAAGCTGCTGAATCTGCCAATAGAGTTAAAGATGAATTTTTAGCTGTTCTTTCTCACGAGTTGCGAACTCCACTTAATCCTATTCTCGGTTGGACGAGACTGCTGCGAACTGGAAAAGTAGATCGACAAAAAACAGCGCTGGCTCTAGAAACTATCGAGCGCAATGTTAAACTGCAAACTCAACTGATCGGAGATTTGCTTGATGTCTCCCGAATTTTGCAAGGTAAGATGACCTTGAATGTGTGTCCGGTAGATTTAGCTGTGACGATTGAAGCAGCCAAAGAAACAGTACGTTTGGCAGCAGAGGCAAAGTCTATTCCAATTCAAACACAATTAGAGCCGACAACCAAACAAGTGATGGGCGATCCAAATCGGTTGCAACAAGTCGTGTGGAATCTGCTCATCAATGCAGTGAAATTTACTCCTACTGGTGGACAGGTTCATGTCCAGCTGAAGTATGTTGGTACAGAGGCACAAATTATAGTTAAGGATACAGGCAAGGGAATTAGCCCTGAGTTTCTGCCCTACGTGTTTGATACCTTCCGACAAGCTGATGGTACAGTCACGCGCAAATTTGGTGGCTTAGGATTGGGATTGGCAATTGTCCGCCATATTGTCGAAATGCACGGCGGCTCTGTCTGTGCAGAAAGCCCTGGAGAAGAACATGGAGCAACATTTACAGTCAGGTTACCACTAATAAGTACAACTGTACAGTCAAACCAAAACGATACTGTGTTGGATGATTTACCCAGTTTGAGTGGAGTGCAAATCTTAGTTGTAGACGATGAACTTGATTCGCGCGAGCTAATTAGCTTTATCTTGTCAACTGCTGGCGCACAAGTCACTATAGCCGCATCAGCACAGGAAGCATTGGAGATATTGAAAAAGTCACGATTTGACATTGCCGTCTGTGACATCGCCATGCCCGAAGTAAATGGTTATATGCTGATCCAGCAAGTAAGAACTTGGACTGTTGAACAAGGTGGACAAATTCCGGCAATTGCCCTGACTGCCTATGCAGGCGAACTGAATCGGCAACAAGCGATCGCTGCTGGATTTCAACAGCACATTTCAAAACCCCTCGAACCAGAGGAATTAATCGAGGCGATCGCGCTTTTACTTAATATTGCAGTTAGCTCTAGTTACACTGGAGGCACTCAATAGGCTACAACAGTAAAATTGACTAGAACAATGCTCTATAGTCTGTGGTATTGCTCTATAAGCAAAAAGCGAAGCGGCAATGAACGCGCTTCGCTATTTAAGAACTTTAATTCAGAGCTTCGTCTGATTGAAAATCAAACACAACCATGAAGTTAGCATCAGGCGACAACTGGCGTAGACGTTGCAAATGCCCGTCTGCATCAGAACGACTGCGAAATCTTGCGACAAAAACCCTTTGCGTATCTGAAAGTACGCGCA
The DNA here is from genome assembly GCF_030381805.1 of Chlorogloeopsis sp. ULAP01. Taxonomy (NCBI): domain Bacteria; kingdom Bacillati; phylum Cyanobacteriota; class Cyanophyceae; order Nostocales; family Chlorogloeopsidaceae; genus Chlorogloeopsis; species Chlorogloeopsis sp. ULAP01. The sequence continues at coordinate 212,229 of NZ_JAUDRH010000009.1, forward strand.
CGATTGTCCAAGCATTCAGACGTTGTTTGTAAGCGATCGCGCTTATTTGTGGTTGGGGATCGTTGTATTGAGTATTTTGTGCCATGATTAAGTTATCCATAAGGTGTTCGATGAAGGGCGTTAGTGAGTCTCTTGGCGGGGATACACTAGCGCTTATTCAAATTAGATTCAATTTTTGCAAGCAAAGTTTGTCAAGTGTCAAAGTTCATTGACAGGTGTGAGTAAACAGTGAGTCAGCATAAATAACCAACAAGGGACAAGAAATCCGCAGAAAACACCCAGGGAAGACAATCAGTGACGTAGCGATTGAATTAGATACGTCCTACCTTTTAAATTTCTCTATTTTGAAAAGAATCAAATATCTCCAAGGCAAGAGATATCGCTAGTACTTAGCCTACTTGATTTGTATAAAAGCACATAATCAAAGTTAGTGCAAGGCAAATTTGCCTTTTTTTCATGGTTTGATGTATTGACTGGTAACTTCCATGCTTGGGCGATCGCTAATTTAAGTTTTTGGTGGCAGCTAACAATAATCACTGTACTATAAAATGTGTATTTTCAAGCTAAATGGGTTACCCTGCACCGAAGCCGCGCAAAGCGCGTCTACGTCCCTCAACCCAACCTACATCAGTATCATATTTTTTGTGAAATGATATTACGGCTTCTTGTAGAGTAGGAGTACGAGCTTCGCATACTCTTACGAGAAGCCGTACCTACAGGAGGTGCGTCTGGCGCGTTTACGTGACGCAAACGGTGGAGCTACTGCTTTGGGGAAGTGCGCCCTTGCAGGTAAAGTTCCTTGTTGCACCTGTTGTCGGGTAGGGGCAAGGCGACTTTCAAAGGTAGCACATAACGCCCAAAATAAGGGCTGTTCTCACCTATTACCTATCACTTATTTTCCTGACCGAATTTGTTGAATTAATTTATAAAAAGGTTGCCAATTATCTTCTTGAGCTATTGGTTCCCAAACTGATTCAATTATCGGTCTTAAGATGACTGTACTGGGATTATAACGAACTAAAGATTGGGATATTTTATCGATTTCATCTGGAGTAAAATTACTTAAAATTCGATGATAAATGCCTGACCAATGCAAGAATAGCTCTGAGTTTCCTAATGATTGGCCAATTTCTGATTTATTCATAATGTAACTTGCATCATCTCGCCATTCGGTGGAAAAACTTTGAGCCATGTCTGCAAAGAAATGGTGATAGCTAACTGGATAATGCTTCAAAAATGCAATTGTTGCCTCTAACAATTCCTCTGCTTCTGCTTCGGGTTTTTGTTCAAAACCTAGTTTCTTTAACATTAAAGAGCGATATTCAGCAAGATAATATCTATTAAAATTTGCTAATCCTGCTTCCATATCAGCGTGAGTAATTACAACTTTTAAGGCTTCTTGAAGTAATTCTAAATTCAACTTACAAATTTCTGGTTGGTTGATGTAACAATAACGTTTATAGTAATCAAAATATGCGGCGGTAAAGAAGGGATCATAATTAGGAATAAAGGCATAGGGGCCATAATCAAAACTTTCCCCTGTGATTGACATATTATCGGTGTTTAGTACTGCATGACAAAAACCAGCCGCCATCCACTGTGCCACTAGTTCTGCTGTGCGTTTGACTAATTCTGCATAGAACAAAGCATATTTCTCTGTTTCACCGACTAAATGTGGATAATATTGCTCAATGACATGATCTAACAACTTAATAGTTAAATCAGCACGACGAAGGTAGTGCAACCGCTCAAAAGTACCAAAACGAATGTGCGATCGGCTCAACCTTACCATTACTGAAGAACGGGTAGGAGAAGGTTCATCACCCCGCCAAAGGGATAAACCTGTTTCAACCATGCTCAGACAGCGTGAAGTTCGTACACCCATTGTATGCAACATTTCTGCTGCCAACACTTCGCGGACACCACCCTTAAGTGTAAGCATACCGTCACCACCGCGAGAGTAGGGCGTTCTGCCAGAACCTTTAGTACCAAAGTCATATAATTCGCCATCACTACCACGTACTTGCCCATACAGAAAACCTCTGCCGTCACCCAACTGAGGATTGTATTCCCCAAATTGATAGCCGTGGTATCGCAGTGCTAATAAGGGTTTCCGTTCCTCAAATTTACCGAAGGCGACAATGAAATCTTCATCTGTGACTGTTTGAGGATCTAGCCCCAATTTGGGTAGGAGTGCGTCATTACGCCAGCGCAGGATATGTAGAGGAAATTCTGCTGCTGCTACTTCATCGTAGTAATCATCGCCCAAAGATTCTAAGGCGGGTTCGTAGTTGAGAATCAAAAAAGGATTTTTAGAATTGGTATTTTTGGAAGTTTCAGCCAGAGTCATTACGAGTACAGCTTAGTTCGTCTTCCCTTAATGGTACCTCTAAGGAGTTGTTCTGCCCGATGAGTTGGTTGTAAGACAGAAGACAGAAGGCAGTAGCCGCTACGCGTCTACTTACCCGACGGGAAGCCGGGCAAAGCCCGTCTACAGAAGTCGCTAGCTAACGCAACGCCTGACGGCGAACGCGCAAGAGCGTAGGTAGGAAAGAGAATTTGACTTGTTTGTTCTACTCTTAGTAGGTAGCGCGCCGCCTATATAACTACTTTTGAGTATCTTACCAATTAGAATTTATCAAACTCGTCAGAATATGATCTTGCCATTGCCCATCAATTAATAAAAAATCTCGTGCATAGCCTTCTACAACAAATCCTAGCCTTTTTAACAACTTACCACTGCGTTGATTATGAGGCATATAATTTGCTGTGATGCGATGCATTTTTAATTCTGTAAAGACATACTTAGTTGCTGCTTGTAAAGCTTCTGTCATATAACCTTTGCCTTGTTCTGCTTCTGCAATGCTATATCCCACATTGCAATATTGTGCTGCACCCCTAACAAAATTTGTAAAATTAATAGTTCCAATAATTCTGTTGTAGTTATTTTTTAAGAAAATAAACAACCTCAAGGAACGGTCGTTGACAAATTCATGTAAATTCACTTCTACTTGAAATTGCCAATACTCTTCAGTGAAAAAATTATCGTCCCAACGAGGATAAAAAGGAGTTAAATAATATTGATTGCTGGTGAAATATTCTATAATTTTTGGTATATCATCTTTTATCGCTATTCGTAATAATAAATGATCGGTTATGAGTATTGGTGGTTCTAAATTCATATTCGGAAGAATGTAATACTATATATATTTATTATTTTAATAATTTTATTAGATTTTATATGGACTCAATGTAATGGGAAAAAGATAAAATCTGACACATCTGATGAAGTGACGGAGGAATATACCCTTCAGTTGCTAATTCAGTAGTAAAAATTATATTCTTCACATCACTTAAATATTGCTTACTTGATTTTTGAGTAAAAATTACAAATGCGATCGCCTACTGTGTCCGGTAAGAGCAGAAAATTTTCCAGATTTTCTGTCTTCGGCTAGCACCATCGCCCGGAATGCAGCGTGTGATGTAGGTTAATAAATCAGGAATTCATAAACAAAGGAAGATGAGCCGTGGGAATACGCTACGATTGGCAGGAAACAGAAATCAGGGCAGTATACTTTACACCATTGCTAGAGCTAATTTATCAAGCTGCTAGCATACATCGCCAATATCACGATCCCAAACAGATCCAAGTTTGTAAGCTTGTCTCTATTAAAACAGGAGGTTGTCCGGAAGATTGTAGCTACTGCGCTCAGTCTTCTCGCTATAAAACAGAAGTTAAACCACAAGCACTTCTAGACAAAGAGACAGTGGTTAACATTGCCCAGCAAGCAAAAAAAAGTGGCATTAGCCGCGTTTGTATGGGTGCTGCTTGGCGAGAAGTGCGAGATAATTCACAATTTGACGAAGTTTTGGACATGGTAAAGGAGGTAACAGCATTAGGCTTAGAAGTATGCTGCACTCTCGGAATGCTGACACCAGCACAGGCAAAGCGTCTTGAAGAGGCGGGGCTGTACGCTTATAACCATAACCTAGATACTTCGCAAGATTACTACAGTACAATTATCACCACTAGAACTTACGGCGATCGCCTCAACACAATTCAAAACGTCCGTCAAACAAATGTCACTGTTTGTTCTGGTGGCATTCTTGGTTTAGGTGAAACAGTTGAAGACAGAATTTCTATGCTGCACACTCTGGCAACTCTACATCCTCATCCAGAGTCTGTACCAATTAACATTCTCTCCCAAGTCCAGGGTACACCCTTAGAAAATCAACCTGACGTGCCGATTTGGGATGTAGTGCGAGCGATCGCCACAGCACGTGTAGTTATGCCAGCTGCGGACATACGCTTAAGTGCAGGCAGAGCCAGACTTTCTCACGTTGAACAAGCTTTATGTTTTTTGGCAGGAGCAAATTCTATTTTTTCTAGTGATGACGGGCATATGTTAACTGTAACTACACCATGTCCAGGTTATAGTGCCGATCAAGAAATGTTAAATTTACTTGGTTTAGAAATGCGTCCGCCATTTGTACGTCAACAGAAAGTGACACAAGAAGTTGTAGTCAGATAGCACAAAATAGGACACAGGGATAAAGAATTGAGGGAGTTGAGGGAGGTGAAGAAGTAATAAGAGTAAATTCTTCCCCATATTCCTTATCTTCCTCATCTGTTCCTCCCCTACTCTCCGCGTCTTCTGCTTTAAATTATCTTGGCGGCACGCAAACCGAACAACAAACCAACGGCGATGCCCAAGAAGATTGCTAAGAAAACAACATAAAATACTACAGCTAACATTTACGTTTCTCCACAATTGTCTACTAAATCTATTGAATCATTAGTTAGGGATAGTTCGTGACAGTTGGGAGTAACTCAGCCTTACTAAATCTTTGTGTTATTGCTTAGTGTAAATTCATTGTGACCTTCAACGCAGAGGGGAGGCAGCGCGCCCTTGGGGGTTTCCTCGTTGTAGCGACTGCCGTCGCGCAAAGGAAAACGCAGAGGAACGCAGAGTTTTTGATAGAGAATTCACTACTACTGCCGAAATTTAGAATTTCTGTGATGTAGACATAATATAAACGTGTTATTACCCTGGCGTAAGCTTCCAATTGCTGCTTAGAAGTTTATGCTTGGTTTGCGATCGCGCTAAATATATTCGTTTAAATACTGAACTAAAGTTATTTATTGCTACCAAAAGAGGTCAGGTTGAGTAAGTTTTCACTCTTTAAATCTTTATTATTATTTGGAGTTTCCTTGTGCCTAGTACTAGTTTGTCAAGTTACATGGGGGCAACCAAGCATACAAACCAATCTATTACAAGCACAAGCTAAGATTGCAGGTACAGATATTAATGGCGTAATAATTCTAACACATATAGGAAATGAGTCAGTACGGATTCGGGGTCAAATTCAAGGCAATCCAGCCAAGCTGACTCCTGGGCCACATGGATTCCACATTCATTCTGTAGGTATGTGCGAACCGGATGCTCAACCTCCTTTTGTTACCAGTGGTGGACATTTTGATCCTGGGCCTTCTGGATCAGAACTTCCTGTAGAGGCAAAACATCCCGATCATGCAGGTGACTTGCCGAATTTGGTAGTAGATGAGCAAGGAAGTGCAATATACGATGTCGTAACCGATAAAGTCACTTTAAGTGAAGGTTTGTTCAGTTTGTTTGATAGCAATGGTAGTGCCTTTATTCTTCACCAATTACCAGATAAACAACAAGCAAACGGCACTGCGGCAGATGCAGGTGGAGGACGGATAGCCTGTGGGGTGATAACTCGTAATATTTGACTGATCGCCAGTTAAACAATGAAGCCAACGCAGCATTGCGGTAAAATAACCGACACGCGCTTGGAAGGGTATTGGCAATGGCTTCTACAATCAAAGTAAATTTACCGCAGCAGTCTTATGATATTGCGATCGCACCAGGTGGTTTAGATCGACTGGGAGAGTATATGTCAGGTTTGAAGCTGGGCAAGAAAGTGTTGCTAGTTTCTAACCCGACTGTTTTTCAACATTACGGACAAAGAGCGATCGCATCTCTACAAACTGCTGATTTTGAAGTTGTAAGCTGCATCCTACCCGATGGCGAAAACTACAAAACTCTGGAGTCTTTACAAAAAATCTATGATGTAGCTTTGGAAAATCGCCTAGAACGCTCCTCAACTATGGTGGCTTTGGGAGGGGGCGTGATTGGTGATATGACTGGTTTTGCTGCGGCGACTTGGTTGCGGGGAATCAACTTTGTGCAAGTACCTACCACTCTTTTAGCAATGGTAGATGCGGCAATAGGTGGCAAAACAGGTGTTAATCATCCCCAAGGCAAGAATTTGATTGGGGCATTTCATCAACCGGGTTTGGTATTAATCGATCCAGAGGTATTACAAACTCTACCTGTACGAGAGTTTCGTGCTGGCATGGCAGAAGTGATCAAATATGGTGTGATTTGGGATGCTCAACTATTTGCAGAATTGGAAGCAAGTCAGCACCTTGATGCAATGGGTGATATGAAGTCGGAATTAATAGACTGCATTTTAGTGCGTTCTTGTCAAGCCAAAGCTGATGTAGTCAGCAAGGATGAAAAAGAAGCCGGACTGCGAGCGATACTCAACTACGGACACACCATTGGGCATGCGGTAGAAAGTTTAACTGGTTATACGCAAGTACTGCATGGTGAAGGAGTGGCAATTGGGATGGTAGCAGCAGGAGAAATTGCTGTACAACTAGGGATGTGGACGCAACAAGAAACGGAACGGCAAAACGCCTTGATTGAAAAAGCAGGTTTGCCAACCAAGTTACCAGTCGGGTTAGATATTGAAGCGACGATTGAGGCGTTACAGATAGACAAGAAAGTGAAGGCAGGGAAAGTCAGATTTGTTTTGCCAACACAAATTGGTGTGGTGAAGGTAACTGACCAAGTACCATCAGATATTATCCGGCAAGTATTGCGGGGTATGTAGTAAAGGGGACTGGTGATTGGGGATTGGGAAGAAGAGGACACGGGGAGGGGGAGAAGGGGGGAGATAAGGGGAAAATCTTTCTCCTGTCCCCTTGTCCTTCCTTCTGCCTTCTGTCTTGCCCTAAGGGCATTGAAAAAATTACTGAGCTTTAACTAAATAAGGTGAGGGAATTGCTTGAGCGCGTCCAGCGTTTACCAGTGCTTGGTAAACAAATGCGGCAACGTCTGCTCTAGTAGCCTGACGGTTAGGATTTAGTTGCTTGACTGTGGGGTAATTGACTACCAACTGTCGTGCAGTTGCAGCAGCGACTGGAGCAGCTGCATACTGGGGAATTTGGGAAGCATCGGCGTACAAGGAAAGCACACTTTGATTGTCAGCCGATAAACCTAAACCGTTTGCTAAAGCAACTAACGCCTGCACTCGTGGAATTTGCTGCTCTGGTTTAAACGTGCGATCAGGATAACCAGCAATAAAACCACCTTGGGAAGCAGTTTGAATGGCGTTGTAAGCCCAGTATTTACTAGCGACATCCCTAAAGTTAATAGCTTCACGTTTGGGTGTTGGAGCAAAGGCTTTAGTGACAATAGCAGCAAATTGAGCACGTGTGACAGGTTCATTGGGTTTAAAGGTGCCATCAGGAAACCCAGCAATAATATTCCGGGATGCTAAAGCTTCGATATGGCTTTTTGCCCAATAACCGACTGGAACATCTTTGAAAGCAACTGCACCGCCTGCTGGTGGCTTAACCTCAGCCGCAACAAACTCGACGGAGCCAGCAATTTTCTTGGCATCAATATCGTTGCCAATAGCAAGAATCTTAATAGTCTTGGTGGCGTTATGCAGATCGTGGCGAGTGTTACTGCGGATCAGATTATCACCTGGACTTTCTGGAGAGCCAAGATCTGGTTCGGCATTGATAGTTGCCACTACACCATCGCGCTTGTTGTTCTGAATCACATTCTTACGCAACATCGGCTTGGCTGACTCTGAGATATAAATACCATCTATGTTTTGTAAAATTTGATTTCCCTCAATCAAAGGTGTGGAAGTACCTCCAATTGCCAAGCCAAAGCCAGTGTCTTGAAACAAGTTATTGCGAATTTCTCCAGAAGCAGATTTAGCTACCGAAACTCCGTTACCTTTGTTTTGGACAAAGACATTATTTTCAATTTTGGGATTCGCTGTACCCGTAACAAAAACACCTTCTCGAACGCTATTGGTGAAGGTACTATTTGCAATTGTAGGATTCGCTGATTCTACCCATATAGCAGTGCCACGACTGTCTGCGTTAGTCACTGTGACTCCAGTAATCACGCTATCTTTGTCAGCCCGAATCGTCACATTTTGACGGGCAAAGGTGGGACTGATATAAGTACCGCTACCTTGAATTAATATTGCTTGACCTTTGGTGGATTCGTCACCCCGGAGTGTTACGCCTGGTTTGATTAGTAGTGGGAAGGTTTCTCCACTTTCTGCGTTGTAGGTACCAGGAGCTAGTTGAATTATTGTACCTGGTTGAGCCTGATTAAGAGCATAAGTAATGGTTTTATAAGGCTGTGCTTGTGAACTACCAGCACCAGCAGTGTCCGATCCTGTTTCTGAATTAACGTAAATTATGCTTCCACTTGCTGGAACTTGTGCCAATAAAGTAGTGTTAATACCTTGATTGTAGGTAGTATCGGCATTTACCTCTGTGGATAGAAGAATTGAGCCGCTAGAAAACAGTAACACTGTGCTTAGTGCCACTGGTAAACGGAGAGTATTTCCGAAGTTTTGTCCACAATTAAGGCGAAAAGTGTTTTTTTGTGGAGTGGGAAAACCCTGATGTTTCATCTTAATTTATGTCTGTGATGTGCTGAATTACCGTTTGTTCAACAAGGTGTCAATTGCAGCCGAGTAGCTGTCAAACCCATGCAAAACTATAGCGGATGACCAGTACCTTAGCAGCTCGGTTCCCTATGTGTAAAACATAAATTTTTTGTTGTGTTTTATTGTGTAATTTTTAGACTTTAATTCATCACAGACATGAACTTACTTGCTACAACACTGAACTTTGACGGCAAGCGTCGCACATTTGATATCACGCAAAAGTACTGCTGTAACTACAGCTATTGTGCGTTGCACACTTAATTCGGTTTTACCGTATATTCGCTGTGAGTAATGTATTTCTTAGTAAAAGCTTATTCTAGAGAAAACTAGTATGAGCAAAGTGGAGTGAGTTAATAAATTATCAAAAACTCAGGTTATTTGTAACTTACACCTTCATAACTCAGCTTTACTCATCAAAACAACGTATAATAATACACTAAATCTTAAATAAACTTAATATTTATATACATTTAGCAATATAGAGAGATAAAAAATAAAAAAAATATTAGGAAATCAAAAAATGCAAAATTTTCTGTAAAACTAATAATTGTTCAAACGGGGTCGGCCAATATAAAGACCCTGAATATAAACTAAAACTTTTAAAAGGAGTCAAAAAATTTAAAGACTCCCAATAATATGTAGCTCACAATGTTCCATGCGCCAAGCTGTATAGTATCAGCCTTGGTGCTTTTAATTTATAAATATTTGTCGCGGCTTGGAGAAACCATGTGCAGTGAGCAAGCAGCGTACACCGTCAGGATTTGAATAACCATTGTATATAGATTCTGATGTTGAGCCTGTATTGTCCTCGGTTATTTGGAAAAAAAACTGGAAGCTCTATGATATTTATGAGCTTCCAGTTGTCGCTTTATCAATTGTTATTGAAAAAGTAGAAGGAATCCTAATCGGGAGAATTAAGATGGGATAATTGAAACAGAAGCAAAGTTACTATCAGTTCCAGTAGTCAAAAGTAGTTTTACCGTTACTTTTTCTTTTTCCGTGAAAGTTTTGCTTTTAAACATTAACTTTTTAGGAACTTAGCAACACCCACCCCGATGTTGAAAGTTTTATTAGCAATGCTTAGACTAATTCAGAAAAATAACCACCAACAGTACGGTCTGACTCTTGGAAACCGGAGTAAAGGAGAATTTTACTTCTTAACAATTTGAGTAATTAAAAAATCAGTTTTATGTATTTTAGAGTTTTCTCCTTACTTATAATTTTTACTTCAAGCAGCTATCTTGTACTTGTTATTTATAATATTCCTAATGTTCATAATTAATTTGCCACTTTGGCAGAATGATTTCAAGGTTAAAAAAACATAGATCCCCGCCTTCTTCAAGAAGTCGGGGATATTTACTTATATAGCGATCGCTAACTTCATCAACAAACTTCAATCATCTGGTGACTCAAAAGATATTTTAGTTAAATGCAGAGAATTTGAATGATGAGTCTTGAGTGTGATCTGAATTAAAATCAGACTTAATTGATTGATGTTCGTTGATTTGAGTAGCTAGCCAGCGATCCGAACTACCACCTCGAATTTCTGTTTTTTTCTTGCCAACTACCTCTAGATAAGCAAGATCTTTGATTTTGCTTAAGCAGCTTTGTGATTTAGAGCTATCAGTCTTTTTCTCAGAGGGTAAAGCGGCTAGTTTAAGATTTTCATTGCGTTGTTGGCTAGCTCTCTTGATTTGTGAGTTTTCTTTAATCAATCGGTTATAGGTGCGGTAAGGAATGTAGTGTAAAGGATTGTAGCCAGCAAACCGCAGCATTAATACACAAGCCCAGGAATACTTGCCTGCAAGAATTGCTTCAACTACTTGATCGAGCTGTTCTGGGTTAATTGACTTGTCGAAATTGTTAGTAATGTTCTGATGCATGGTATTCGTTGCCTTCAATAAAATAAATCAGTTTGTCAGTTATGTGGTGATTTTGGAGCGCAATTGGAATTTATAAATTACTCTCTAGGTTTTTTGTTCCCTAATTGGTTCCAGGAACAGATCACAAATGCGACGCTGGTAAATGATTTGGGCAGTAGCTGATTGTCCTGCTTTTAAATTGATGATTTGATCCGGATCTAGAGCTACTTCAGCCGAATACACCCAACCAAATTTGTGATCAGGTTGGGCATTACCAGAGATTGATACAATTGTGCCTGAGAGAATATTTTGCTCTTGAAATTCAATGGCGTTCTGTTGTCTGGCTTTACCTTGTGCTGATGGCTGTCTGTACTCATCAGCATCTAGTTTGATTTGTACTTTGTCTCCTTTTTTGACAAAGTCTATGTTTTGGTAAGGCAGGCTAATCACCAGAGCAAGGGATGTATCGCTAGAAGTGATTTCACCAATAGATTTTTTGGGTTGAGCTATTGTGTTAGCACTGGGCTTGTTAAAAGGATTTACAACCCTATCTATTGGAATATTGAGAAATCTCGGTTCTGGTTCAGCCTTAACTTTGTTGAGCAAAGTTTTAGTTTCGGTAATTTCGGTTTGTAACTGTGCTAAGGGAATTTGAGGAGAAGCAATTGTCTTGAGAGTAGCTTGTTTAGTAGCAACTGTTTGAGTTTCCTTAACTTGCTGCTTCTTAGTGTCTAAGTTACCAGCCAACTGTTCGGTTTCTAATTTTGTTACCCCTTGACTAGTTTTAACCGCAACCTCAACTGCTTTGTCAAAATCCTGTGGCTGAAATTGATGAAGCTCTCCTAGTGATATAAATTTTCCTCTGACTTGACCGACTTGTTTAATCTTTCCCGTAAAAGCCCAAGCCATTACAGTCGCCAAAAAAGCTAAACTGCATAGCAAAACTATACGAGGAAGAACTGAAGGCGTTTGCTCTAGCATTTTCTGTAAGGATATAGAGCAATTACCCGTACTTGTAGCTGTTGCCTGTAAGGGTGTGGCATTTGTAGGTAGCTTGGGAAACGCTGCTATTGAGGGCAACTTTTGTGATTGCTCCTTAATTATCGAAGCGATACTACCTCCACAGATTAGTGCCATTTCGGGGGCTTGATTAGAACAGGGATGCACATCCTGCATATTAATCGTTAAACTCCCTAATTGGCTTGAGGTTTTGACTGCATTTGACCTGATGATTCTGTCCATGAGCTGACCTAAAATCGGAAACCTGACTGTAGCTTTAGCTTTGATAAGGCAGTGACTGAGGCAAAATTTTACCTTGAATCATGTCCTTTGACTTGTATGAAAAAGTCTCCGTTTGGCTCTTGGTAGATGCAGTTTGTCCTCGGAAATTTGGGCTGACTCTCTTAATTCAATTACTTTCCCTGGTCATGTAGATGTTTTGATGTACACCGATACTTAGGAGTGTGTTAAGTAATAATGTTTGTTCTACAAGATCTATGACAAAATAGTCATCCACACTATGTAAGAACAACATTTGTACTTATACTATTTTTTCCTTTGATTGTCATCTGCGGTGTTGGCATTTCTTGTAAGTTTAATGCACTGAATTTGTTCTTCTATTTAATTAAGTATTATACAATTTCCATTTTGTCCACAAGTGTTAAATACTGTAGGGGTTTCGCCCCTCACCTACTATTTCTTTTTGGCTTTTATTTTTCATACCTTTTTAGGAAGTTTTACTATTAACTATGTAAATAAACAGCCTAAAGTCCTGACTATACATATAGTCATCTAACAATTTTAGCCTTCCATAAATTTTGATAATGTTTTTACAGGTGATGGTGAAGCTTTATCTGTGCTAAACCAGTAAATGGCTTATCTGATAGCACTTTCAAGTTAACATTTGATTGCGAAATTACAGTAAACTTGTTGTTAATTTTGCTTAAAAATTAACTAGTTATTTCCGACAAAAAGTTATCAACAATACAGTCTTTAAGTAGATTTTTTTCTCTACTGACTATATAGGTACAAAAATATAATAAAATCTACTTAAAGCATAATTTACCAAATAAAAAGTAGCTAATTATGCTTTGGTAGAAATAAAATTTTAAGCAATCTCTTGAAAAGAGAGTCGCAGTTTATGCTCGTATTTATATGGAATTATTTTTAGTTTATTGATGTAATATTATGGTCAGTATAAGTGTGATCGCAGATGTGATTGCTGTTGAAATAAGTGGTAATAAAGACTGCGGATTCCCATTAGTTGTTGATGAGTACCTTGTTCAACGAGAATACCTTGGTCTAAAACGAGAATATAGTCGGCATAACTAATAGTAGAAATACGATGAGTAATAATAAATTTGGTAATAGCTTCATCTGTATAAGTATTGTTGAGATGATTAAATCGAACTAGGTTTTTGTAAAATCTTTGTTCTGATTCTGCATCTAAATAAGTGGTAGCTTCATCCAAAATTAAAATGCGTGGCTTCCTCACCAGGGCGCGGGCGATCGCTATTCTTTGTCGCTGCTTACCTGAGAGCATCATGGCTCCTTCTCCCACACGGGTGTTGTAGCCCAAAGGTAAAGCTTGGATAAAACTGTGTGCTTCTGTAAGTTTGGCAGCAGCGATCGCTTGCTCCAGGGAAATCTCTGAGTTGAATAATGTAATATTTTCTAAAATGGTGCCTGTAAACAAAAAAATATCTTGCGGCACCACGCCTAATTGATTTCGCAAAGACTGGGGAGAAACATTGGCAATATCATACCCATCAATCAAAACCCGTCCACTGTGAGGACGATATAAACCTACAAGTAAATTTACTAAAGTACTTTTACCAGAGCCACTAGCACCAACAACAGCAATTGTTTGTCCTGCTTTTACCTGAAAGGAAATATCTTGTAGAGTGTTAGATTCCGCATCGGTATTGTAAAGGAAACTAACATTCTCAAAATGCACATCACCGCGAATCTGGGGTAACTCCAGTGGCAGTTTTTGTAGATTCGCTTCTGGTTGGGTGGCTAAAACATCATTTAGATGCTCAAGAGAAATTGCTACTTCTTGAAAATCATCCCACAACCCCACCAAAGCCAAAACAGGTTTGACTATACCACCAACCATCATACTAAAGGCAACAAACTGACCAACCGACATCTCCTCATTGATCACCAATGTCGCTCCATACCAAAACAATGCCGTAGTACCGAGATGATTGCTCAAACTAGTTGCAAGTTGCAAGTTATTTGCTAACTTTTGAGCGCGAAACCGCGTCTGTACCATACTTGTTAAGCGTTCTTCCCAGCGCCAACGCATTAGATTTTCGGTTGCGGCAGCTTTGACTGTAGCAATACCAGCGACAATTTCTACTAGTGCAGAATTTTGCGCTGCCGATTTGTGCAACAGTTCTCGCGATAAATTTTTGAGGAATGGATTAGCTGCGACAGTCAAAATCGCAATTAACAGAATTAAACCCACTACCATGCAAGTAAGGCGTAAGTTGTAATACACCATTAATCCCAGGTAGGCAACCACCATCAAAGCATCTAGGGTGGTAACTATAGCTTGTTTGGCAAAAAACAGTTGAATTTTGCGATTTTCTTGAATGCGAGTAATAATATCTCCCACCTGGCGCGATGCGAAAAACTGCAATGGCAAGCGCAATATGTGGCTCATAAAACTGCTGAGTTCAGCAAGATCCATATGGTTGGAGAGATAATCGAGTAGGTATTGGCGTACTGCTTGGATGGTAATTCGCCAAAAGCCGAAAAACAGGAAACAAATAGCAAAAACATTCAGAGCAAGCAAACTTTTGTATGGCAATACTCGATCCAGCACAACTTGGCTAATTATGGGAACTGCTAGTGCAAAAACTTGTAGCAGTACTGAAGCCAGAATTATTTGCCCCAGTAGCTGGCGTTGATGCCAAAATGTATACCAAAAGCTACCAAAAGAAGTTTTTTTACTTTGTTTGGCTTCGAGACGTTCAGTAGGAAATAAAAGCAGTGCATATCCTGTCCAATTTGCTTCAAACTCTGCTTTGTGTAGCGATCGCTTACCGATTGCCGGATCGGAAATTAACACGCGATCGCCTTTGACTCGCCAAACAACCACAAAGTGAATTCCTTGCCAGTGAGCAATCCATGGTTTGGCTTGCAACTCTAGCTTGCTCAATGAAGCTCTGACTGGTAATGTATCATATCCCACAACTTCTGCTGCATCTGCTAAAGCAGTTAAAGATGTACCTGTGCGGTTGGTTTGTGCAAAGTTTCGCAGCGTAGTCAAGCTCAAGCGTTTACCCCAATAAAGGCTAATCATTGCCAAACACGCTGCACCGCAATCTGATGAATCTTGCTGCCCAATAAAAGGATAGCGACGCCAAAACCTTTTAGCCAAGCGATGCTGGTTTCTAGTTACACAAAAGTCAATCTCTGTTGATGAGAGTGCTTTTGTATCCTCTAGATTACCCGTGTCCCCTTGTCCCCTTGCCCCCGTGTCCTCTTTTCCCTTGTCCTGTTCTTCCTGTCTGGTGAGAGATATTTCTGGAGCGATCGCAGCTACTGATTCCCAATTTTCTTTAGAAACATGGTATGTTACGAGTTCTGTTCCAGCAGTCCAATTTGGAATTGCGAGATTAGGGTTGTCCCAACTTTCTCCTACCATTGGTGGTTGAGTTTCTGTGGAAGAACTGCTAATCTTTCCATGTACCAACCAAAAGCGTCCCTCTAAAGAAGAAGTTACTTCTACCAAAGATGAGCCAGCACTTATCTTTGTTTTTACTAAGTGAGATACAAGCTTTTGTAAAGTATGACTGGTGTGTGAACGTAATTCAGTAGCAGTTTTGAAGAAAATTAACGCTTGTCGCTCATAAGTAGCTTGTTGTAAATAATCATTCAAATCGGGAAGCTGCTCTAACCACTGTTTGAGACTATCCAAGCAAATATATGCTATGAAACCATCACTAGCTGCAACTGCCCGGTAAGGTAAAGGCTGATAGTAGAATAAATCATCTACTCCAAAGGTTTGCTCTGCCAATAGTAAGTGAGTTGATACTTCTCGCCCAATGCTTGTGTCAAATCCCAAAAGCCGCACTCTACCTTTACAAACCAGGAAAAGAAAATTTCTACTATCTTCTATTTGTTGATCGGGAGTATAACTAGCTAAATCATCACCTAGTTGAAACTCATGCATCACCCAAATTTGACTAAAGTCCGATAGAAGGATTGAATTTCCTGCGACTCTCCTTAAAAACTTTAGGATAGTCATTTGTGGAGTGGGAGAGCGTTGGTTAGTTGTACAAACCTGCTCTCGTTGAACTCCTGACGATGAGTACGAGTTCATTGTTTTGATATCTGTGTAAGCTGATGAATTTAGTTTTTGAAGCGTATATTTGCATTTCAGACAGTTCAAAACTTCTTTGATTGAAGCACTTTGCCTCATAATAATAACTTTTGAAAAGCACATCTTTTTTTATTTTTCATCACTGCTCGCTTCCTTTTGATTTGTGTTATTGCTTTTTCTACTACGAAGGTTTAAAAGTTCCATTGTCCAATGCTTAATACCCAGTTATTTTGAATAGTTTTTCATCAAAATTGCTAAAATTAGCTGTTTTTCATGTGTGTTAGTAAGCATTGCTATTTAAGTAAAAAATATTCTCTTTTAAAGAAAAAAGAGAAATTCATATTTACGCAAAAAAGATGAGAAATAGAGTGTTGATGTCATAACTTGTTAACATTTAAATTTTTTACTGGTAATAATTGCTAATGTCCCTAGAGCTACAAGTAAAATACTGATTCGGAAACAGAAAATTTTGAGATGGAGACTTCAAAACCAAAATTGAACTCGTTGTTTGTATTAGCTCTTCCGGAAAAATCACCAGAATCATTAGTTAACTTTGTTACGTTTATACTGAGGAAAATTTTGCTGTACTACCACTTTTTCAGTAAAATACAACATAATAGTTGTCCGAAAAAGCAGCCAGATAAAAGAGATTAGTTACTATTGTTTGAGAATTCATATTAGTCAATTACAATCAATTGCAATGAAAAACCGGACTTTTATGCCCGGGCGATCAAAAAAATCTTGGGAGTGGGAGACAAGGAGACAAGGGAACAAGGAGAATAACAAACATTTTCCCAATCCTATTCTCTGTTCCCTATTCCCTTTTAATAATGACCAATGACTAATGACTAATGACTAAATAAATTCCCCAAATTGCCATTGCCCGTAGATAAGTACTGGCACGAAAAGTTCCAACCGCAGTAATAGCTTCAGGTGTACGGAATTGTAGCCCATTGTCATAAATTTGTTGGACTACCGCTTTTGTTAGATTCATGGCTTCATCTTTCATTCCCATTTGCACTAAAAATGCTGCCAAACCAAAATTTATCCCTGTCCACACTTCTAAAGGATGGGTAGCTTGAGGATTTTCTGGTGAACCATCACGCTTGAGTCCGTTAGCAGCACCAAACTTGCCATGATTAAACTTGAGAAAGCAAGCATCGTAAATAGTTTTCAAAGCAGACAAAGCGCGATCGCTCCCAACAATATCAGGCAACCCCAACAAACGTGCATAGAATTGTCCGCACAATTGATCTGCCATCACTACATCCGAGCCACTGTCACTGTCGAGTCTGTAATACTGCCCATTCCAAAGTTTCTCTTCATAGATTGGGCGAGATTGTTTTAACCATGCTTCGTAGATAGATTTTTGCTCTAATAGCTTTTGTGTATTTTCTGTACCTTGACCTTTTGTCATCAAAACATCACAAATTGCGATCGCAGCTTCCAAAGCTGCCAACCACAACCCACCGCAATAAGCACTTACTCCCCATAGTCGCCAGTCATCAAAAGTTTGATCGGGCGCACCGGAATTTTCCGGAATTCCATCTCCATCTTTGTCAAAAGTCTTTAGATAGTTGAGGGTTTCCACAATGGCATTCCAGCAGTCTGCCAGAAATTGCACATCATCCGCACCAGTGAGGAGAAAATCGCGGTATACCTGCAAAACAAAGTCACTACCTAAATCTTTCCACAGATTACAATCTTGGTAGCTCGTGTAATTTGTCTTTTCCCAAACGTGTTCATTGGGAGCGCCCAAGTCGTGAGGCGTTGCACCTGCTACCTTGCGAACAGCCATAGGGCTTTCTGCGCCAATGGTGTAATAGTAGCCAATAACGCGGCGGCGATCGTCACTTTTAGGAATCGCCCGTGCAAAAGCACGAATTACAGCTTTCTCCAACTCTGGGAAAAGTATTAACAGTCCAAAAGAACCATATAATCTGACATCAAGACTCTCGTACCAGCGATAGTCCAAGCATTCTAGCACTGCAAATTGACCAATTGGATCACGCTCTGATGCTGCACTCCAAAGAGTACCGCCAGCAGTAAGATCGTAAAGCTCATTAAATAAAGCTATTTTGAACCAGTCTGGTAAGTCTGCACGCTCAAGAATAGGTTGTTGCCAAGCTTGAATCTGCTGTTGCCAGATTTGATATTGTTGTAGCGCAGTAGATGCGATCGCCCAAGCATTCTTGCCGTTATTACCAAAAAAGTCTGTATATCTGCGGTCATATTTAATGCCAGCCGCAAATTCAGTCACAGGAAAATCCCACGTCAGAACAAAAGGAATTTGCAATGTTGCACCTGGCTGCACAGTGAAGCGCACAGCAAGTGCTGCTCCTATCTGCTCATCTTCCTTTGCTGGAGTTTTATTTATATAGTTAGGCAGAGAACCATTTTGTGCAAAGCTTTCCCATACATCTTCACCCGTACCAACTGGATTCCAACGGCTGTGGTGAAAGATTTCCATATTCGGATCTTTGCGTGTGGCAATACACCACTGTCCCTCTCCTTCTTCAACTGCTTCGCCTATACCTAAGCGATCTAAAATACAGCCGATATATTCAGTATCTTCAAAGAACTCGTTAAAATTATCCTTACTTTCATTCAAGCGCGGCTGATATTCGTACACTGGGCTACCATCATCCCGCAACCTTATCTCCGGAGATTTCAAGGCATTAGTAAACCAACCTACCATATTCTGCCAGGTGAGCATAATACTCAAAGTAATAGGTGCATTTGTCGGGTTACGTACAGTCCACAGAAATACCGCCACAGGATAGCTAGTTTCTTGGTAGTTATTCGCCCAAATAGGCGAAAATTGCTCGCAGGTTAACTGGGTATTATATACCCCTTCATAAACAAACCAACTGCGGGGATAAAGAGCATGGTAAGTACCACTTACGCCGTCTTTACTTGTTGAATACCACTGCCATGCTTGCAGGCTGCTATCTTCCGGAGCTTCTGTACACAGAGCATAAGCTTGGGAAGATGTGCCATCTGACTCAAATACACTGAATTGACAGGCGGGAATATTTTTGAAGATATGTTCGCCACCGTCGATATGCCACAGATTAAAATCTCCCCGCGAAGAACGGCCGATACAACCCGCACCAAAACCGCCTAAAGGCATTCCATGCCAAGGCCCATCATCAACATTACTAGCATAGCGGACGGTGTAGGGCTTGTCCCAACCTAAACCAATGGGACGACTCCAAGTACAGGAAGGAATTTGCGGAGAGGATTGATTTGTCATCGCCTCTATTAATAGCGTGCAGTCACGATAATGAAGACTAGCGCGATGTGTAAAATTTCTCAAGTCTACTGTTAGGAAATTTACACTTCACTTCCATATAAGAGTTGTTGTTTTTTTGTGCGATCGCGCTCTCACCATCGCTGTATATTTCTCATATAGCATCTAGAAATTCAATCCGATGCGCCAAAGTCAGCCCAAGGATGAATCCTTTACTAGTTTTAATCACAACTGTGCGAGTGAAGTAGTTCCTTTACCTCTCCAGACGCGAAAACTCCAGGGTATACGCCATTGGTCAACAACCTAAGTATAGGAGCGAGATTTGTTGATAAGGTGAAAAACAAAAGTTACCTACCAAAATCCGGACATCTAGTAGGTAGCCTCAGTCAGTTTTTGGTCTGACTTTAGACCGTTTGTGCTAGTTGATTGTTTAGGGCTTCGAGATCAATTTCGTATCCTTGAAACAGGTCGCTGCAACTAGTCTTGTCTGTTTCAGCCAGACGGAGTAAACCCCACAACAGATGTTCAGTCCCAATAGAGTTCTTACCTTGAAGCCGAACGACTTGCAAGGCAAGCTCTAGAACAAATTTACTCTCTCGGCTAAATCTCGGGTTCTCACAGGATTCAAAAGAATGCTCATTGGTTTCGATGACCAGCGTCATGCCATTTACTCGAAGTAAACGAGCACTTGTTGTGGTTGGATCAGCCAACAAGCCAGCCAGCAGATGTTCTGGCTCGACTTGTGATTTGTGCGAACGTGCTGCCTCATTTCGTGCAAACTTAACTGCGTTGATTGCCTTTTCAGTAAACCTCTCGTAACCAAACTCGAAACCAAAGTAATTTTTGAATCGCTCAACAAGTGTTTGCATAGAATTTTTCACCTCGTAGATGAAAACGTCTTCAAGTGCAACTTTGAACAGACTAGCAATTTTAAAAGCCATATCTAGGCTGGGGTCAAACTTGCCAGATTCAAAACCATTGACCGCCTGACGACTGACTCCTAATTCCCTAGCAAGGTCAGATTGTGACCACTTGTGCAGTTGTCGAAGTTCTTTCAGTCGGTTTTTCATGGCTTTGTCTGTTCTTTGTCAAGTATTACTTTACATAGTTGCCGACATCCTTGTCAAGTTTTACTTGACAAGGAGGATTTGCGGTAACGTTTGGGATAGTAGGAAATTCTGCTCCAGATGCGGCATAACAACACATTTGAAGCGGACTGGCAAAGTTGGTCAATGTTGTGGATTGTGGAAAAGGAAAAAATTATCAGTAGGGACAGCGATTCAGGGTTATCTATCAAGCAATCTCAACTTGGTGCTTACGTAATAGCACGCTTAAAGTGCGATTACCTAGCCAACGGACTTTGCTTGGGTTGGTTAATCTATCCCTACACTCCCTTAGTGGAAATTTACCGTCCAAATCAAGATGTAGAAACCTTTTACTTTTCTGAACAAACTCCACCCACTTTACCAGGAGAATCTGTACTACCTGGATTTATGCTTGACCTAGCTCCTGTTTTCAATCTTTGAATGCAAATAGATTTATTTCAAATCTAGTAATCCTTCTTCCTTCAACTTCGGATTAAATCTAACTTGTGCTTGCAATCCGCGCTCCTCTAAAACTTTTAAAATTTCTGCCTCTACTCGCCGCGCCACATTTTTAATAATTTTAGTTTTTGCCATTTCATCAATAGAATTCTCATAATTTGTATTCTCTTCTGGTGTCATTGAGACTTTGGCATCTATTGGCTGTGTCCATTTTTCTTTCTCATCTTTATTTCCCACAGGCACACTACCATTTTCTTCAATCCATGCCTTCTCAATATTTTCTAATACTGTGCGACTCGGACGTTCAATTGTTTGAATTTTTATCCAATAACACTTTTGTGGTTGACGTACTAAATGCTGCTTAAGACTGAGATAAACATCACGAGAATATCCTACATATTGCAGTATTTTTTTCTGGTCAAAAATCGCATAGACCCCGATTCGACCTTGAAAATTTTCAGGTAATTGACCATAATCATCAATACAAGGAATATATTCTAGACTTGCTAAAGAAAGAATATTTGTTTCAGTTGACATAAATCAAATTAAAAATTTCAAAGTTAGTATTTTTAGCGAGTAAATAATAAATTGCTAATTCTTTTGATCCTCTGCTATTAGCCATTAGCAATTAACTCTTTAGCTTCTGGTTTGAGAGCAAAACTACTATCAAAACTTTCGACAATTTTTAGAGCCATTTTACTTATAGTTATTTATAGGTAATTGTTAACTACTGAGGACTATTGTGTCCATCACTAGAGCACGCTAAAAAATCCACTTTAAATTAGCCTATTGGATTGTGTGACTCCTGTCAGTGGAGAAGGGTGGCTATTTGAGATTAAGAATTGTGAAGCTAAATGTTTTTGGGCTTATATCCGGTTTGAAGGCAGCCGCGATGAAAAAAATCATCACCAAGCATGAAAAAGCTATTTCTCCTATACCCCACCTCTTACATCCTCCTTCAAGTCAAAGGGTATTAAATTAAAAATTGTTGAATAATTAGCCAAATTTGGCTGATTTGATGGAGAATATCCCCTCATAATTTAGTTTATTTGTGTTTCTGAGTAATATGTTGAAACCTCGTAGGAGGTTAGCCTGCGGAGTGATATCTTATCACAGTGTTTTGGCGAGGAAGAAACTATGAGCAAGCTCAAACACGTTTGGATTATGCTGGCGTCTTTAGTACCGTTAACAAATTTGAGCAGCAAGGCTCAGGCACAGTTCGATCCTTTCATCTCCCAACCACAGATGCCACCTCCAATAAATGCACCAGCAATGTCGATAGAGCAGCAAATGCGAGATCGGATACAACACCAAAGAGTAACTCCAGCTCCCAATTCAATCAGCAATCCCAAACTTGCGGCTGCTTATTTAAAAGAGGGTTTTGAACACTATAATCGAAGAGAGTACCAAAAAGCCGTTTCAGCTTATAATCTAGCACTCCATTACAACTCAAGTTATGCGGTTGCTTATCTTGGTCGTGCCATGGCTTTGAGAAAATTAGGAGATAAATACAATGCATTTTTGGATGCTCGAAGAGCGTCTCATTGGTCTCGCCAACAGGGAAACATGAAAGTTCTTAATGCGGCAGAAAGATTTAAGCGTGTGATATATAGGTAATACCGAGTCCCAAGAAAACAGCCGTTAGTTTTAGCTGACGCAAGTGTATAATCACAGTTGACGCAATCTAAGTCATATTCCCAGAACTGGAGCAATTAAAAAGGAATTTGTGAAGTGGAAAATTTGTAAATTGCTGGTTTGGGAAAGAAGAAAAATTTATTGCATCCAGTTCAGGCATCCACATTGTCTTATACCAACCCATTCTCAGATGTGGAGTCACTGCTCACACTTATGGCAGCACTAGCCATAAATTGGGTGGGTTAAAAAACTCAAGCGCAACTTTTTTCTCGGCAATCCTAACATTGGCGTTCTGGATGCTATATTAGTAAATCTAGTAGTGTGTGTACATATATTATAGTCTTTCTGGAATTGACTGTGGCGAATACAAAGTCTGCTCTGAAACGCGCCAAAATCGCAGAACGCAATCGTTTGCGCAACAAATCTTATAAATCAGCGGTAAAGACGCTGATGAAGAAATACCTTTCTGCTGTTGAAACCTATGCAGCCAACCCTACCCCAGAAGCCCAGCAAGAGGCACTGGCTCGAATGTCGGAAGCTTATAGCAAAATCGATAAAGCCGTGAAGCGAGGTGTTCTTCATCCCAATAATGGAGCTAGAAAAAAATCAAGATTAGCTCGTAAATTCAAAGCCAAAACGCAAACAGCAGCAACTGCACAATAGTCAAAATTCAGCAGTCAGCAGTCATTCATGCTCTTGACTTTTGACTAGTGAATAATTATATAGACGCGATTAATCGCGTCTCTACTGTACGGGCGGGTTTAGAAGATAAATTATCAGTTTAAATGGCAAGATTATCAGTAAAACCCGCCCCTACTAAAAAATGACTAATGACTAAAATGCAGCTAATCGACACCCACGTTCACATAAACTTTGACCTTTTCCAGTCAGACTTAGAAACAGTACGATCGCGGTGGCAAGAAGCGGGTGTTGTGCGTTTAGTACATTCCTGTGTTGAGCCAACAGAATTTTCCAGCATTCAGGCTCTAGCTAAACGTTTTCCTGAAATTAGCTTTGCTGTAGGGTTACATCCTTTAGATGCAGATAAGTGGCATCATCAAACCGCAGATGAAATTAGCTCATTAGCTCGTTCCGATTCTAAAGTAGTAGCAATTGGGGAAACAGGACTGGATTTTTACAAAGCTGAGAACTACGAACATCAAATTATGGTGTTTGAGGCGCAGCTTGCGATCGCAACTGAACTAAATTTACCAGTGATTATCCACTGCCGTAACGCAGCAGCAGAGGTAAGGCAAGTGCTGGGAAGATGGAAAAATCTCAAAGGCGAAAGTTTGCGGGGTGTAATGCACTGCTGGGGCGGAACACCAGAGGAGACTCAATGGTTTGTTGACTTAGGCTTTTACATTAGCTTTAGTGGCACTGTTACCTTCAAAAATGCCAAGCCAATCCAAGAATCTGCTGTTGTTGTTAGAAGTGATCGCCTGTTAATCGAAACAGACTGTCCGTTTTTAGCTCCAGTTCCCAAACGAGGCGAACGGCGTAACGAACCTGCCTATGTTCGTTATGTAGCCGAACAAGTAGCCCGTCTGCGAGGAGAAACGACTGATGCGATCGCATCTCTCACTACTAAAAATGCTTGTGAATTATTCGGCTTGGCACTGTAAAAGCGCAGTTATAAATGGGCTTTTGAAGGATGTGAAAAAACATTATTTATTAGGAAGGCAAAAATATGATAAGATTATTGCCTCCAAAATAGGTTTCCTTACGCCATAATGTTTAAGGAGGCAACAGCTAACATAACATCTCTACTTCAGTTGTACCAATTTTGCTTAACTATCCTCCTAAGACTTAAAGGCAATGCTATAAATCTATGACAAGCCTTTTCCATAGTAGGTAGAGAAGATATTTAGTTTTGAGGTAGCAAAAATCTAAATTTAAAGCAATACAAATTTATTTTATAAAAGTATTTTCCTGTGAATACCACCCATCAAAATCAAGCAACACGGACAAACAGCAAGCTTGGCACATTACTCCCTCAGTATTAGAATATCATCGCTCTGGATAGTAAAGACAGGAACTTAATTGAAGGCAACAGCAAAAGAACTGCGTAGCTGAAACAGCGCGGTTTTGGAGGGTGAAGTGATAAAAGCAAAACATATTTTGGCGACGCTAAACCAGCTACTCTTAAAAGTTAAGCAAATCGCAAAATTTTGGCAACTGTTGTCCTTACAGAGGTCAATTGCCCTCTTGCCAAAATTGCTTTTTCCAAGTCTAATTGCTCCGTTTGCCTGCACCTGCACCTAGCAGATGGTGTCAGGAGAAGTTCCCACACACCCACAATTTTAACCAGGTTGACAAAGGTAGAGGCATGACTAACGAAACTATTATGGAACCCGCCTTTTTGTTGCCCGACTTAATTGAGATCCAGCGTTCTAGCTTTCGTTGGTTCTTAGAGGAAGGGCTCATAGAAGAACTTAACTCCTTTAGTCCGATTACTGACTATACTGGCAAACTAGAGCTACACTTTTTAGGTCAGAATTACAAACTCAAGGAGCCAAAGTACAGCGTAGAAGAAGCAAAAAGGCGGGATAGCACTTATGCTGTTCAAATGTATGTACCTACGCGTTTAATTAATAAAGAAACGGGGGAAATTAAAGAGCAAGAAGTATTTATCGGAGATCTGCCTCTGATGACAGAGCGCGGTACGTTTATTATTAACGGTGCCGAACGTGTGATCGTCAACCAGATCGTGCGATCGCCTGGAGTTTATTACAAATCCGAAATTGACAAAAACGGGCGGCGTACTTATTCAGCTAGTTTAATTCCTAACCGGGGAGCATGGCTGAAATTTGAAACAGACCGTAACGACTTGGTGTGGGTTCGCATCGACAAAACCCGCAAACTCTCAGCCCAGGTATTGCTGAAAGCATTGGGCTTGTCAGATAACGAAATCTTTGATGCCCTGCGTCACCCAGAGTATTTCCAAAAAACCATTGAAAAAGAAGGGCAATTCTCCGAAGAAGAAGCTTTGATGGAGTTGTATCGCAAACTACGCCCCGGTGAACCACCTACAGTTTTGGGCGGACAACAGCTTCTTGACTCCCGTTTCTTCGACCCCAAACGCTATGACTTGGGACGTGTAGGAAGATACAAACTCAACAAAAAACTACGCCTGCAAGTCCCAGAGACAGTACGAGTACTTACTCCCCAAGACATCTTGGCTGCGGTAGATTACTTGATTAACTTGGAATACGATATTGGTAGCACTGACGACATTGACCACCTCGGAAATCGTCGGGTGAGAAGCGTTGGTGAACTCCTACAAAACCAGGTACGAGTAGGCTTAAATCGCCTAGAGAGAATTATCCGGGAAAGAATGACCGTATCTGATGCCGAAGCCTTGACACCCGCTTCCTTAGTTAACCCCAAACCTTTAGTAGCGGCAATTAAAGAATTCTTCGGTTCCAGCCAATTGTCCCAGTTCATGGATCAAACCAACCCCCTAGCAGAATTGACCCATAAACGTCGTCTTTCTGCCCTGGGGCCTGGTGGTTTAACTCGCGAACGCGCTGGCTTTGCCGTGCGAGACATTCACCCCTCCCACTACGGACGTATTTGTCCGATTGAAACCCCAGAAGGGCCAAACGCTGGTTTGATCGGTTCTCTGGCAACCCACGCACGGGTAAATCAGTACGGTTTCTTGGAAACGCCCTTCCGTCCTGTAGAAAACGGGCGTGTCAGATTCGACTTGCAACCAGCCTATATGACTGCCGACGAAGAAGACGACTTCCGGGTGGCGGCTGGAGATGCGCCAATTGATGAAAATGGTCACCTGATTGGGCCACAAGTACCTGTACGCTATCGCCAGGATTGGGCAACCACAACACCAGAACAAGTAGACTATATCGCAGTCTCTCCAGTGCAAATAGTGTCGGTGGCTACGAGCATGATTCCCTTTTTGGAACATGATGACGCCAACCGCGCTTTGATGGGATCGAATATGCAACGGCAGGCAGTACCCCTGCTCAAACCAGAGCGTCCATTGGTAGGTACTGGATTAGAAGCACAGGGAGCGCGGGACTCCGGGATGGTGATTATCAGCCGTACCGACGGAGAAGTCACTTACGTAGATGCCACCAAGATTCGCGTGCGCCCCAAACCCAACACTCCCGAACAAGAGTACACACTTTCTAAATACCAGCGTTCCAACCAAGACACCTGCCTCAACCAAAAACCATTGGTACGTATAGGTGAACGGGTTGTTGCCGGTCAAGTGTTGGCAGATGGCTCTTCTACCGAAGGTGGAGAGTTAGCACTAGGTCAAAATATCATCGTCGCCTATATGCCTTGGGAAGGCTACAACTACGAAGACGCAATTTTAATTTCCGAAAGACTGGTACAGGATGATATCTACACTTCAATTCACATTGAAAAATATGAAATTGAAGCCAGACAAACAAAACTCGGCCCAGAAGAAATCACCAGAGAAATTCCCAACGTTGGTGAAGATGCACTGCGAAATTTGGATGAGCAGGGAATTATCCGCATCGGTGCATGGGTAGAAGCTGGAGATATCTTAGTCGGTAAAGTTACCCCCAAAGGTGAATCTGACCAACCGCCAGAAGAAAAACTGCTGCGAGCAATTTTCGGTGAAAAGGCTAGAGATGTACGGGATAACTCCCTGCGCGTACCCAACGGAGAAAAAGGACGCGTAGTTGATGTACGTCTTTTTACCCGCGAGCAAGGCGATGAATTGCCACCGGGAGCCAACATGGTGGTGCGGGTATACGTAGCTCAGAAGCGCAAAATCCAAGTTGGTGACAAAATGGCAGGACGCCACGGAAATAAAGGGATTATTTCCAAGATTTTGCCGATGGAAGATATGCCCTACTTACCCGATGGCTCACCAGTAGATATTGTGCTCAATCCCTTGGGTGTACCCAGCCGGATGAACGTCGGTCAGGTATTTGAGTGTCTATTGGGATGGGCTGGTCAAAACATGGGAGTGCGGTTTAAGATTACGCCTTTTGACGAAATGTACGGCGAAGAAGCATCCCGTTCGATAGTACACGGCAAATTACAAGAAGCCAGAGACGAAACAGGTAGAAACTGGGTATTTAACCCGGACGATCCCGGCAAAATCTTAGTGTATGACGGACGTACTGGCGAACCCTTTGACCGTCCGGTGACTGTGGGTGTGGCTTATATGCTGAAGTTAGTACACCTAGTAGACGACAAGATCCACGCTCGTTCTACAGGCCCTTACTCCTTGGTTACC
Source organism: Chlorogloeopsis sp. ULAP01 (assembly GCF_030381805.1). Classification (NCBI taxonomy): domain Bacteria; kingdom Bacillati; phylum Cyanobacteriota; class Cyanophyceae; order Nostocales; family Chlorogloeopsidaceae; genus Chlorogloeopsis; species Chlorogloeopsis sp. ULAP01. The sequence goes on from NZ_JAUDRH010000009.1 coordinate 239,890, forward strand.
CAACAGCCTTTGGGTGGAAAAGCACAACAAGGTGGACAGCGATTTGGAGAAATGGAAGTGTGGGCATTGGAAGCCTTTGGTGCAGCTTACACCTTGCAAGAGTTACTCACAGTCAAATCCGACGATATGCAAGGGCGTAACGAAGCATTGAATGCGATTGTTAAAGGTAAAGCAATTCCTCGCCCAGGAACACCAGAGTCCTTCAAAGTGTTGATGCGAGAATTGCAATCTTTAGGGTTGGATATTGCCGTCCATAAAGTGGAGACACAATCAGATGGCAGCACCGTAGATGCGGAAGTCGATTTGATGGCAGATAACAACGCCCGTCGCACACCTCCAAGGCCAACCTATGAATCTTTAAGCCGCGAGTCACTGGAAGAAGAAGAGTAAATAGGGGCTAAGGGCTAAGGGCTAGGGAACAGTTAACAAGAAAGGAAACTGATAACTGATAACTGACACCCAGCCTCTAAACCCTAACCTCTGAAAAACTGAATATTCCTACCAGCACGGTTTGCAATGCCCGTGCAAATTAAGTGAATTTATAACTTAGAACGCAGCACTAAAACAGATGAGACACGCCCAAACTAATCAGTTTGACTACGTAAAAATCGGTTTGGCATCGCCAGAACGTATTCGTCAGTGGGGTGAAAGAACACTGCCTAACGGTCAGCTTGTCGGCGAAGTTACCAAACCCGAAACGATTAACTACCGGACTCTCAAGCCAGAAATGGATGGCTTATTTTGCGAGCGCATTTTTGGCCCGGCTAAAGATTGGGAATGCCACTGTGGCAAGTATAAAAGAGTACGTCACCGTGGCATTGTTTGCGAACGCTGTGGGGTTGAAGTCACAGAATCGCGAGTTCGTCGTCACCGAATGGGCTACATTAAACTTGCTGCACCTGTAGCCCATGTTTGGTATCTCAAAGGGATTCCCAGTTATATTTCTATCCTGCTAGATATGCCTCTGCGGGATGTCGAGCAAATTGTATATTTCAATTCTTATGTTGTACTTAGTCCTGGTAATGCTGAAACCTTAAGCTATAAACAGCTACTTAGTGAAGATCAGTGGCTGGAAATTGAGGATCAAATTTACAGCGAAGATTCCACATTGCAAGGTGTTGAAGTAGGTATTGGTGCGGAGGCACTGTTGCGCCTACTTGCTGACATCAATTTAGAACAAGAAGCTGAAAGCTTGCGCGAGGAAATCACCATCGCTAAAGGTCAAAAACGGGCAAAGCTAATTAAGCGTCTGCGGGTAATAGACAACTTCATTGCTACAGGCTCTAAACCAGAGTGGATGGTGATGACAGTAATTCCTGTTATTCCCCCAGATTTGCGCCCGATGGTGCAGCTTGATGGTGGGCGATTTGCTACTAGTGACTTAAACGATTTATATCGACGGGTAATTAACCGTAATAATCGTCTGGCACGCCTGCAAGAAATTTTGGCTCCAGAAATTATCGTTCGCAACGAAAAGCGGATGCTTCAAGAAGCAGTAGACGCTTTGATTGATAATGGACGTCGCGGACGGACAGTGGTAGGGGCAAATAATCGACCACTGAAATCACTGTCAGACATTATTGAAGGTAAACAAGGGCGTTTCCGGCAAAACTTGTTGGGTAAACGGGTAGACTACTCCGGACGTTCTGTAATTGTGGTGGGGCCAAAACTGAATATCCACCAGTGTGGTTTGCCACGGGAAATGGCAATTGAGCTATTCCAGCCATTTGTCATCCACCGCTTAATTCGCAGTGGCATGGTGAACAATATTAAAGCTGCGAAAAAATTAATTTCTCGTTCTGATCCCAGTGTTTGGGATGTATTGGAAGAAGTAATTGAAGGCCACCCAGTTTTGCTTAACCGTGCTCCCACCTTGCACCGCTTGGGTATTCAAGCTTTTGAACCAATTTTGGTGGAAGGAAGAGCGATCCAATTACACCCACTCGTATGTCCGGCATTTAACGCTGACTTTGATGGTGACCAAATGGCGGTACACGTACCGTTATCTTTGGAAAGTCAGGCGGAAGCACGATTGTTGATGCTGGCTTCTAACAATATTTTGTCACCAGCTACAGGTAGACCAATTATCACGCCTAGCCAAGATATGGTTTTAGGAGCGTATTACTTAACAGCGGAAAATCCCCATGCCACAAAGGGTGCAGGACGCTACTTTGCTTCTTTAGATGATGTAATTATGGCTTACGAGCAAGAGCAAGTCGATCTACATGCCTATGTCTACGTCCGCTATGAAGGCGAGATGGAGGCAGATCAGCCAGACAATGAGCCACAAGAAGTGATCACAAATGGAGATGGTAGCCGGACTTTGTTGTACAAGTATCGTCGAGTTAGAGAAGACGCTCAAGGAGAAGTAATTACTCAGTATATATACACTACACCAGGTCGTGTAATTTACAATAAAGCAATTCAGGAAGCGCTGGCCAGCTAATAGTTAATCGCTAGTAGCTCATAGTACTCAGCAATTAGCAATTAGCAATTAGCAATTAGCAATTAGCAATGGACTAACGACAAATGACTAACGACAAAATGATTTTCCGCAACCGTGTTGTTGACAAAGGGCAACTGCGAAATCTAATTTCTTGGGCATTTACGCATTATGGTACAGCGCGGACGGCGGTGATGGCAGATAAGCTTAAAGATTTAGGCTTCCGCTACGCTACCAAAGCTGGAGTTTCAATCAGCGTCGAAGATTTGATGGTGCCTCCCTCCAAGCGATCGCTGCTCGAAGCCGCGGAAGCAGAAATTCGCGCCACCGAAGAACGCTATCAACGTGGTGAAATTACTGAAGTTGAGCGTTTTCAGAAAGTAATTGATACCTGGAATGGGACTTCAGAAGCCCTTAAAGATGAAGTCGTCAGCCACTTCAAAAAGACAAATCCCCTGAACTCCGTGTACATGATGGCATTTTCTGGAGCTAGGGGTAATATCTCCCAGGTACGACAATTGGTGGGAATGCGTGGACTAATGGCTGATCCGCAAGGGGAAATTATCGACTTGCCGATTAAAACTAACTTCCGCGAAGGACTCACCGTTACCGAATATATTATTTCCTCCTACGGTGCGCGCAAAGGATTAGTAGATACAGCCTTGCGAACAGCAGACTCTGGTTATCTCACCCGTCGTTTGGTAGACGTTTCCCAGGACGTCATTATCCGGGAAATTGACTGTGGCACAACTAGGGGCATTCCCTTACGCGCCATGAAAGAAGGCGGCAAAACCATGATCAATCTTGGTACCCGCCTGATGGGAAGAGTGGTTGGAGAGGATGTAATCCATCCCACAACCAAAGAAGTAATTGCACCACGCAATACACCTATTTCCGACGATCTGGCCAAAGTAATTGAAAAAGCCGGAGTGACTGAAGTCGTTGTGCGATCGCCTCTAACTTGTGAAGCAGCGCGATCGGTTTGCCAACACTGCTACGGCTGGAGTCTAGCCCACGCCAAAATGGTGGATCTTGGTGAAGCAGTGGGTATTATTGCAGCCCAAAGTATCGGTGAACCTGGTACGCAGTTAACAATGCGTACTTTCCACACTGGTGGTGTATTTACTGGTGAAGTCGCAAAACAAGTACGGGCAGAAATGGATGGTACGGTTCGCTTTCCGAAGCGAATGCGAACCAGAGCCTATCGTACCCGTCATGGAGAAGACGCTTTGTATGTGGAAGCCAACGCCACATTAGTTTTGGAATCTCCTAAAGATAGCTCTCAAGCCAATAAAGAAATCCCGGTTACTCAAGGTTCTACATTGTATGTCACCGATGGGCAACAGGTGAAGTTGGGGCAGTTAATCGCAGAAGTAGCGATCGGTGGACGCACAACTCGTGCCAATACAGAAAAAGCTGTTAAAGATGTAGTTTCTGACTTAGCAGGAGAAGTAAAATTTGCCGAACTGGTGGCAGAACAAAAAACTGACCGTCAAGGCAACACCACAACTACTGCTACGCGGGGTGGTTTGATCTGGATTCTCTCAGGAGAAGTTTATAACTTACCACCAGGAGCCGAATTAGTAGTCAAAGAAAACGACACTATAGATAGTAACGGTGTCCTAGCAGAAACTAAGTTAACCACTCAACATGGTGGTGTAGTACGCTTACCGGAAGCATTACCTGGTAAATCTACACGGGAAATTGAAATTATCACTGCTTCTGTTGTTTTAGACCAGGCAACTGTCACCGTCCAAAGCTCTCAAGGTAAGAATAACTACTTGGTAACTACTGGTAATAACCAAGTCTTTAACCTGCGGGCAACTCCAGGAACCAAAGTCCAAAATGGGCAGGTGGTAGCCGAGTTGATTGACGATCGCTATCGCACCACGACTGGAGGTATGCTCAAGTACGCTGGTGTTGATGTCCAGAAAAAAGGTAAAGCCAAGCAAGGTTATGAAGTGGTACAAGGAGGCACACTACTGTGGATTCCTGAAGAAACCCATGAAGTCAACAAAGATATCTCCTTGTTATTGGTAGAGGACGGTCAGTTTCTCGAAGCTGGTACAGAGGTAGTTAAAGACATCTTCTGTCAAAATAGCGGTGTGATTGAGGTTACGCAGAAAAATGACATTTTGCGGGAAGTAGTGATTAAGCCAGGAGAACTGCTGATGGTTGACGATCCAGAAGCAGTGATGAGCAAAGATAATACCTTTGTTCAACCTGGGGAAGAATTTATGGGACAAGTATTCAACGACTTGCGATATATTCAGTACGTGGAAACTCCAGAAGGTCCCGCGCTGCTTTCTCGTCCTGTCGTTGAGTTTCCTGTACCCAATCAACCTGATGTGCCATCAACTACATCTGTTAGCCAACAAACCGGGCGTTCGATTCAGTTACGTGCAGTGCAGCGCTTGCCTTACAAAGATTCTGAGCGTGTCAGATCGGTTGAAGGTGTAGAACTACTGCGAACCCAACTCGTACTGGAAATTGAACAAGAAGGCGAACAAGAACACACCTCTTCTCCTTTGGCGGCAGATATTGAGTTAGTAGCCGATCCCAGTGACTCAGAAATTCAGCGCTTACAGTTGGTGATTCTGGAGTCCTTAACAGTTCGTCGAGATATCGCTGCTGATGCCACTCAAGGTAGTACTCATACCACCCTTGAAGTAGAAGACGGACACACTATTGCCCCAGGCTCTGTTGTCGCGCGTACCCAAATCTTATGTAAAGAAGGCGGGATTGTGCGGGGCGTCAAAAAAGGTACAGAAGCTGTTCGTCGCTGCTTAGTATTGCGTCGTCACACTGATATGGTCACAATTAATTCTACTGTCCAACCGAAGTTGAAGGCGGGTGATTTGGTGGTAGAAGGCGCAGAAATTTCCCCTGGCATCTTTACTGAAGAATCAGGGCAAGTTGTATCAGTTAAAGCAGCAGGAAGTGGAGGAGCGGAGGCTACGGCTAGTTCTTCCTCCCTTGCCCCTGCCAGCTGGGAAATCACCGTCCGTGTTGGTCGTCCTTATCGTGTCAGTGCTGGTGCGGTGTTGCAGGTAGAAGATGGAGATTTGGTACAGCGTGGCGATAACTTGGTGTTGCTGGTATTTGAACGGGCTAAGACTGGAGATATCATCCAAGGTTTGCCCAGGATTGAGGAACTACTCGAAGCTCGGAAGCCAAAAGAGGCTTGCATTTTAGCAAAACGGGCGGGAGAGGTCAAGGTTGTTTATGGCGATGGCGATGAAGCGATCGCTGTAAAAGTGATCGAGCCTAATGGGGTAGTCACCGATTACACTATGGGGCCAGGACAGAACTTAGTAGTTACAGATGGACAAACGGTAAGTGCGGGGCAGACGCTTACAGACGGGCCAGCCAATCCCCACGAAATCTTGGAAGTCTTCTTTAACCTTGGTTCTGAAGATGGAGTTTATGCCTGTGCTAGCCATGCCTTGCAAAAAGTCCAGACTTTCCTGGTAAACGAAGTGCAGTTGGTTTATCAGTCCCAAGGTATTGATATTGCTGACAAACACATTGAAGTTATTGTCCGACAGATGACATCAAAAGTGCGGGTAGATGATGGTGGTGATACTACCATGCTGCCCGGTGAATTAGTAGAATTGCGCCAAATCGAGCAAGTCAATGAAGCAATGGCAATCACCGGTGGTGCGCGAGCACAATACACTCCTGTATTGCTAGGTATTACCAAAGCATCTTTGAACACCGATAGCTTTATTTCTGCCGCATCCTTCCAAGAGACAACACGCGTTTTGACTGAAGCAGCAATAGAAGGAAAATCCGATTGGCTGCGCGGTTTGAAAGAAAACGTAATTATCGGACGATTGATTCCTGCTGGAACAGGCTTCAATGCTTATGAAGAACCTAGTGTAGTCGAAGACTATACTGAGGGACTCAGCAGTGTCTTGGATGAAGTGGAAGATCCATTAGATATGGTGCTGGATGACCGTACAGCCCGCACTTACAATTTAGATACTCCAACTCTTGGCATGGATTCGCCCTTTGGCACCAGACGCACAGAAAAGTCGTCGATCTTGGATGATGACGATGATTTGATTCCCAGTGAAATCAACGACCTCGCAGAAGACGATTTCGAGGACGACGATTTCGAGGACGACGATTTTGAGGACGAGGACGACTAAAAATAAAATGAGTCAATGATCATCTGACGTGGGGAGGCAGTAGATGAGTAAACATTCTTGCTGCTTTCTCACGTCTCATTATTATTTGTATTTTTGCTCTGCTAGGAGCTATAGAGCAGAAATCTTCGATGAGGTCGAGTAGAGAAAATGGAGTACAGGCATTGGTCAAATTTCCACTTTCTCTGCCCAGCCTAAACTTAAACACAAATTACTAATTCGTGACCAGATGCATGAAAGCCCCATACCTATTTTGCTTTCCCCGCAAGAAATACGTTAGAATGAGGTACCTGAGTACTACCTGATAATTCACCATCACAATCACGTGGTAGCAATAGCCTTCAATTTAGTCTGTTCTCTGGGGAACACATCACTAGAGGTGAGAATTTGTGAATGACTAAAGTTAAAGGGTTAAAATGTAGACACCCAACCACTTGGTCTATACTACATCCAAGCTGGTAAAGTAGATAAATAGGCAAATTTTATACTCAAACTTACTTATCTTGACAAAAACGGCTATATCTGATACACGTACATTCCTGCAAACTTTGGGAGATGATAAAATTAAAAAGTGGAAATTAGCACGTCCACTTTCTGTTTATTGCTGGATTGGTCGAAAAGTTAAGTAGCCTGATCGCAATATAATTCCTCTTCCTATATAACCATGTGCTGGAAACCGTGGGAGTATCAAAAAAATCCAGGTTAAGCTAGAGAAGAGAGTTGGTGTTAGCTACCATACCCTTTGGGGTAAGGAGCAAGACTCATTCTCAAGCGGCAATATTCTAACGTTGGCATTGTCCTTACTCCATGCTGCGAATTATTACTCAGCAGGCAGACGTCAGATCGGAACTACAAAGGATCTGCGATCGCACCCATGATGAACAGGTGCTTCACAAAGAAGCAACAGTGAGGGAAGTGTTGCAAGCGGTGAAGCGCCAAGGTGATAGAGCTGTTTTGCATTACACAGTAGAGTTTGATGATCAAATTCTCAAGCCAGAAGAACTGCGTGTTACAGGCTCAGAAATAGATGTAGCCTACCAACAGATATCACAAGAGTTACTGGAAGCAATACGGCTAGCTAGTCGGCAAATTGAAGCTTTTCACCGCCAACGAGTTCCAAAAAGCTGGGTACACTTTGGCGATGATGAAGTGGTATTGGGCAAGCGTTACACCCCTGTAGATCGTGCGGGAATATACGTACCTGGAAGTCGTACTGCTTACCCTAGTACGGTCTTGATGAGTGCAATTCCAGCAAAAGTGGCTGGAGTTAGGCGCTTGATCATGGTCACACCACCAGGAGTTGGAAAAATAATTCATCCAGCAGTCTTGGTGGCTGCCCAAGAAGTTGGAGTGCAGGAAATTTATCGCGTTGGCGGAGCGCAGGCGATCGCTGCTTTAGCCTACGGAACAAAAACGATTCCGAAAGTAGATGTGATCGCAGGACCGGGTAACATTTATGTGACACTAGCCAAAAAACTCGTCTATGGAACAGTTGGGATTGATTCTTTGGCAGGTCCAAGCAGCGAAGTATTAATTATTGCTGACGAGACCGCAAATCCCGTTCATGTCGCAGCCGATATGCTAGCACAAGCCGAACAAGATCCGATGGCGGCAGCAATCTTATTAACTACTGATCCGGCACTAGCGAAGAATGTACAAGTCGCGGTAGAAAGACAGTTGGTGGATCATCCCAGAGTCACTTTAACAGAGAAAGCACTCGCTCATTACGGCTTGATTGTGATTGTAGAGTCCTTAACAGCCGCAGCTGAGTTGTGCAATGAGTTTGCTCCCGAACACCTAGAGTTAGAAGTAGAAGATCCGTGGGCATTATTACCACTTATTCGCCATGCTGGTGCAATTTTTATGGGTTACTCTACACCAGAAGCAGTAGGAGACTATGTTGCTGGTCCTAATAACAGCATACCTACTTCTGGCGCTTCTCGCTATACCTCTGTCTTGGGAGTTGAAACCTTCTTGAAAAACTCAAGTATTATTCAATACACTCCCACAGCTTTGAAAAAAGTGGCAGACGCAATTAATGTACTTGCAGCAGCTGAGGGCTTGCCCTCCCACGCCGATGCAGTCCGGCGTCGAGTTCAAAAAGAAGAAAAAAATGAAGAATAGGCAATTTGAATTTAGCACTTACGCACAAGTCAACGAAGAATAAAAACCCTCTAGGCACGGAGAACACAGAAAAATAAGAGTTAAAGAGGTATTTTGTACAAGTCCTGTAATTTCATCGTAGGAAACAGGCTTAAACTCTGTTAATGGCTTATGCTACCTGGCAACTGCTGTAGGTGATTGTGTTTGACAAGCAACAACTAACTACTAACACTTACTTAATTATTAATTTTTCCCTAGAGTTTAGATAAAAATTAAATGATGGCGTCAAACTTAAAGTGTAAGGCTATACAACTTGAAAAAACCACAAGAATCGCTTTAATGTAAGCAGTTGATTATGACTACTCTTTTGGAGACACGAGTGGTGCTAAAGAATATTTTGGTAGCTCTAGACGCTTCAGAAATTGCCGACCGAGTAATTGAGACTTTACAGGATTTGGTATTGGCAAAGGACAGTAAGGTGATTCTTTGTCATGTTTTTCCTCCTCCAGAGTCTGAAATGGAGCTACCAGCCGATCGCCCTCATCCAGACTCACCAGCGCTTTCTTCTTTACAAGTCGAAAAACAGCTGCAATTCTACCAAACTCAGCTACCTGTTGAAAGTGAAATAGAACTTGTCAGTGGCGATCCAGCAGAAGAAATTATTCGTCTTGCTAATATTTATAAGGCGGACTTGATTGTAATTGGCAGCCGTGGATTAACTGGTGTAAACCGAATTGTTCAGGGTTCTGTGAGCAGCCAAGTGGTAGAAGAAGGGCCGTGTTCTGTGTTAGTAGTCAAGGTGAAATAAAACTTAATACAGTCCAGAAAATTTGGATCTAGATCAACTCTAAATTGCCAACCAATGCTGGCAATGGCTTCATCAAGGTATAATGGCAAATTTTTTGTGAACCAAATAGGTTCACTGATGAATTTTGTGTATTAATGAAAAAATCTGAAATTATATAAATACATCAACATTCGCAATAGTATCTCTTGAGTATCCGTTGCGGCTTGATTTCATTTACTATGTATATTGTTAGACTTAAACACAAATTCCAGTAGAGCTATCACAGAACCATTCTTATAATAAGTTTGCTTTCTGGTATATTTTAGTCCAGTATACGGGCTGCTTTTGCCTATATTTGGAAACCATGCCAAAATCTAAAAAGATTACCAATCAACCAATCAATCTCAGCGATCCGCAATACTATCTCAATCGTGAACTGAGTTGGTTAGAGTTTAATAATAGAGTATTACATGAAGCACTAGACCCGCGTACGCCTCTTTTGGAACGTCTTAAGTTTCTGGCTATTACGAGTTCCAATCTGGATGAATTTTTTATGGTGCGGGTTGCAGCATTAAAACAACAAGTGGAAGCAAAAGTTAGCAAATTAACTTTTGATGGTTTAATACCACAAAAACAATTAGATGAGATTAGTTTTTTTCTACGCCCTTTAGTAGCTCAACAACATCAACATTTTGAGCAAATATTAAAGCCACAGCTAGCAAATCATGGCATCCACATATTAGATTATATAGATTTGACAGAGAAACAAAGAAATTATTTAGACAATTATTTTGAAGAACAGATTTTTCCAGTTATTACTCCCCTTGCTGTCGATCCTAGTCATCCTTTTCCTTACATTTCCAATCTCAGCCTAAATTTGGCAGTTGTAGTCAAAAATCCAGAAACGGAAGAAGAACTTTTTGCCAGAGTTAAAGTACCCAAAGTCTTGCCCAGGTTTTTAGCTTTGCCACCAGAATTAGGAGTTCAGCATCAGGACAAACCATTCGTTTGGACTGGTATACCTTTGGAGCAGGCGATCGCTCACAATCTAGAGTCTCTATTTCCGGGGATGAATATTCAAGAATACCATCTCTTCCGTATTACTCGCGATGCCGATTTGGAATTGGAAGAAGATGAAGCCGACGATTTACTGTTGGCAATTGAGCAAGAACTACGAAAACGACGCGTTGGTGGTACTCCAGTGCGAATGGAAATTCAATCTCAAACTCCACAAGCAATACGCGATCGCTTGGTAGAAGATTTAGAACTTACAGAAAGTGATGTTTACGAAGTAGATGGGCTATTGGGGCTACGAGATTTAATGTATTTTATGTCATTGCCCTTACCAGAACTTAAAGATCCGCCTTGGCAGTCTGTAGTTACTCCCCGCTTGCAAAGAATTCGTGAACCCAACATCGTTGGTTCAGAGGTACGGGAAATAGAAGAAGGAAAAGATTTTTTTGCTGTGATTCGGGAACGAGATTTGCTCGTACACCATCCCTATCAATCCTTCTCGGCATCAGTAGTGCGCTTCATTACCACTGCTGCCCACGATCCAAATGTGCTGGCAATCAAGATGACTCTCTACCGCACCTCTGGAGACTCACCGATAGTAAATGCCTTAATTGCAGCTGCCGAAAATGGCAAGCAGGTATCTGTATTGGTAGAGCTTAAAGCCAGGTTTGATGAAGAGAATAATATTTATTGGGCAAGACGTTTAGAAAGTGTAGGCGTTCACGTTGTTTACGGTCTGGTAGGGCTAAAAACCCACAGTAAAATTGTTATGGTGGTGCGACGCGAACAAGAACGCATCCGCCGTTACGTGCATATCGGTACTGGTAACTACAATCCAAAAACTGCCAGACTCTACACAGACTTGGGATTGTTTAGCTGTCGAGAAGAATTAGGAGCTGATGTCACAGATGTATTTAATTTCTTAACTGGTTATTCCTTGCAAAAATCTTATCGGCAAATTTTGGTTGCGCCCGTGAATATGCGCGATCGCTTTTTGAATCTGATCCATCGAGAAATCGAAAATGCTCAAAAAGGAAATTCTGGGCGAATTGTAGCCAAAATGAATTCTTTGGTCGATCCACAAATAATTGCTACCTTATATGAAGCATCCCGCGCTGGAGTAAAAATTGATTTAATTGTGCGGGGTATTTGCTGTTTGCGTCCTGGACTAAAAGACATCAGCGAAAATATTCACGTTATAAGTATTATTGGTCGATTTTTGGAACACTCCCGTATTTTTTATTTTTATAACAATGGACAGGAAGAAATTTATATCGGCAGTGCAGATTGGATGCCCCGCAATCTTGATCGCCGTGTGGAAGTGGTGACTCCAGTACAAGATCCAGATATCGCAAAAGATTTGCAAGAAATTTTAGGCATAATGCTAGCAGATAATCGCCAAGCCTGGGAATTACAAGCCAATGGCAGCTACATCCAAAGACGCCCTGGCGAAGATTGCCCAGAAACTAGTTCCCAAAAAATTCTGATGTCTATGGCGTTAAACTCAACTGCGATCGCCTCAACTCTAATTAATTCAAAATAAAGTTCTGTATCTCGTGACAGCTAAACCTCAATTTTTGATTTAAATTTTCCACACAGATATTAAATGTTCATAGAGAAAGTAGGTAAATATAATTTATTCAACCATAGGATAGAGTAAAGTTTCATCATTGTTCTCATAAACTATAAAAGTTGTCGTACATCTGTTTCCTTGGATGTTAATGTTGTCTTGTGAGTCTTCTACCTTGCGTGTTTTAGTGGTTGACGATCACGAACTAACTCGTTTAACCCTGCAATTAATCTTGTCTGCTCAAGAAAAGATTCAAGTAGTAGGTTTAGCCTCTAACGGTCAAGAAGCAATAGAAATGGTTCAGCGCTACCAACCAGATGTAATTGTTTTAGATTTACAGATGCCTGTTATGGATGGTTGGAGTGCGTCTAGTCACATTAAGGCAATTGCTCCCAATACCCAGATTATTGCTTACTCTTCTGTGGAGGATTCTAAATTTATCGAAGCTAAAGCAACAGGAAGTTTAGATGCTTTTTGCAAAAAAGATGTGCCGACTGGTGAACTAGTTTCTTTAGTGAGGCAGCTAGGACAACGGGCGGCTAATGACTCAGTAACAGGATGAAATATTATAGTGAACTAAGTCAGGGTGACCCAAGAAATATCTAACTTTGGGGACTTGTAAATTATGAAAGGAGTGTTGCAAAAGGCGTCGGTAGAACCGGAAAACAATGGTTGCTGCCGACGCAAACGCTTATTTTTATGTACTTAATTAAGGCTTAATTGGACTCTGTCTCTGGAAAGGTGCGTCTATATTCATCAATTAACTCATCCATTTCTTCCAATGCTTGATTGACATCTATTCTCAAAGTTCCTAGATTTGGTTGCTCTAGCAAGCCTAGCAAATACTCGCGTTTATTTTGAATTTCGGTGATTCGTTCTTTAATAGTCTGTGGATCCATTGTTTTTTCCGTTTGCAACTTTTCTTATGTTTATTTAAAGTTAACTCAAAACTAGAAAGACTTTTGCCGCTCCTCTTCCCTAATTCTTGTGCGATCGCCGATGATAATAAAACTGAGACGCTAAGAATTAATACCAACTTAAGGTCATGTTACGCCAAATATCTTTGGGAACACTGGGTTTAACAGTCGGCGGGATTCTAACCATCATCGGTATCGTCGCCTACGCAGCTGATAATGCTACTCTCAATCTTGTCGGATTTTTTTACGGGATACCACTGGTGCTGGGAGGACTAGCACTCAAAGCTAACGAACTTAAACCTATTCCCTTCAGCAAACCTACTACACCAGAAGTTTTAGCATTGCAGAAACAGCAAGCTACTCCCACTCAAAATAAAATCCGCAAGGACATTACCCGCTATAGTTACGGGCAAAATACCCACTTTGATCGTACACTCTCTTACTTGGGTTTAAGCCCTTCGGAAGCAGAACAACCAGTGCTAACAGAGTTACGAGAAGAGGAAATTAACGGAGCTTATGCCCTCATTCTAGAGTTTGATTCGCCGCTAATACCAATTGAACTCTGGCAAAAGAAACAAGAGAAAATGACTAATTATTTTGGCCCTGGAGTAGATGTGCAAGTTACGCAAGTAGATTCAGATAAAATTGAACTGACGCTCATTGCTACTGCGAATAAGAGCTAATTGTTAATAGTTAATAGCTAATAGATTTTTGAACAACACGTAGGGTGTGTGAACGCAAAGCGTAACGCACCATTTTCAAGGTTTTGGTGCGTTGACTAAAGTCATAACACAACGACAGTTTTGCGGTCAGAAAATCTACACCGCAAACTGCCTCCCCTACAAATACTTAATTTTTTTCAGAAATCAAACCTGATTCCTATGGTCTTTTAACCATTAGCTATTAGCACTCTTCTATTAACAACAAGTTTATTTCTCTAAGCGGACTGCATACCACTGCAAATATTGCCCAACTCCAATATCAAGTTCACAAGTAGTATTAAGTAAATACTTTGCTTTTTCTTCCGCAGAATCCAGTGAGCGTAGATCTGGAGATAAATCCTGAATATTAATTGTTTGAAGAATTCCCTTTAGTTTTTCTAGTAGCTCTGATGCAGTCAGAAATTGTTCTGGTTGATTTGTTTCTAAAACAACAAAATATTCTTGTTGGTACATTAATGAATCAGGCATAATATACACCTAAGGAAGTAAAAATTAAGATTTGAACTTGAAGTATTTTGTGTTTGTAAATTTTTACTTAGTTTTAGTTTTGTTTATCCTCATAATTTTATTCACCTGATCAAGAATTAATAAACTTCAAGCTCACATACTTCAGTAGTATGGATAGTTTATATATTTATATTATTGTTATTCGTATCATTACTGAATAATACTACTAAAACAAATATTTTTTAAAGCATCTTGAAGTATAACAGCTTGGAACATTAGCTAAAACTAAAAGATTATCTATACATTTTCTGCGCTCTAGCAATTTTCGTTCTTTCTCAATGTGTGTCTCAACGAACTGTATAACTTTAAACTTCAAGTATACATTTGAAGTTTTCAAGAAAATCGCAGTTTATTGTTGGTTGTCCTGTTTGTTGGAGGGAAAGATAAATACTACCATTTATCGAGCTTGCTATTACTCATGAATATAAATTTACCAATTTATCAATTAGGGGAACTGCCTTCTACATGGGCAGGGAAACGCAAAATCAAACATTTGAGAAATCTACAGGTATAAAAGCAAAGATTTCACTGATATATCCCCTGCTTGATTATCAGTTATAAGAACTTTTTTAGGATAAAAACTGTCATATATGCTATATTTAGCTATTTTTGAAGTTTTATCGGCAATTATATAGCTCTAACACTTATTTTCGCTGGAAAGCGCCCATGCCAGGCACAAGCCATTTTTCTTCGATTTCTAGCAAGCCTCCTTTGATTCTGGTGGCTGATGATGATGCGACAATGCGATTACTGTTGCGTGAAGCGATGGAACAAGAAGGCTACCGAGTTGTCGAGGTTAGCAATGGTAAAGAGTGCTTAGATGCTTACACTGTTGTCAAACCGGATCTAATTTTATTAGATGCAGTAATGCCAATCATGGATGGCTTTACTTGTTGTCAGGAACTGCTCCACATTACCAAGAAAAATTTAGCATTAGCACTCGCATCCTTTGATCATGGTTCTTCCTTCAGTAATAGTTTGATTTCTATGCTCTGGGATCGCACTCCAATATTAATGATTACGGGGTTAGACGATACTGATTCAGTAGATCGTGCTTTTGAGGCTGGAGCAAGCGATTTTGTAACTAAACCTATTCATTGGGCAATGTTACGCCGACGAGTCAGGCGGCTACTACAACAAGGGCAAGTATACAAACAGCTAGAAGCAGCGAATCAAGCTTTGCAACAACTTGCAAACGAAGATGGTTTGACTGGCGTGGCTAATCGTCGTCGCTTTGATCAGTATCTCAATTCTCAATGGTTGGAACTAGCACAGCAGCGATCGCCACTATCAATGATTTTATGTGATATTGATTTCTTTAAACTTTACAACGATAAATATGGTCATCCAGCAGGGGATGCTTGTTTGCAAAAGGTAGCTACCGTCTTAAAGGATACAGCCCAGAAAAATCAGGATTTAGTAGCACGTTACGGTGGTGAAGAATTTGCTGTAATCTTGCCTTTTACTCATGCTTCGGGTGCTGTTCATGTGGCGGAAGCAATGCAAGCTGGAGTTAGAGAATTGAAGATTTTTCATTCTCAATCTACAGTCAGTCAGTACGTCACCTTAAGTTTAGGAGTAGCCACAATCATTCCCAGTTTTGATACTTCACCTTCAACTTTAATTGCAGCAGCTGATCAGGCGCTTTACCAAGCAAAAGCAGAGGGGCGCAATCGCATTAATTTTAAGCAGATGCAGCATTGATGAATATAGGTGATAGGGAACAGGGGACAGGGAACAGGTGACATGGGCAAGGGGCATGGGGCATAGGGCATAGGAAAAATACAATTCCCAATCCCCGATACCCAATACCCAATACCCAATCCCTAATCTCTAGTCCCTTTGACGCTGACTTTACGCATCATTTGAGTCAGTTTGTCAACCAATGATACTTCTTGTTTGCTGTCTTGGAGCGTGCGGGCTGTGAGGATAGCTCTTTCGTAAAAATTGCGAGCATTTTGATAGTTGCCTAGCTTTTCATGCAATTGAGCATAGGACTCAAAAGATTTTAATTCTTCCCGCAGATTTCGTAATTCTTGAGCAAGCGCCAATCGCTGTTGTAATAAATCAAAAGCACGTTCGTGACGTCCGACAGCACTATGAGCGGCTACTAAACCATCTATTGCTCGTAGTTCGTTAATGCGATCGCTCTTTGATTTGGCTAGGCGCAGTGCTGCCCCGTAGGTACTAATCGTGCCTTGATAATTATTAGCTGCTAGATAGGCATCGCCTAAATTATTAAAGGTATTAGCTTCACCAATTAGATCGCCAGTTTGACGCCGGAAGGTTAAAGCATTTTCATAAAGTTGAATTGCTTGATTGTAATTTCCCAATCTTGCAGTTGCTAAACCCAAGTTACTGAGAGAAAGTCCTTGCCCTTCAAGGTTTTGAATATGACGAGCAATTTCGAGTGCTTGTGTAAAAGTTTTAGCGGAACTTGCGGGTTCTCCTTGTTGCAGTAGCAATGTACCGATGTTATTGAGAGCAAAAATCTGACTTTGGAAGTCTTTAACATCACGGGCGATCGCTAATCTTCGTCGCATCGCATCTTCTGCCTCTGAATAGCGTCCTAGTTGCAGATAGCCTTCACTCAAAAAATCGTAAATCAAACCTTGCGCTTTTAGCTCGCCAATAGAATGGTAAATTTCCAATGCATTTAACCAAGATTTTACTGCTTGATCGAGACTGCCTGAGATTCGTTGCTGTTTGCCTGTCTGTAGCAAAGTATCTGCTTGATCCCTTAATTCTCGTACCGCCGATTTATTAATTGGACGGTGGAGTTGTTCGGTAATATCTGCTGCGGTTGCAGCTATGGGACTAAGTAAAAAACTAAAAACTAAAAAATAAACAATACTGCTAAAGTTTAAAATTGGATGCCTTAAGATGAGATACCGTTGTTTCATAAAAATTGCCCGTGTAATTGCGGCTTTAATGTAGAAAGATTGGCAAAACTTTATAAATCACTACTTACAAAGTCATAAAAACTAGTGTATTTACGCAGGAGCGGGAGGAAGTAAGTTTTCGCCCAAATATATAGAGCGAATGTCGGTTGGTAATTTTTCTTCTAGCATACGATAACCTTCTTGAAGAAAATTTGCTACTTCGGTAGGTGAAATTGTTTCTCCTTCGGCTTGTAGGTAGGCAGCAATTCTCGTTTCGCTCCAGTGAAACGTCTGAGCCATCAAAACCATCAAACGCAACATTGGTGGTAGTTGCTCCAAAGCTTTTTCGACATAACACCATAACGGCGGAGAAGTCGCTTTCAAAGAATAATGAATGGCTTCTGTTGGAGGAACTTCGATTTCGTTGATACAGTAGGCTGTCTGGTTAATTAACCAATTTTGCAAGGTAAGACTTTCCTTACTAGAAGGATCGCTACTGGTATCAAATCCACCAAGCTCATAGTAAATATGTCGCCAGGTGAGGGCAAATAAGTAATCTGCTTGTACAGGCGATCGAGCCGAATGCCGAATTAAAGTGTAGACAATTGGGCTATAACGACAAAAAATTGCTGCAAAGTATCTTCCCGAATCAGGATGGCACTGAAACAAACTGACAAGCTCAGAGTCAGTGTGATGAAACAGTGATTTAACTAGCGGGTGATTAGTTTCAGAAAAATGAGGAATTTGCACAATCTAAACCAGGCGATGTTGCTAAAATTAATTTGGTAGTGGAAAACTTTAAGTTAGTTATACAGTTGTTGTGTTAGCCTGTTTATGACTAACACTAATAATGTTTGTTAATTGATACACTAGAAACACATAGGCTGTTTAAGTCCTTAATCTAGAAAACATAAGCCATTTCTATCTTCCATATATATAATTCCCAATTTTGTTCATGGTTATAGCAGTTAGTGTGACACCATTCCTGCTCAATCCCTATACTTTAGGTTCTTTTTTGCCTTCCCTACCATTAGATAGCCTGTTCTCCACTCAAGGCATAATGGTAATGCTTTTGGCAGCTTATGCCGGTGCCATGTGGATGTTTCTTACCAGTGCGCCGAAAGTATATACAGTTATGGTGTCTGATTTAGAAGTTGCACGACAGTTGTATGAAGGACTACTAGATTTGCCAGCAGCAGAAGTGCCTTTGCACTACTACTACAACTACGAGCAAACTATAGGTGCGGCAGGAGTAGATCCACTTTATCTAGGAAGTAGTCCATCTTTTTCTAGCAGAATGACAAATGCTAGTGAAGGATTGTGGTATCAACTCAAGAAAAATACCCAGTTGCACGTGATTACCGGAGCTAGTTTGGGTAGCAAAAATCAGCAACGCCATGTTTGTTTTGACCACGACTGCCTAGAATTGATTTTAATGCGTGTGGAAATGCGTGGTTTAAAGTTCAAGATTCGCAGTAAAAAGCCACTCAATTTTTTGGTAAAAGACTACGAAGAGCGCATTATTGAACTGGCTGAGGTAGCGAACTGAGAAAGTTAAAATTTTGACCAGAAGAATGCCTGAAGTAAGGTTATCCTTTTCATCGGGTATTAGTTTATTAATATTAAAATCAGAAAACCATCACAAATTTTGATAGGTGAAAGCCACATAATAGCGAGGAATTCCAAAATAAAATTCCTCGCTATTGTTTTCACTTTAGCAAGCTCAACCGTTACTCTATGTACTTTTTCTGAATGCTCAGTTAGCTTTATAGCTATTATGTTTGCATAAATAAATGGTAAATACTCCTATAGCCTAGTTATATCATGTCCAGTTAATCAAACTGAATAAAAATGTTTGCTCGTAGTCAGGACTTTAGTTTCAAGCCAGAACTGAAGTCCTTACTACAAACTATTTATCATGGGTGATTTAGCGGATGTCATATTATCTACCTATTTACCAAGTGAAACTCTTTAATAGGCGTTGCTATTTTTTTGCGTAATCATAAAACCCTTGCCCAGACTCGATATGTCACGTCTGATTATCCGGATTCATGTTGCAGGTCAGTAATGCCTTTTAATAGCATTTGTTATAGATATTTATATTAGGGTTCTAAGTACCTATGTATAAATATCTAATTATTCTTCAATTCACTGTCCAAGAGTTTCCTTGTCTAATAAGACAATTTATTTTTTAAGACTACTTAAATTCAATATCCGTTAATCGGTTAGTGATTTTCTATCTAAAGGAAGTACTGCTTTCAAAAAGCCTACGTCACAATGACAGTATGGCATAGTCTTCATCTATAAATTTTTATCCAAATTAGTTAAAATCCTACACCTGTAAAAGATGACTAACAATATCAAAGAACAAATTAAAACCGATCTCCAACAGGCAAAAGAAACTGGACAACTAAGAGCAGAGCGAATTCGCGAAATAGTAAAGTCTGCTGTTTCTCAGGTAGTTTCTGAATTTAAAGAAGGTTCCGGTGAACTTCGCTCTATTGTGAAAGATGCTGTCTCTACTGTCATAGAAAATATACAAACAAAGGGTAGTGACTTTAAAGAAGAAGTAACGGCGTCAATTGAAGGAGCATTAGAGGCTGTGAATAGCAAAAGACACGAAAATATCATAAAAACTCAAGCCGAAGTAAAACAGCTAGAAGCTAAGTTGGATGAAGAAGAAAATAAAATTCAGCAAGAAGTAGATGGAATATTAGCAGAAATTCAACAAACAAGTACCCAAGAATCTGCTGATACCAAAACTGCTATTGATTCTGCTATCAATACAATACAAAATAGTGAAGAGGTAAATTTACTAAAAAAACGCTACGCCCAGTTAAGAGCACAACTAGCGATTGTACAAGCCAATTTAGCTGCGCGTTATGGCGGACGTTCTGAAGAAGTGAAAGATTATTTAGATGAGGCTAAAAACTGGTTTAATCAAGCCCGCCCACAAGCAGAAGCAGTAGTTACACAGGTGCAACAAAAGCACTCCCAAGTAGAAGAAAAACTTGGCGAAGCTGGCACTGTACTAGCCAAAAAAGAGCATCAGTTACGACAAGTGTTGAGGGAGTTGTTGCTATCAGCAGCAGACTGGTTAAAGGAAAAAGAACCAGTTGATAAAGTGAATAAATAAAATAAGAGTTAACATTTTCTGATTAATATAGGGTGGTTAATAATCACCCTATATTTTTTTGGTGTTTGAATTGGTGATCAGAAAGCAAGTGAATTCAGTATGCTTTTATATCAGCGATTAGCTTTTTTTACACGCAGATGAACACAGAGGACAACGCAGAGGCGCGCAGAGTATTGATTTTATTAAATTACCCCTTTTCTCTATTTCGGGGAAAGGGGTAATTATAAACTATTTAGGAGTAATTGACTGATAGCTGTTCAGGCTTAATAGATTTGTCCTTCTCGACTCAATCTTTCGTCATATTTAGCGATCGCCCAAACTGCATGAATACTACCAGGCAGCCAACCTAGAAGAGTCAGTAAAACATTAATTACAAAGGTTGTACTAATTCCATAAGTTAAGAAAATGCCAAGTGGGGGTAAGAAGAAACCGAGGACATAACGAAGTAATTTCATGGTATTTCTGTTGCTAGTTGTTTAAATTACTTGAGTTCTTTTTTCTATTTTCGGAAATCAACTGAAGTGCTAACTCCATCTCAAGAATTAGTTCGCTTCTATTTTTTGGCTTAATCTATACAACTTGATTTTTTTCTGTCACAGACGCGGGCGATCGCGTCTATTTTGTTATCAGTTGATAGCTAGCTAGAAGGTAATTCAGCTTTAGGTTTTGTAGCGTCACCGCTCTTTAGAAGATTCTTTTCAGCGAAGTAATTGTTGATAAAAGTACTAGACAAAGATAGAACTACAGGGCCTAATAGAAAGGCTATAAGTCCATGAACGCTAAATCCAGGCACTAAAGCTGCTACAAGCCAAAAGCAAAGGCCATTAACAACAAGTGAGAATGCTCCAAAGGATAAAAAGTTAAGCGGTAAGGATAAGGTAGATAGAACTGGTTTCACAGAACCATTAACTACGCCAATCACTACTGCTGCAATTAAAGCTGCTGGAAAATTAGCAATATTAACACCGGGAACAACTAAATCAACAATCAACAAGCTTAAAGCTGTAATTAAGGCAGCTAACAAGTTTCCTGTCATCGTTCTCACCTAAAAAACAACAAACATAGTTTTTTAAACTTCTTAGAACTATATTCAGCTATCTAATCAGCTTGAACATCATTACCAAGGTAGATTTTGGTTATGCCATTAGGCTAATAGTTTGGTTATAGAAAATTGACAATTAAAAATTTCATCACCAATATCTAGGTTGAAATGTCACTATTGATGCCCCGAATACGTAAGCTAAATAGAAGTAAGAAATTCAACAAAACCTTGTGAACATTGGGTTTTATTCTTACTCAACTTTACCTAGAGCTTTTTTAATTTTTTCTTTAGTATTCGCTATTTATTAATTAAGATTTTTAGAAATCTTTTTCCATATAGACACACGGAATTTGTATACCCGCTCCTAAGGTTAGAAATGTACTTTCAATAACTTGATAACCTAGTGCTTTATAAAAGTTAACAGCATTAGTGGAGGAAACAAGCTGAAGTTTGGTAATTTTTCTGGCTACAGCTTCTTTTTCAACTGCATCTACCAGCAAAGAACCTACTCCCCGACGCGTGTAGTTAGGATGAAGGTAAACTGCACGCACTTCATTTTCTAGTAAAGAAGCAAAACCAAGAATTTCTTCCCCTTTTTCGGCGACAAATAACAACTCGCCCATCTCTTGCATTGCGTAGCGGTAATTTTCCGGGGAGCGATCGCCTATCCAAGCTTCTATTTCTTTAGCCGTATAATCACGAGTACACAGTACCCGTACCGATGTCAGATGAACGTGACAAATAGCTGCTGCATCTTCTAATGTAGCTGGGCGAACTTTTATTTCTTCGAGCAGTTGTTCGCTCATTTTCAGTTGTTAGTGTTGTATTTGTTCCCTTATCCAGAGGCGAAAAACTTTGAGGGTTGCGTTTCTGCCAGCAATTCTACTTTGCTCAAGATATTGGGGAATCACTTTAATTAATGGGAAGTTGGGAAAATTTAGGCTTTCCTGCGACTCTACATAGCGCCCATCTTGCAGTAGATTGATTTGGAGCTTGCCTTTGTCAAACCGCCAAAGCTCTGGAACTTTGAGCGCTTCATAAATATTAGGATGAGTTCGGAAGGTGACATCAACTTCTAGTGCTAAGTCAGGAGGAGGATCTACAGTTAAATCTAGTCGTTTCTTGCCGCGAATCCTCGCTTCGTTTTTTATATAGAAACACTGATCTGGTTCTATACCTTGAACCATTGCTTGATTTTTAAATGTTGTAGAACCAAGGCTGATAAATTCAAGATTTAGCTCTTCCAGTAAAGCCTTGAGTAAGTCACCAATAATTTCTTTATCATATTCATGCTCTGGCA
The DNA here is from genome assembly GCF_030381805.1 of Chlorogloeopsis sp. ULAP01. Classification (NCBI taxonomy): domain Bacteria; kingdom Bacillati; phylum Cyanobacteriota; class Cyanophyceae; order Nostocales; family Chlorogloeopsidaceae; genus Chlorogloeopsis; species Chlorogloeopsis sp. ULAP01. Next base: position 262,464 of record NZ_JAUDRH010000009.1, read on the forward strand.
GTGGTGTCATAATCTCTAGTATTCTTCTGTCATAAGCAATTCGTGTTGCACGGTGTTCTCCTAAATCCTCTAGAATAGTTTCAAATTCCTGCCAGTTTACATCTTGTAGCAGTACTCGTTGCCCTGGTGGAACTTGGATACGCTTTAACTCCAACAACATTTCTCCACTCCTAGCAGTGCGAACATAGATTTAGCTTACTTTGGAAAAGTCTGTACAGGCAGAATAATCTGTTTTAATGGTGTTCAGATCCCGGACTTCTTTAAGAAAAGTCGGGGATCTCTCTCATATGGGCGCAGAACATAAAATCAAAGGATAGGTTATTGTTAGTCCCCACTTTCCAGACCAAATTAAGCTAAAATTCAAGCAGTGCAAGCATTTTAGCTTTTTATCTACTCCATGCTTGAAACCCTGCAAACCCAACTTTATCAACTAGAGCAATTCGCCAACTCCCTTGTCTCTAGCCAGCTGACACATCTGAGTTTATTTAGTATTGGCATCATTTTTGTCGCGGGATTGCTTACCAGTCTCACGCCTTGTATGCTTTCCATGCTGCCAATTACTATTGGCTACATTGGTGGTTATGAAGCAAAAAGCCGCTTACAAGCAGCAGCCCAATCAACTTGGTTTGCTTTAGGATTAGCAACTACACTGGCAACTCTGGGAGTTGTAGCAGCTGTAGTCGGAAAAGTGTATGGGCAAATAGGAATTGGTTTGCCGATTATTGTCAGTATATTAGCAATTCTCATGGGGCTAAATCTATTAGAAGCATTGCCTTTGCAGTTGCCCTCTTTTGGAGGTACAGATTGGATTTCTCAAGAATTGCCTCAAGGAGTAAGAGCATATGTAATTGGCTTGAGTTTTGGTTTAGTTGCCTCACCTTGTAGCACACCTGTTTTAGCCAGCTTGTTAGGTTGGGTTGCGAATACACAAGACTTAATTTTGGGTGCTATTCTGCTAATTTCCTATGCAGCAGGTTATGTAGCCCCATTAATTTTGGCAGGTACGTTTACTGCCTCTATTAAAAAGTTACTAGAAATGCGACGTTGGTCTGGTTGGATTAACCCAGTTAGTGGAATACTTTTGGTGGGATTTGGTGTTTTTTCTCTAATTTCACGAATTCCCTTGAGCGGATTTTAAAACTAGTTAAGTAGATAGTGGATAGTAGTTAATAGGTGAATTCAACAAAATATCTCTATCAAAAACTGATACTTAATGTCAAAGATAGCTACTAACTACTAACAATTACTTCTAATAATTAAAATGACTGTAGATAACACAACTTCTGAAAAATCAAATTTGTGGTCAAATATAAATCAATCTTTACGGCAAGACATTTTGCCTGTACTGACAGATTTACGTCTAGCAATAGTCCTACTTTTAGTTATTGCACTTTTTAGTGTGAGCGGTACTACTATTGAGCAAGGTCAATCACTAGCCTTTTACCAAGCCAATTATCCAGAACATCCAGCGCTGTTTGGTTTCCTCTCTTGGAAAGTGATTTTAACTCTAGGCTTAGACCACGTATACCGTACTTGGTGGTTTTTAGCTCTACTCATATTTTTTGGTACTAGCTTAACTGCTTGTACCTTTACACGTCAGTTACCAGCTTTAAAAGCTGCCCGCCGCTGGAAATTTTACGACCAATCCCGGCAATTTACAAAACTCGCATTGAGTGCAGAACTGGAAATAGATACACAAAAAAACTCTCTACAAAATCTCACTCAAATATTACACAATCGGCGCTACAAAGTATTTCAAGAACAAGATAAAAATAATGTTCTGTATGCCCGCAAAGGAATAGTTGGACGCATCGGCCCTATTATCGTGCATATCGGTATTGTGGTAATTCTATTTGGGTCAATTTTGGGAGCTATGACTGGGTTTATGGCCCAAGAAATGATTCCCAGTGGCAATACTTTTCAAGTAAAAAATATTGTTGATGCTGGCCCTTGGGCAGCAACACAAATTACTAAAGATTGGACTTTGCGTGTCAATCGTTTTTGGATTGATTATACATCTACTGGTAATATTGACCAGTTTTATTCAGATTTATCGGTTTTGAATAGTCAAGGAGAGGAAGTAGATCGCAAGACGATTTTTGTCAATCAACCCCTGCGCTATCGTGGTGTAACTTTTTATCAAACAGATTGGGGACTTGCTGCTGTGCGGGTGCGCGTCAATAAAAGTCCTATTTTTCAACTGCCAATGGCGCAATTGAACACCAACGGAAATGGGCGTATTTGGGGAACCTGGATTCCAACCAAACCAGACTTAAGTGAAGGTGTCTCGCTACTGGCAAAGGACTTGCAAGGAATGGTGCTAATTTACGATGCTACTGGCAAGTTGATTGATACTGTACGTAGTGGGATGTCTACTCAAGTGAACGGGGTAAAGTTGACTGTTTTAGATGTAGTTGGCAGCACTGGCTTGCAAATTAAAGCCGATCCGGGAGTACCAATCGTATATGCAGGATTTGCCTTATTAATGCTCGGTGTGGTGATGAGTTACTTCTCTCACTCACAAATTTGGGCTTTGCAAAAAGATGGACGTCTATATGTGGGTGGTAAAACAAATCGCGCTCAGGTGGCATTTGAACAAGAAGTTTTACAGATTTTGGAGCGTCTAAGTTCCGAGCAGCAGATTGAGGAAAAAGCGATCGCTTAATTATGTTCCAACGCAGAGGTAACACAGGATAGGGAATAGGGCAATGGGCATGGGGCATAAAGCATAGGGCAATGCCCAATCACCAGTACCCGATCCCCAATCCCCAATCCCCAATCACCTTTACCCATTCAAGAGGATGCCCGCAAATGCCCACTTTCGTGAAGATTGAGGAAGGCAAAGTTGATAAATCTATTTTTGACCAATACATAGCTGCCCATAAGGCTTACATCAAAGAATTGATAGCCAAAGGACACAAAGCCAAATCTGGTTACTGGTCTGAGTTAGGAGGTGGGATGATGATATTTGAGGCAGCCTCAATGGACGAAGCAAAGGCGATCGTGGCTCGCGATCCACTGGTAAAAAATGATTGCGTCAACTATAAGCTATATGAGTGGAAAATTGTAGTTGAATAACACACTCAAAGTATTTAATGCTATTCTAGTTTTAGACCTGGATCTATGCGACTGTAACGCCCAAACTTTGTCAGGACCGGAAGGTAGCAGCAACACGGGATGCTTACGGTAGGCGTAGTCTCCGGGTCGCCCTATTTTAGGAGCGCAAAAGCTGCAATGCCTGGTTTTGGAGATATTGTTAAAAAAGCTTTTTATCTCGGTGTTGGGTTGGCTTCTTATGCGGGCGAGAAAGCAGGTGGAACATTAACCGAACTGCGATCGCAATTCCAAAAAATGGCAGACGAAATGGTTGCACGGGGCGAAATGACTACAGAGGAAGCCCGCCGCTTCGTTGAAGACATGATGAAGCAAGCTCAACAGCCACCTACATCAGGGACTACGGCTGAAACCACAACTCCCTCTGAACCGCGCCGCATCGAAATTTTAGAGGAAGATGAGCAGCCAACAGCCAAAGCTACCCAGAGCGATGATAATGTAGACCAATTACGCAAACAAGTTTTAGAACTAGAAGACGAGTTAAAACGTCTGCAACACGATAATTAATTAGAAATTTATCAAGGGTTGGTGTTAGCGTAGCAATGCTAATATCAACCTTTTACTTAATGACGTAAAATTTGAGTTGAAACTAAATTCCTCAGGGTGTATTTCGGTGCTTCCAGCCAAGCAGCACTGAACGTCCACAGATATTTGGTTAGGGCAAATTAGTGTCCTATGGTGTAGTGCTTATGCGCCCATCATCGGGAAAATGAAATGCACATTGTTTGGGAAGCTTGAGTCATAATCGGGCAAATACATCGGTGTCCTCTTTTTGGAAATAGCCTGTAAGGACGTTAATTATATGGAAAACTGGCAAAAGGATTTTTGGGAAGTGGTACAAACAGTGGCTGATGAGGTAGAACGTTTCTTCCTGGGGATGAGTGAAATGGTAGACACTGTTTTTGAAATTACAGAAGAAATTACCGAACAATTACAAAATACAATTGCCACTGAACTTGACCAGTATGTACAGGACTTATACTGGGAACTCGAAGATGTGGCAGGAGATGATTTAGATGCAGCTTTCCCTTACCCAGTTGAACCTTCAGCAACACAAAATTCAGCTTGCATTGGTTGTCGTCATTACCACGGTCAAGCTTACGGTGGTAACTTATTAGTATGTGCAATGCATCCCTATGGGTGGGATGATGAGAACTGCCCAGACTGGGAAGCGGAAGATTTTTAAGTCCGTCTCAGGGTTTTTGACTAATGACGAATAACCAATAATTATTGTGAATTTTTTATGAGTAACTCCTCACTTGAAACAGCATCTCAGCCAAACCAAGAAACAAAGTATGGCGAACGCAATATTGCGGAAGGACAATTAATTACCTTTCCCAACCCGCGAGTAGGACGCCGCTATAATATTGACATTACTTTGCCGGAATTTACCTGTAAGTGTCCATTTTCTGGCTATCCTGACTTTGCCACCATTCACATTACCTATATACCCGATGAAAAAGTGGTGGAATTAAAAGCACTCAAACTTTACATTAACAATTACCGCGATCGCTATATCTCCCACGAAGAATCTGCCAACCAAATTTTGGATGACTTTGTCGCCGCTTGCGAACCGCTAGAAGTCACGGTCAAAGCTGATTTTGCACCGCGCGGTAACGTGCATACAGTGATTGAAGTGCAACATCTCAAATCAAAGCCTGATTAAAACCAGTTTGTACGCTGTTGCTACTGAAATATCACCACAGCTAGCTGAGATAAATGATGCGATCGCAGCACTAGTATTGAATATTTGTCAGAACAGAGATAGTAGAAATGACTGATTTTTGGGAAGAATCGCTGACTGAACAGGAGATCTGTTTACTACAGCCTTTTGTGACTAATTTGGATCGATCTGTTTTTGGTTTGCGGAATTTGCCAGAAGTAGTCAAAGGTGCATTATTCTCGCGTTATAGCCGTAGTGATAAAAGTTTACGCCGTATACTTCTAGATGAATTCATCAAAGAAAGCGAAGCCAGTTTTGCTCAGATTGTCGGTGAAGCAGCCAACAATAATGCCGATCAATTAGTAGCAATTCAACAAGCAGAAGCATTTTATGATCGCGTCTTAATTGGATACGGTGATGACTCTGTGGCGGAACTAGGAGGCGCACATATTGCCTGTGAAGGAATTAGTAATATTGCAGCCAAAGCTCTTGAAGACAGTCGTTTAGGAATTTCTCCTTTGGAGAAGTCAACAAGATATGTGCCGTTTAATCGCAAAATCAACGGGCGCTATCGCTACCATCGAGAATCGTCGATTATAGCATCAAGCCACGCATCAGTTTATGAAGCAACATTAGATCGTTTATTTGATACTTACACTGGATTAACTGAGCCTTTGTTAATTTGGGTGCGCTCTTGTACTCCCCAAGATACAACCACCTCTGAACGAGCATACAACAATGCAACCAGAGCTAAAACTTTAGACTTGTTGCGCGGTTTGCTGCCAATGGCAACTCTGACTAATGTTGGATTGTTTGGTAACGGGCGAGCCTTGGAATATTTACTAGTCAAGCTTGCTGCCTCACCTCATGAGGAAGTTCGCACACTTGGGATTTCTATGCAGCAAGAGCTAGATCATCTCATCCCTTCATTTGTCAAACGTGCAAAAACTGAACGGGGGGCTAAGGCTGCGCTCTACTTATCAAAAAATAGTCAACGCACAAAACTGCTGGCAGAAAATCTTCTCAAGACGCGAATAGAGACGCGAGATCTCGCGTCTCTACACAAGGAAATTGAGCCTGCACCAACATCCACTGTTCAATTAGTAGAACACGATCCAGATGCTGAGGTAAAGATTATTGCAGCGATTCTTTATTCTCACACTGATTTGACCTTTGAGCAACTCAAAGAATACGTCGCTAGTTTATCAACTACAGAAAGAGTAGAGATTATTAGTACCTATGTGGGTGAACGGGAGTCACGCTTTCATCGTCCCGGACGTGCTTTTGAAGAAACATACTATACATTTGATATTTTAGCCGATTTGGGTGCTTATCGAGATTTACATCGACATCGCGTACTAACACAAGAACGTCAAAGCTACTCTGTACATCACGGATATATAGTTCCACCAGAAATAGAAGCAGCAAAACTAACCCAACCCTATCGAGACGCTTTAGAGTTTGCAGCCGAAACAACTGAGTTGATTAGCAAAGACTTACCAGACGCTGCACAATATGTTGTACCCTTTGCCTATCGAGTGCGCTGGCGGATGAAGATGAATCTGCGTGAAGCCTATCATTTTGTGGAATTACGAAGTTCACGACAAGGGCATCCTTCCTATCGGGCGATCGCTCAAGAAATATATCGGCAAATTGCTGCTGTTCACCCAGCATTGGTAGCTCATATGCATTTTGTAGACATGAATGATTATGCTTTAGAGCGATTAGCAGCAGAACAGCGAATTGATACAAAATTGCAGCAACGACAGTAGAAAGATTAAACTCTAGCTAAGGTAACCTTTTCTGGCTGATCCTGATATTTGCCTTGTCGGGCTTCGTAGCTGATCGCACAAGGTTCGCCTTCTAAAAATAGTAATTGCACCACACCCTCATTGGCATAGATCCGGCAATCGGCACTAGAAGAATTGGAAAATTCCAAAGTCAAATGACCGCGCCACGCAGCCTCGGCAGGTGTTAAATTTGCAATAATTCCACAACGAGCGTAAGTACTTTTACCAATACAAATCACCGTTATATTATCTGGCACTTCCAACCTTTCTAAAGCAACTCCTAATCCATAAGAGTGGGCTGGTAAGATAAAGTAACTGCCATTAGTATCTGTATGTAGTTGAGTTGGTTCGAGATTTTGAGAATTAAAATTTTTAGGATCGACTACAGTCCCAGGGATATGACGAAAAATGCGAAATTCGTTTGCTGAAAGGCGGATATCGTAGCCATAGGAAGACAAGCCATAGCTAATGACAGGATTAATTCCTAAAGCTGTATTTACTTTCACTTGCCGAACTAAATTTGGCTCAAAAGGCAAAATCATGCCTTTTTCAGCCATTTTGGTAATCCATTTATCGTTCTTAATCACTTGCTTGAAATAGAAATTCGTCCAAACCAAATTATCAGAATACACCGAATGTAGCTGATGTGAAAGCAGTAGGATGCATAAAATAAAAGGGACTAGGGACTGGTGATTAGGTACTGGGTATTGGGAATCGAGGATTATCCTGACAGAGACGCTACGCGTAGACGCGCAAGCGGGGATTGGAGACTGGGTACTGGTGATCGGGTAAGTTTTTCCCCTGCTCCCTGCTCCCTTGCTTTTTCCTAGTCCCTAGTCTCTAGTCCCTAGTCCCTTTTACATCACCTAAGGTTGATGGCTGCGGCGAATCTCCGTAATTTGATCTGCTAAATCCAGAATTGATTTAGGCATTTCTGATCCTGTGAAGATAATATCAACATGAGCAGGACGTTTTGCCAGGAAAGATAAAACTTCTGTTTCGGGAATTAAACCGAAGTTAATCGCCAAGCTTAACTCATCTAATACAACGAGAGAATACTTACCCTCAAAGACAACTTCTTGTGTGTATTGCCACAACTTTTGCAAGGCTTGAGCTTCAGTATCCTCGATATCGGGTGTATCAATGCAACGAGGTAAATCACAGCGAATCCAATCCAAATTTTGCCCCAACCGAATCGGATTTTCCTGCCCTTGACGAATCCCTCCTTTGAGAAATTGTACTACTAGCACTGATGTACCCTGACCGGCAATTCTCAGTGCTTGAGCCATAACACTAGTAAAAAAATTACGATGTATACTCGTAAAAACTTGTACGAGTCCCTCAACTGCATATGGCAAGCCAAAGGTTAAATTTCCACTTGGAGTTTCTAGCTGGGTAACCATAACATAATGTTTAATAATTTACAAAAACCTAAGTACTATGACTGAGGTATTTTTTGACAAACGTGTTTGTATGTATAATCAAGCTGTTTTTAGCAGTGTGTAGTTTATCTTGTAATTGCTTTTCTAGTCAAACACTACCTTTGCACCGAAGTCAAGGGTTATTAAGAGATGCTCGCTCGCGGTATTTATAAAAATGTTAGTAACAAATAACACACATATTCAGAAGTTGAAATTAAAAGAATAAAGCAGGGATGAAGACTATGATATTGTGAATATCTTCGTAATTGTCCGGATTGGAAATTTGCTTTTTGTTTTGCAAAACAGAGTTAGACAGTTGTGAAATGGGCAGTATGAGGAGTTAACTGTTGTGAGATTGGTGATTTTGGGAGGTTCAGGAGCAGGAAAAAGTACTCAAGCACAAAGGCTTTGCAATCACTTTGATCTTCCTCTGATTTCCACTGGTGAAATTTTACGAGAAGCGATCGCTCGCTTGAGCAGTTTGGGTCGAATTGCACGACCATACATAGAAACAGGGGATTTAGTCCCAGACGAAATGATTATTGAATTTATCCGGACTCGGCTAAAGTTTGCAGATGCTCACCATGGTTGGGTGTTAGAAGGTTATCCCCGTACTTCCTTTCAAGCGGAGGAATTAGATTTTTTATTGGACAGCTTGGGACAACAGTTAACTTGGGCAGTTTATTTACAAGTACCACAAGCCGTGATGGTCACTCGTGCCTTAGGGCGCTCCCTTCCAGACGATCAACCCGAAATTGTGCAACGTCGCGTTGAGTTATTCTATGATCGCACAATTCCCGTTTTGGAATATTACGATCGCCGTCGTCGTCTATTGACTATTAACGGTGATCAACCTCCAGAAATAGTGCAGTATAACATTATGAGTTTTCTGTTGTAAGTAGAAGGCAGCTAGGCTGGAGGCAGTGGACAGAAGGAAAAACTTATCTTATCTAGTTTCTGGCGATAAGCATTTTACGTTTAATTATGTCCACTATTTAGAAGCATCCTTTGTGGGTGCTAGAGATGTTCTTATCCCTCTATTTTTGTGGTGATTGTATCCAACACAGGACTGTATATTGTATTAAATTCTATTTAACTTGTATTGCCATTTTGCTCCTCACCTCTAATGAAAGTACAAGTAGATAGAAATTCTTACGTAGTTGTTTAAAAATATCTAAACTGTTAGCTGAAAAGGTAACCTGAAGGCAGTATCACATATCAGAAATTTGAGGCTACCCTAATGGCTTGGCAGCGTCCAGACAGTCGGCAACCCTACGAACTCCGTCCTGTTAGCTTTGAGCAAAATTTCACTCGCTTTGCTCCCGGTTCTGTTTTGACAATCTGCGGCGAGACTAAAGTGCTTTGTACCGTGAGTGTAGCTGAGACAGTTCCTAAGTTTCTTGTTGGTACTGGTAAAGGCTGGCTCACTGCTGAATACCGGATGTTACCAAGTGCAACTGTACAACGGCAAGAACGGGAATTTTTGAAATTATCTGGACGAACTCAAGAAATTCAACGTTTAATTGGACGTAGCTTGCGAGCAGCAGTAGACTTAAATGCACTCGGAGAACGCACGCTAACTGTAGATGCTGATGTTTTGCAAGCAGATGCCGGCACAAGAACAGCAGCGATCACAGGTGGATTTGTGGCGTTGGCAAATGCAATTTCCAAATTGTTGCAGCAGGGAGTGCTAGAGCGATCGCCTTTGACTGGACAGGTAGCAGCTATTTCCGTAGGCTTATTAGAAGGAGAGCCGTTTCTAGACTTGAACTACATCGAAGACGTTGCCGCTAGCGTTGATTTCAATGTTGTCATGAATCAGCATTTGGGAATTATTGAAGTTCAGGGAACAGCAGAAGAAGGTAGCTTTAGCCGTAACCAGTTGGATCAGTTATTAAATTTCGCTGAAAAAGGAATTCAGCAATTGTTAATAGCTCAACAACAAGCGATCGCTGATTGGGAGCAATTGTATCGAGGGTGAAAGGAGGAAGAGGACGCGGGGACACACCAGACACGGGCACAGGGCAAGGGGCATAGGGCATAGAAAAAATCCAATTCCCAATTCCCAATGCCCAATCCCCCATTCTCCTTGTCCTCTTCGCTGAGGTTACTGATGATTTTTATTAAGATTGAGCGATATTGGAGGAATTTGTCGTACTAGGCTTGAAGAAACGAAATAGTGACATTAAAAGTTTCAAAAGCTAAACAGACAGAAAGTTATAAGTTCGATATTGTAATGCTGTAAGTCACCGTGTGATGAGAAAGCGATGAATAAAAAGGTTGAAGTTTTACCGGATCAAGGAGCGCTGGTAGCACGAGCGCTAGAATTAATCCTCTCAAAAATTAACCCTGCTATTGAACAACGGGGAATGTTTACTATTGCCCTAGCTGGTGGCAGCACGCCGAAGCCATTATATGAAGCGATCGCCAAGCTTAATCTTCCTTGGGATCAGATTCATGTGTTTTGGGGAGATGAGCGCTATGTTCCTGTCGAGCATCCCGATAGTAATGAAGGAATGGCACGCCGTGCATGGTTAGATCAGGTAGAAATTCCTGCGGCTAATATTCACTCCATGCCTACTACTGAAAGCGAGCCAGCAATATCTGCGGCGAAACACGAACAACATTTGCAAGAATTTTTTCATTGCTCACCTGGTGAGTTTCCCGCTTTGGATGTGATTTTGCTGGGAATGGGGGATGATGCCCACACTGCATCTTTGTTTCCTCATACAGAAGCACTCAAAGTTAGCGATCGCTTAGTCACTGTCGGGAACAAAGATGGCAATCCTCGTATCACCTTCACCTATCCGTTTATTAACGCAGCCCATTGCGTTATTTTTTTAGTGGCTGGTGCCAACAAAAAACCAGCTCTTGCTCAAGTCTTTGCACCGGAGGCAGATAGCTCAACTTATCCATCTCGCTTAATTCAAAACCAAGGAGAACTTTGGTGGCTTCTAGACGCAGCAGCAGGTAGCGAGCTAAAAAAAGATGAAGGATAAAGCATAAGGTGTAAATTTTTATTTTTTAACCTTCTGCTTACTGCCTACTGCCTAGCTATCTATAAAACAGTAATTGTTAAAATCAAAAGCTAGAGTTGCCGCTCTGCTTGTCGGCATAATATTACGATGACTTAGAACAAAAGGCTTATCACCATGATCGTCTGCCCTAACTGCAATCATCCCAACCCTGATGGCGCTATCCAATGTGAAGCTTGCTATACCCCGTTACCAGCAACTACGAATTGTCCCAGTTGTGGGGCAACCGTACAGGCAGATGCTTCTTTCTGCGGACAATGTGGTTATCATTTACGCGTAGGTACAGCAACAGCAGTAGCAGCAACCGTTGCACCAGACATCCCGGTGGAAGTACAACCCATAATGAACCCCGATCCACTAGTACAGCCGCAACCAATACCAATGAGTGGAACAGCCAGCTATAGTGCTCCTGACTCTTCAGGCTTACCACCAACAGCAGTGGCAGTTCCCCCAGAGGCTCAATCTTTCGCTGCTGAAGAAACAAGTCCATCTCCACCTCCAACAGCAGCACCAGCACCACCACCAGCACCTGAACCTATAGCTGCTGAGGAAGAAAGTCTAGAACCAGCACCACAACCAGAACCATCGTCTCAACCAACCCCAGCACCAGTTGCCAGAACGCAATTGCAGCAGGTAACAGCACGACTAGTTCATGTCCAAACTGACAGGCAAATTGAATTACCACAAAATCTTTCTGTAATTCATATTGGTAAACCTAATGATCGCATACCCCCAGATATAGATGTTTCTGGATTTCCCAACTCAGAAATTGTCTCGCGTATTCATTCCGATATTCGTGTCGAGGGAGATGCTTATTACATCGAAGATGTAGGTAGCTCCAATGGCACTTACATCAATAATTTACCGCTATTACCAGGAAATCGGCATCGTTTAAGACCAGGCGATCGCATCAGTTTGGGTAAGGGAGATATGGTAACATTCCTGTTTCAACTCTTTTAAGTAGCGGTTATATTAGGGAGGATTGATACAAGCCACTCACGTGATTACACTTATCCTCCTACAACCACTGCAATCGATCCCTGCTCAAAATTGGACTTTTGAAGACAACGAACCAGTCATTCGCATCGGGCGATCGGCGGATAACCATGTTGTTTTATACAGTGCTGTGGTTTCCCGCCATCATATTGAATTGCGAAGATTGCCCAATGGTTGGGAAGTTGTAAGTTTGGGTGCGAATGGAACTTATTTGGATGGAGAAGCGATTCGACAAGCGCCGATTACTGATGGAGCAATTCTCCGCCTTGCCCGATCTGGGCCTCAAATTCAAATCCGTATAGGAGTTCCCACAGAGGCGCATCTCCCCGATCCTATGTCGCACAATAGCTCACCTTCTGTGATGAATCAGGAATGGGGAGTAGTAAATGGTGAAAATAATTCCCATCATATCTGGGAAGTTGCTCCCAAGGTCTCTACACAATTGGAATTGCCAGAATAGAGTCACTTACCCCTAGAAGCTTTTAGGAGCAGTTAGGATAAATATTAACTGCAATTCCCGTACAAGGTATTACCTAAGGAACTTGAACCATGAGGGAACCAAGGAAAAATTTTCAACCATTACTTGCCACAGAAGCTCCACCCGAAGTTGAACGCATGGGGCTGACTTGGTTGATGGCAGCCGCGATCGCGACAGTAGTATTATGGCAAGTTCCTGGCGGAGATTATATTTTATACCCATTCACAATACTGGCAACTTGGTTTCACGAAATGGCACATGGCATAATGGCAATGCTTTTAGGAGGTGATTTTCGCCAGTTACTGATTTTTCCTAATGGTTCAGGTGTAGCAATTTATAGTTATAGTGGTGGGTTTTTTCTGGGTTCAATTGGTCGTGCTTTAGTCGCCGCCGCCGGGCCGATGGGGCCGCCAATTGCAGGTGCTATTTTAATATTGGCTTCCCGCAGCTTTAAAACAGCTTCTTGGAGTTTGAAAATTTTGGGGGGTTTTTTGGTGCTGTCAACAGCAATTTGGGTGCGATCGCTATTTGGATTGGTGGCAATACCCCTGTTAGGTTTAATTATTTTAGGTATTGGTTTCAAAGCGCCTCGTTGGGTACAAGGATTTGCAATTCAATTTTTAGGTGTACAAGCTTGTATAAGTACCTATCATCAACTCAACTATTTATTTAGCTACAGTGCTGGTTCCTTGGGGCTATCTGATACAGCACAAATTCAGCAGGAATTATTTTTACCTTACTGGTTTTGGGGAGCATTGATGGCGATCGCATCTGGGTTTTTGCTTGTCCAAAGTTTGCGTATCGCCTATCGTTCAGCGTAACTTTCAAGAAACAAGGCAGATGGCAGAGGGCAGAGAGAAGTTTGTAGGCGCGGAGCGACTTCCCGTAAGGGTGCGGAGGAAACCTCCGATCAAAGCTTCGGAGAGAGCAGGAGGCAGAAGGTTAAGAGTATCAATTAAAACTTTAGTTCTGGGTTGAAAGCCCAAATTAAGTTAATACTTATACTGAGGCTGCTTGCTGCAAGGTATAAAACATCCTTGTTATAATTCCACTCTTTTAAGAGTAGGCTCCCTTCTGCCCTCTACCTCCAGCATAGCTGCCTTCTGAATCTCACCGTACTCGCACCCCCAACTTCTCATCCCAATGTAGTGGCTTTGCAGCTTTTGGTAAAGGAGCCTCTGGAATCTGATTTATCGATACGCCATATTTCCAATTCGGCGGACAAATAGCAATATAGCGGGCGTAGCCTCCAGTACCGCCTTGGAATTTTGGATAGCCTATTGCCAAGAGCGCCCCTACTTCTGGTACTTGATCTAAATTAGCAACGCCTTCTGCTTGAGCATAACCGTTGTGCAGCAGCCAAGCTTCTCCTTCTAGATTGGGTGTAGTATCAGTGTCTAGTGGCTCATGTCCGTGAAATAGAATCTGCCGTTGCAGATGCAAAAACTTGAGAGCCTCAAGCTTGACGCCAGGAAATTGTTTTCTTTTAGCTAGTTCTGGGTTTGGCCATTCCTTAGACCAATCGGAGCGTACAAATACAACTGAGCCACTGGGAATCTTACCATATTTCTTTTCCCACTCTAAGATATCTGCTACGCTCAAGTGATAACCTGGATTTTTATTTACCTTGTCCTGAATTGGAATTACTACTAACGGTCGAATTGTATAGGTAGCAGGTAACTCATCAATTGCTGGATAGTTGGCAGCCCAATGGGCAGGTGGATCTAGCTGAGTTCCTAACTGATCGGTAGATAAATCGTAGTGTGTTGCTTCAAAACCATCTGCTTTATAAGTGTATGGCTTGCCAGTTTTGGGATTAATGCTAGGTGCAAACGTAGACGAGCCAAACCCCACCCAAACAGGAATTTGTGGAGTAATGGTATGGGTTAAGTCAACATACTTAGCTTGCTGAAGCGATCGCTGATAAACTTGCCACAAACCTAAATCATTGCTGGGCTGTTTTGCACCTACTGCTGAGGAAATAAAGACGAGCAGTATTGGTAAACAAATAACAGTCAATAAAATTTTGGTGTTGTGTTGGCTCGCAAATTTCCATAAAAACTGTAGACAATAATTAATAAAACTTAATTTATTGTTCATATTTTTATTAAAAAATATTACATCTAAAATTTTTAATTTGAACCAATCTACTATATATTTGCTGAATTATTCCTGAATGATTTATATCATTAATTGTTTATTACGAACTCATCTATTTTTAATCAAACTATCATTTCTAATTAGGATGCATAACAAATACTTAAGATAGCTAATCAGATTTTTCAGGAAAATATTAATTATGCCCAGCTTAACAGCAGAAGAAAAAAGGTTACAGGAAGCACGCGATCGCCAAGTGCATTGGAAGCGCTGGGGGACATATTTAAGCGACCGCCAGTGGGGTACAGTTAGGGAAGATTACAGTGCCACAGGTTCAGCTTGGGATTATTTTCCGCACGAGCAGGCGCGATCGCGTGCTTATCGCTGGGGTGAGGATGGTATTGCTGGTATTTCCGATGGCAATCAGCAGCTGTGTTTTGCGATCGCGCTTTGGAATGGTGAAGACTCTATTCTCAAAGAACGCTTGTTTGGTTTAACAGGCAATGAAGGCAATCATGGGGAAGACGTTAAAGAGTATTACTTTTATCTAGACAACACCCCTACCCATTCTTATATGAAATGTCTGTATAAATATCCCCACAGAGCATTTCCCTATTCTCAACTAATAGAAGAAAATCGTCGTCGCAGTCGCCGAGAACTAGAATATGAACTGTTAGATACTGGCATTTTTAATGAAGACCGTTACTTTGATATTTTCATTGAATACGCCAAAAATTCAACCGATGATATTCTCATTCAAATTAGTGTTATCAACCGGGGACAAGAAGCAAAAACACTCCATCTTTTACCTACCCTTTGGTTTAGAAATACTTGGACTTGGAATGGGAAACAAGATAAACCATCTCTAAAAGAAGTAAGCTCTGACATATCTACAATAGAAGCTTTTCACTCTAACTTAGGTAAAAGATGGCTATACTGTCAAAAAGCTACGGAAATTTTATTTACAGAAAATGAAACGAATTATGAAAAATTATTTGGTGTTAGCAATACATCTCACTATGTCAAAGATGGAATTAATGATTATATAGTACATGAACAAAAAGCAGCCGTAAATCCAAATCAAATTGGAACGAAAGCGGCTGCACATTATATATTAAATGTTGGTGCGGGGGAAACAAAAATAGTTCAATTACGCCTAACTAATGAACTTTGTTTGACGCCTTTTGGAGATGAATTTAACAATATCTTTGCCACTCGCCAATGCGAAGCCGACGAATTTTATCAGCGCATCACTCCTTTTTCGCTACCAGAAGATATGCGAACAGTGCAGCGACAAGCTTTTGCTGGAATGTTGTGGAGTAAGCAATATTATCAATTTACTATCGACGAATGGATAAATGGCGATCTGGCAGAGCCATTCCCACCAATAGAACGCAAACACGGCAGAAATAACGAATGGATTCACCTCAATAACGAAGATATTCTTTCCATGCCCGACAAGTGGGAGTATCCCTATTACTGCGCCTGGGATTTAGCCTTCCACACCATTCCCTTAGCAATGATCGATCCTGACTTTGCCAAGGAGCAATTAATTTTATTAACACGGGAATGGTATATGCATCCTAACGGACAAATTCCTGCTTATGAATGGGCTTTTAGTGATGTTAACCCACCCGTGCATGCATGGGCTGCATGGCGCGTTTATAAAATCGAGCAAAAAATGTATGGGCGGGCAGATAAACATTTTCTGGAAAGAGTATTTCAGAAGTTATTGCTTAACTTTACTTGGTGGGTAAATCGCAAAGATGTGGAAGGTAAGAACGTCTTTCAAGGAGGTTTTTTAGGTTTAGATAATATTGGAGTTTTTGATCGGAGTAAAGAGCTTCCAACAGGAGGACATATTGACCAATCTGATGGTACAAGTTGGATGGGGATGTACTGTTTAAATATGTTGGCGATCGCTCTAGAGCTTGCTCAATCAAATTCCAATTATGAAGATATTGCCACAAAGTTTTTTGAGCATTTTCTTTATATTGCTGATGCGATGAATCACATTGGTGATGAAGGTACAGAACTATGGGACGAAAAAGATGGTTTTTATTATGATGTTCTACATTTACCTAACAACCATAATTTAACTTTAAAAGTACGTTCACTGGTGGGATTGATTCCACTTTTTGCTGTAGAAACTTTAGAACCAGATACCTTAGCAGCACTTCCTAATTTTAAAACTCGTCTGGAGTGGTTTATTACAAATCGCCCTAAATTGCGTCAAAATGTCGCTTGTATGGAAACGAGGGGTGTAGGTGCCAGAAGATTACTGGCAATAGTCAACCGTGATAAATTGCGGTGTATTCTGCAAAAAATGCTGGATGAAACAGAATTTTTATCAGAGTATGGGATTCGTTCAGTTTCCAAATATCATGCTGATAATCCTTATGTTTTTCATGCTAACAATTCTGAATATCGAGTAGATTACGAACCAGCAGAATCTAATAGCGGTTTATTTGGTGGTAATTCTAATTGGCGTGGCCCAATTTGGTTTCCAGTAAATTATCTGATTATTGAGTCACTGCAAAAATTATATCATTACCTGGGAGATGATTTTAAAGTGGAATGTCCCACTGGTTCAGGTAAATATATAAATCTCTGGGAAGTAGCTTGTGAATTATCACAAAGACTCATCAAAATTTTCATAAATAATGAAGCTGGCAATCGTCCTGTTTTTGGTGGAATGCAAAAATTTCAAGCAGATCCACATTGGCATGATTTAATTCTTTTTAATGAATATTTTCATGGAGATAATGGGGCAGGAATTGGCGCAAGTCATCAAACAGGATGGACTGGTTTAATAGCAAAACTCATCCAACAGGTAGGAGAATATAGCGGAGAAAATCAACCTGGAGAAATGACAAAAAGTCAGGTTAAATCTATTGCTATGTAGAAGGCAGATGGCAGAAGAAACGCCTGGAACTGAAGTTTCCAGGCTTATAGTTCAAGTCAGTTTAAACTGACTGAAAATCTTAACTAGTCTGCTTGAGCAGACTTTAGCTTAAAGCCCTTGAAATTTATTTCTTGGCGGACAAGAGTACAGATGTAAAATATGAGTTAAAAAGTTTTTCCTGTCTGCTCTCTTAAAATTGGCATCTGTCTTGTTACAATCCAAAATCCAAAATCTAAAATCCAAAATGGTATGACTTATGGAAACAGCAGATGCAATTATCATTGGTAGCGGTCAAGGTGGCGTTCCCTTGGCAATAGATTTAGCTAAAGAAGGCAAAAACGTTGTATTATTTGAACGAGGAGCATTGGGTGGGAGTTGTGTTAATTATGGTTGCACTCCTTCCAAAGCTTTTTTAGCAGCAGCACACGCCGTAGGTAGGGCAAGACAAGCAGAAAAATTAGGCATCCATACGCAAATTAAGGTTGATTTTCCTGCTGTGATGGAACGCGTGCGCGGAATTCGCAATAGTTTCAATGGCGGTGTAGGAAGACGTTTAGAAAATGCTGGTGTTAAAGTCATCAAAGCCGAAGCATCTTTCATTGCAGAACGCACTGTCACAGGTGATGGCGTCAGTTTACAAGCACCTTTAGTGGTGATGAATACTGGAACATCTCCCTTCATACCAGATATTCCTGGTTTGGCTGGTACGCCTTATATTACTAACTTAAATTTCTTTGAACTGCGAGAATTACCGCCCCGCACTTTAGTGATGGGCGCAGGTTATATCGGCTTAGAATTGGGGCAGGGATTAGCACGTTTGGGTAGTGAAGTACATTTGATTGTGCGGGGCGATCGCGTTCTAGCTCAAGAAGAAGCGGATGTTAGCGAAGTATTAACTGAAGCATTGAAACAAGATGGTATGAAACTGCATTTTAATGTCAATGTTGTTCAAGTTAATTACACTGATAATATCTTCACTCTTATTCTTAGCAATGGTGAGGAATTACAAGGTGAAGCATTGTTGGTTACTACTGGACGCAAGCCTAATACTAAAGCTCTCAATACTCAAGCAGGTGGAATTGAGTTAGATAAACAAGATTATATCAAAGTTGATAGTAAATTCCAGACAACATCGTCTGGTGTGTATGCGATTGGTGATGTGGCAAAGCAACCTGCATTTACTCACGTTGCTTGGGAAGATTATCGTCGCCTCAAAGGAATTTTCAAAGGTGAAAATCGCTCGCGAGATGATAGAGTTTTGGGTTATGCAATATATACAGAACCGCAAGTTGGGCGTGTGGGTTTAACTTTAGAAGCAGCGAAGAAAAAAGGCTTTAATGCTCGTGCTGTAACTTTGCCAATGTCTCAAATTGCCCGTGCCATTGAGTGGGGACACGACTTGGGATTTTATCGTATGGTTGTAGATGATGATAATAATAAAATTCTTGGTGCAACTTTAGTAGGATATGAAACGGCTGAATTAGTTCACGTGTTTTTATCTTTAATGGAAGTTGGAGCAAATTGGCAATTACTTGAGGAGTCTGTGCATATCCACCCTACTTACGGTGAAGCATTGCCGAGTTTGGCGCGGTTGTTGATTTGAGGAATTTAGCCAGGAACTTATAGTTCCTGGCTAATAATTAAAGTCTATTAAAATAGACTAAAGTCTTTATTTTTTTGTCAAAAATATTATTTTTAACATAAACCTGAATATACCATTTGTGATAGATGTAAGATGAGGAATGCAGGTTTAAGCAAGCTTCATAATTTAAACAGAAATAATACGTTTGGAGAATAATCTGAACCTTACAGACAATTGATTCAGTAGCGTTCAAGAATTACAAATGAGTAATAACAATGATGGTGCTGAAGCAGCAGGATACGCAGCAGCAGGTGCAGTAACAGGTGCAGGAGTTGCAGCAGTAGTAGGAGGCATGGGTTTAGCAGTAGGTGGAACAGCTGTTGCTATTGGTACGGCTTTGGTTGTTGCTGCTGGCGCAGTTGTAGGATTAGCTGCATACGGGCTAAAAAAAGCCTTCGGTAAATAGATACTGCATTAAAATCAACTTTTGCAAGAACGCGAGCTTTTCAACTCGCGTTTTACTTATTTAGGAATTACACAAAAACTCTCTCAAACTCTTATTGCTTTGTGTCCTACCCTTACGGGTAGACACGAAGTGGCTTCTGAAAGTAGCCGCTGCGCGTCTAACGTGTTCTTTGTGGTACCCTCCGGGAAGTCGCTTCGCGTCTACGTTTTTCTTTACTGCTGTGTAAGTCCTATTACTAATCAGTAGAACACCCAAATTATAAGATCCCCGACTTCTTTCGGAAGTCGGAGATCTGTATTTTTAGTTTGTTGTGATTGGTTTTATTTTAAAATCTTGCTAGCAGCTGCTTGACTTTTAATTTGCTCAATGACTGCAAAACGAATATCCCGTTTTTCTGCTATCAATTTAATGCCTGGTTGTTGAAGATTTAAGAGATCTAATCCTTGTTCTTTACCACTGATTAAGAAGTCATTGATAGCAACTTTGTAAGTCTGGTTGGGGTTGAGAGGTTGATTGTTAACTAGCCAGTTGCCTAAACTAGAGTCTTTACGAACTTTTGCTGTTTGCAGATAACCACCAGTGCCTTTATTGGCTTGTCCTTGCTCTAATACTCTTTGCAACAATGCGCCGTTCATCTCCACCGCTACTATTTTGCCCCCAAAAGGCAGTATCCGAATCACATCATACTGGGTAACTGGCCCTGCTGGGATTACATCATCAATCCGAATTGAACCGCTATTGTATACTGCTAAATCTGCGTCTTTTACTTCCTTCAACATCGCCTCAGCAATTAATTCTGTTAAGTTTGTAGATTCATTGCGAACGCTAGATTCTAAACCATCTAAAGCAATTGGCACATTCGCAATTACCTGCTCCGGCTCAAATCCACTGGCGCGAAATGCCTGATAACCCCGTTCCACCCATTGCTTAACTACCTTTGCAATCTTGGAATCTTCGGGAATTTTCTCCGTTATTGGCACCAAACGCGAGTTAATCTGGAGGTTTTTTTTGATAGTGTCGTAGCTTAACTGGTGAACGTAGACAGTACGGGCATTGGCATCGGCTTTAAAAATCGGCGTAAAATCTCGCCCTCGCCACTGTTGGATGTTTTCATGCTCGTGACCGCCGAGTATAATATCTATTTCCGGTATTGTTTCTGCTAATTTACGATCTTGCTCGATTGACAAATGGGTAACAGCAACTAGGATATCAACTTTACCCTTGAGCGATCGCACCTGTTGTTTGGCAGCTTCAATTGGATCGGTGTAACTAACATACTTAGCCTTATTACTATCAACGGTTACACCAATTAACCCTACCCTTACCCAAGTACCGTGATCGCCTTTGACATTAAATACTATTGAGCGGGGAACACCCTTAAAAGGCTGCCCGTTATTGTCTGAGACGTTACCAGAAAACCAGTGAAAGCGAGATTCTTTTAATCGTTGGTAGAATAGGTGTTCGGGCAAATCAAACTCATGATTGCCAAAAGTCGCGTAGTCAAATCCCAAGGCATTCATCACTGCTACTATTTGCTGCCCTGCCAGGGGTATACCATTAATTTTGGCAGTTCCTAAAGCCGAAGGACTCAAGGCGTCTCCAGCTAACAAAGTATAGGTGCGGGGATTTTCCTTGTAAAGTTGTTTGCGTAAGGTGGCAACACGTGCCAAACCGCCGCGAGTTCCTCCCTCCACAGGAGTGATTTCGTAGATGTCATTGAGTTGTAGTAGGTTAATATTTACAATTTCTGCGAGAACTGGAGTAGTAAAAGCTACTGTTGCCAACACCTGTAAAACTATGCTGCACCCCTTCCAAATAACTTTCATATCAAGGCTTAAAGGATTTGTAATCTACGGAAATAATTTTAATGTTTCAGCGTCAGTAGTAGCAATAAGAACTATAAATTTTCCGAATGGGGTGGTGGGAGTGCGATCGCTTTCAAGTAAATTATGCTATGAGGCATTTATCATCTCAGTCAAATCTCATCTTGGCATGGCTTAATAACTCATAAGCTGACTGGCGAGGCATCCTCATGACAACTAATCTACGAATAGGCGAAAAATTCCCTGACTTTACACTGCCAAATCATCGCAACGAACAAACGCAACTATCCCAATTCACAAAACCTGGTTTACTAGATCAACATTTAGGATTCCTCGATGGTTACCCATTGATTTTGGTATTTTATCGAGGCTTTTTTTGCCCGCGCGATCAACAGCAAATGCGAGAGTTTGTCCAATTCCAAGACGAATTGAGGGTGAACTATTGCCAATTAATTTGTGTGAGTGCAGATCCGCCTATTGTTCAAGCCGCTTTTCGCGCTGGCTTGGGAGCACAATGGACTTTTTTATCAGATGAACAACGGGAAATTATTAAACAAATCAACATTCTCGATCAGACGGAAGGTGAGTACGCTTATCGCGCCCAACCTTACACTTTTGTGCTAAGACCTGACTTGTCTATTTACAAAATATATAACGGTTGGTTTTTTGTGGGAAGACCAACAGTTGAAGAACTCAGGCGTGATTTACGCGCCATTATGGAAACTTTGTCGAATTACCGCTACGAAGCGTACAACACTCCAGAGGTAAAACAAATTCGCATTCCCCAGCAAGAATGGGCAAATGGCGTACCACCTTTGGGTGCAAATGGACTACCTGTGGAGCAGGGTGTAGTTCGTGATTTTGATTTACAAACGGGTAATGGTTTCATCACCACAGAAAAGGGTGATGATGTGTTTTTCAACTTTACTGCTATACCTGGTGAAGGATATCGCACGATTAAATCTGGTACAGCTGTGAAATTTGAACTAGTCAAGGGTAAATTTGGTTTGAGTGCGCGTAATATTCAGCTGATGTGGTAACTGATGTGATCGCCCTAATAGATTTCGACAATTCAACGACATCCCAAGCTTTCGCGGGTTGGCACACCTGTAACGGGGTTAACTCCATCAGCGCGATCGCACATCTGTTTTACTTCATAGGGATCGAGCAGGGCATCAGAAAAATCTGCCCCTGTAATTGCAGCATTATAGAAGCGACTGCTGGTGAGCAAGGCATCAGTAAAAATGGCGTTGGTTAAATCGGCTTCATTAAAAATGACGCGATCGGCAAATGCTTCTGAGAGATTCGCACCAGCTAAATCAGCATTGAGAAATGAACCCTTGGTGAGAATTGTGCCGCTCAGATTTGCTCCTTGAAAATTTGCCCCCTGCATTTCTGCACCTGCAAAGGATGTTCCGTGTAAATCTTTATTAGAAAAATCTCGATTTCGTAAGTCCGCGAGTGTGTAATTAACCGTGTTATCTTGTGCAAACACAGGAAGAGTAATCAGATTGAACAACCAACCTAGCAAGCACATGAGAAGAAAAACACTTAAAATTATCCGTTTCATAATCCCTATTTCCGAGCCTTAATTCTGATACTAGCTCTCCCCATCACGCTTAGTGAGCAATTTGTTGAGAACTCAGGCTGGCAAAATCGAATAATTGAGTATCGGCAAGATGAGATACACAAACATTCTGAAGGCTACGAAACAGACTATCAATTCTGCCTGGATTTTCTTTTTCCCAAGCCTGTAGCATTTGTTTGATTTGCGATCGCTGCAAGTTTTCCTGAGAGCCGCAAAGATTACAGGGAATGATGGGAAATTGCCGCATCTGGGCATAACGCTCAATATCGTTTTCTGAGCAATAGGCAAGTGGGCGAATAATTATATTTTGCCCATCATCGCTTTTGAGCTTGGGTGGCATGGCTTTGAGCGTGCCTGTATAAAACATATTCAAAAACAGAGTTTCTACAATATCATCTCGATGATGACCGAGAGCAATTTTAGTCGCACCTTCTTCATTTGCTATACGATAGAGAATGCCCCGGCGCAAGCGCGAACATAGACTGCACATTGTCTTGCCTTCAGGGATAATACTTTTAACAGTGCTATAAGTATCTTCTTCAACGATCCGGTAAGGCACACGCAAAGATGCTAAATATTCTGGCAGTACTTGTTCTGGAAAGCCTGGCTGTTTTTGATCCAAGTTCACAGCAACAAGATCAAATTTTACGGGAGCTTTTCGCTGGAGAGTTAGCAAAAAGTCGAGCATGGTGTAGGAATCTTTACCACCTGAGAGGCAAACCATGATGCGATCGCCATCCTCAATCATTTTGTAATCGTGAATTGCTTTTCCTACCAGTCTACGCAGATGTGCTTCTAATGTTTTAAGAGTTTTTGAGTTAAGCACCTCCGTTGATGACATCGAAGTATCTCCTGATTTTTTGATTATTTTAGTGAATTCTACTCAATCAATTTACACGTTGATTTATCAACCAAAAAGGAGTAATTGCACAATTCGAGTAAAAGATATTTTAAATCGAGAGCGAAAATTTTTTAAGAAATACAAAGGATGGATAATCAACCTTGCTTAGAGCGACTTATATACTGACCATGAATATTAACCAAATAAGGAACTACGTAAGTCAAAGCAGCAGAAATCCAGCGTTCGCGATCCATACGCTCTTTCACAAGTGCTGATCCGTGATTGATTATAAACAGAATAGAACCAACTACTACAGAAACTTTTAGTGCTGTCGGCATCATGTCTTTATCAAAAAGACACAAGCAATATTCCTTAAAAGTTTTCATTTCTCCGAATCAGTCATCCATAACAAGGAACACTATCATACTTTTGTTGACAAATCGAATAATATATCTCATTACCCTGACGTAGCAATTTTTCCTGTTGGTTCAGATGAGCCAAACAAATAACTTGCGTCACCTTTAAGGAATTAGTTGTCGAAAATTATGAGTCAAAATCTTGGTACAGCTAAAATTTCTATTATTATTCCGGCTCTAAATGAAGCGGAAAATATTAAAGCTACCCTAGCCAGCACCCAACCAAGTACAGGTGTGGAAGTGATTCTAGTTGATGGTGGTTCAAAAGATGACACAGTAGAAATTGCCAAGTCTTGGGGTGCGACAGTCATTACATCTAATCTTGGGCGTGCTTGTCAAATGAACACAGGAGCTTCAGTGGCAAGTGGAGAGATTTTGTTATTTCTCCATGCCGATACTCGTTTACCTTCTGATTTTGATGTCATGCTTCGCAAAGCACTAGAAAAACCCGGAGTTGTAGCTGGAGCCTTTGCTTTACGGATTGATGCAGAATTGGCAAGTTTGCGGTTGGTGGAATGGGGCGTGAATGTGCGATCGCGTTTTTGGCAAATGCCCTACGGCGATCAAGCAATTTTTTTAACTAAGGAAATTTTTGACATAATGGATGGTTTTCCTGAATTAGCTATTATGGAAGACTTTGAATTAATGCGACGTTTAAGGAAATTAGGCAAAATCACATTTATTGCAGTGCCAGTTATTACTTCAGCACGTCGTTGGTTACAAAAAGGGGTTTGGCAAACAACTCTGATGAATCAAATAGTGATTATTGCTTATTTTCTCGGAGTTTCTCCTGAGCGAATTCGTCATTGGTATCATCAGGAAAAACTTAAGGAGTTTTAAGCCGCTTTTAATTTAAGCAGAGTAATCTTAAGTTCAGTCATTGGTCATTTGTCATTTGTTAGTAGGGGAGCCAGTGCGCCCTTACGGTTTAGGCGCCTTGTAGCACCTGGCGTGCGGGTTTTATGGATAATCTTGCCGTTCAAACTGATCATTTATCTTCTAAACCCTCCCATACAGTGGTTAGTAGTTAGTGGTTGGTTGTTCTCCTGGTGTTCCCTGCCCCTGGTGCTTTCTTGTCTCCTAGCCCCTAGTCCCTAGTCTCTAGTCCCTAATCCCATGCACCAAAAACATAAACGTCTTCTCACACCCAAGCTTAAACTTGTACTCTTATTCTTTGTGGTTGCCGCCCTGGTGATTTGTGCTAAACAATTTAATCTTCAGGGAATTTTGCAGACATCTATCTTGTGGGTTCAAAGTCTAGATACCTTAGCACCGATCGCCTTTATCGTTATCTATAACCTAGCTACATTACTTTTTATACCTGGCTCCCTACTAACGTTGAAAGGAGGTTGCCTGTTTGGTTTAGTTTGGGGATCTGTATACGTTTTAATTGCTGCAACTTTGGGAGCCACGTTTGCGTTTTTAGTTGGGCGTTATCTATCACGAGATTGGGTGTGCCAACAGCTTGAGAAACATCCGAAATTTAAAGCTATTGATCGGGCGGTTGCTACAGAAGGATTCAAAATTGTACTTTTGACGCGTCTGTCTCCTCTGTTTCCGTTTAACTTGTTAAATTATGCATTCGGAATTACGCAGGTTTCGCTCAAAGACTATATCTTGGGTTCCATTGGCATGGTTCCGGGTACTGTAATGTACGTTTATATTGGTTCTGTTGCTGGTAACTTAGCAATGATTAATACACCTCATCAGCCAACTACACCACAAACTCAAATAGGGCAATGGATAATGCAAGCGATCGGATTAATTGCCACTATTGCCCTAAGTGTATACATAACCAAAATAGCTCAAAAAGCTTTAAAAGAAAGTATGACAGTTGTAGAAGAAACAGACTAGTATCTGTCTGCCTCTCTCTTTTTTATTCTTCTGCGTTCTCTGCGCCTGGTGTGGTTATTTTATATAGTTATCAATTATTAAAAGCAAATTATTAATTAAAATTTTCCATAACTACAAGTCATGAAAAATCAACTCATCAAATATCAATTTCCTTCCCAAGAATTGCCGAATATTTTAAAATTGAGTTTCTTGCCATTACTTGCATTTGCTATTGCTTTGTTGTTGAATACAGATCCTGCTTTAGCACAGCAATCTGCCAATACACAAGGATTTAATCCTCAAGAATGGTTGCGAAACGCCTTAGAATGGATTGAAAGTTTGGGTGCAGTGGGAGCGATCGCTTTCATCGCTCTTTATATCATCGCTACTGTTGCTTTCTTACCAGGCTCAATTCTTACCTTGGGTGCTGGCGTGGTGTTTGGCGTGGTTTGGGGTTCTGTTTATGTTTTCATTGGTGCAACTTTAGGTGCTACCGCCGCTTTTCTTGTCGGGCGCTATTTGGCTAGAGGATGGGTTGCCAAGAAAATCGCAGATAACAAAAAATTTGCCGCTATTGATCGCGCTGTCGGCAGAGAAGGATTCAAAATTGTTCTGTTGACACGACTATCGCCCGTATTTCCTTTCAATTTATTAAACTACGCCTTTGGTATCACAGGTGTTTCGCTTAAAGACTACTTTATTGGTTCTATAGGCATGATACCCGGAACGATCATGTATGTTTATATTGGTTCCCTCGCTGGGAATCTTGCCATGATTGGCACAGAGGCTCAACCAACCAACCCCACCGTTCAATGGGCAATTCGGATTATTGGTTTTATTGCAACAGTTGCCGTAACGATTTATGTTACTCGTGTTGCTCGCAAAGCTTTAGAACAAGAGGTTAATGGTTAATGGAGACTACTAACTAGTGTAGGGGCGGGTTTAGAAGATAAATTGTCAGTAGTAACCGAAAGATTATCTTCTAAACCCGCACGGCAGTCGCACTCGACGCGCTTAACCCGCAAGGGCGCGCTGCCTCCCCTACTAAAATGTACAGACGTAATTTCGCGTCTCTACCTACTAACAACCAGGGAGCTACTAATGTCCAATTCTGAATTTCAGAGAGTGATTGTTCGCCCAGTAGATGAGTATAACCAGAAACTGGTTTCTTACGTACATCCACCAAACTGGGTTAATCCTAAACCTGCTGATTGTTATGACTTAGTGGTAATTGGTGCTGGTACCGCAGGATTAGTAGTGGCGGCAGGTGCTGCGGGTTTGGGTTTGGGTTTGAAAGTAGCACTAATAGAAAAGCACCTCATGGGTGGAGATTGCTTGAATGTTGGTTGTGTGCCATCAAAGTGCGTAATTCGCTCTTCGCGGGTAGTGGGTGAAATTTGGAACGCCAAAAACTTAGGAGTTAATGTTCCCCAATTCGTTGACGTGGATTTTCCTGCTGTGATGGAGCGGATGCGGCGACTTCGATCTGGTATTAGCCATCACGACTCGGCGGAACGTTTTCAAAAGCTGGGTGTAGATGTTTTTTTGGGGAGCGCTAAGTTTGCGGGCAGTAATATTGTAGAAGTTGGCGATAAGACTCTTAGCTTTAAAAAAGCTGTGATTGCTACTGGTGCTAGGGCAGCGCGTCTTTCTATTCCAGGAATTGAAGAAGCTGGTTATCTTACGAATGAAACAGTATTTTCTCTTATCCAACGCCCACAACGTCTTGCAGTGATTGGCGGGGGAGCGATAGGTTGCGAGTTGGCGCAAGCTTTCCGGCGTTTGGGTTGTGAGGTAATACTTTTTCATCGCGGTTCTCATATTCTCAATAAAGAGGATGCTGACGCTGCTGAAATTCTCCAAAATGTCTTTCTCAAAGAAAAAATTCGCTTGGTACTCAATTGTCAAATGCAGCGAGTAGAAAAGACTAGCGATGGCAAGACGCTTTACTTTAGCTGCAATGGCAAAGAAGATTCACTCACAGTAGATGAAATTTTAGCGGGTGCGGGGCGCGTGCCAAATGTAGAAGGTTTGAATTTAGAAGCTGTTGGGGTGGAATATGATCGACGCAAGGGTGTAAAGGTGAATGATTACTTGCAAACCACAAACCCTAAGATTTTTGCTGCTGGCGACATCTGTATGGATTGGAAATTTACCCATGCTGCTGATGCGGCAGCGCGAATTGTCATTAAAAATACACTGTTTTCTCCTTTTGGTTTGGGACGGTATAAACTTAGTACTTTAGTAATGCCTTGGGTAACGTATACCGATCCAGAAATTGCCCATGTAGGGATGTACGAACATCAAGCCCAGCAAAAAGGTATTGAAGTTAATATGATCAAGATTAATTTTAGTGCTGTTGATCGCGCGATCGCTGATGGTGAAGAGGAAGGTTTTGTCAAAATCCTCCATAAAAAAGGATCGGATGAAATTTTGGGTGCGACGATTGTTGCTCGTCATGCGGGTGAGATGATTTCGGAAGTTACCACGGCAATTGTTAACAAGATAGGTTTAAACAAACTTAGCAGTGTTATTCATCCTTATCCTACTCAAGCAGAAGGTATTAAAAAAGCCGCAGATGCTTATCGTCGAACGTTGTTGACACCAAAAACCAAACGCTTTTTAGGACTGCTAACAAAGTTATCTTGAAAATAGGGATTAAAGATTGTTTCTTAAAATTGTAGGGTGCGTTATACGAAGTTAACGCACCGTTTTAATCTGTTTGCTTACTAATATCATTTCACCTTAATTACAAAACAATTAAATTTTGTACCAGACACTTACACCGCAGGCGCAGGGGTTCCCGTCAGGGTAATTTTATGTCTCTACTGTCTGTACTCTGTCCTGACGTAGCAAAGACTTTGGAAGGTGCGTTACGCTTCGCTAACACACCCTACTGGACTAACACGAATAACATGATGCTATAAATTCTTTATGGTGCAAGCAGGATGTTCACACCACAAAATTTATACACTAAATTAGTCTTGCCACGCCACTATACATATTTCAAAAATCAAATATGAGTCATATAAACCTAATGGGGATGATAGCTAATACGACTAATTAGCCAAGCTGAGGATATAATTCCCACAAATTGAGCGACGATTGTATTAATATTTGCCTGCACTACAAACATATCGAGTGGCTCAATCAATTGACTAGCGTTATAAATAGCCATCCCTTGTACTTGAGTCAGTGATTTTGCTACCAGAGTCCCAACAATTACCTCAACACCGAATAAAGTCAATATCATACCAGCAGCATTTAGAGCCAATCCCCGCCAAAGAAGACTAATCACATCTGCTTTTTTGGGGTGTAATGCCGGATTTGGGTTCTGTAAATCTTTGCCAATACGAATGTAGTTCCAATCCCAATAAAGGCTTAATCCAAGTACCAAAAGTCCACCTACTCCACAAAATAAACCCAACCCAGACATGGCATCTTGAGCCTTGAGGTTGAAATTGGGATCGGCGATCGCAAACAGTACAATTAATCCTGAAACTACCAGCAGTCCTAGTTGTACACCAAAGTTAATCCAACCTGCTAGGCGAAAATTCGTGGCGATTTCCTGAACGGTTGGTAAGGAAGAGTGTAAGTCTAACTTGTTTAACATACATTTATCCTCATCCACTATAGATAATTGTCACCATTACAGCCTGTAATATCTTCTGTGTAGGCTATCTTTTTGTAGATGAATTTATACGTAGCGATCGCTGATTTGAAAAAACTTTGTCAAAATCCTCCATAAACAGGGATTAAGAATTACTAAAAAATAAATTACCCAATAAATGTAGAGTGGGTAACCTACCATAATTCGAGGGTTAATCGTGCGTTACGGACTATCGTCACTAATGCACCCTACAAATTGGACATTTTTTTAACTGGAAGTCCTTTAAAGCAAATTCTTGGTGCAACCATTGTAAATTGCAGGATTTGTCTTAGAGTGCTAGGAAAAATTAAATAATCACTAACGAGTGTTTAAGCTTGATGAGAGAGCATCAGAATCTCGTTGACGAGTATTTGAGCTTGATGAGGGAGTATCAGAATCTTGTTGACGAGTATTTGAGCTTGATGAGGGAGTATCAGAATCTCGTTGACGAGTATTTGAGCTTGATGAGAGAGCATCAGAATCTCGTTGACGAGTATTTGAGCTTGATGAGAGAGTATCAGAATCTCGTTGACGAGTATTTGAAACTCGCTCACGAGTATTAGAAGTGCATTAATCAGTATTTTAGCTTGATTGTTGAGTATCAAAGCCTGGTTGACAAGTCAATAGACTTCTTCAATCTGAATATATAACTTAAAGTTTATAGAAATATTTAGGCTGAGATGAGACAGAGGGATTGACGCTTTTTGTTAAACCTGAAAATATTCAAATTGAATCTACTGAATCTGCAAAAGATAAAAATTTGATACTAAATGGTAGTACTAGCCTCAAGAAAAAGAATATGCCTATCCTCTCACAATCCTGCTTTCCTCTAGACTAGGGGCAGTAACCTTATTAAACTTCAATACCTGATCAGCAATAATACAGAATTACTTCTGTTCTATAGTTTTTGAGCAAATTATCAAGTAACTACCATGAACTGCATACACCGGAACATATAAAAAACTTTCTTTTCTTCTGCCTTCTGCCCCTCCGCAGTCGCACTCGACGCGCTTAACCCGACGCCAGGTGACGCCAGTCGCTACAACGCGCTTAACCCGCGCAACGCGCTGGCTCCTTTATGCCGGGGAACCCGTCACCCTCCGGGTACCCAAAGGGAACGCCAAGGGCGTACAGCAGTCCCCCAACCCTTACGGGAAGCCTTACCCTTCGGGAACGTCTTCGACGAACAGGTTCAGGGGTTCGCAATCGTGACGGGAACCGCCAAGACTGCGACCCCCTCACCGCTTTGCGTCTACGCCGGGAACCGCCAAGACGGGGGCTGCTTCACCGCACTGGCTCCGCAAGGGCGCGCTGCTCTCTGCCCTCTGCCTTTCTTCGATCACCCTCGTTAGTCTGTTATGCAAACACCAAACAATACAACCTCTACTCTCCAAGATTTCTCACGCAGGGAATTGCGAGATTTAGTGCGAGCGCAATTGCAAAGTTTACTGGAAGCCGGAGATTTGCGGGGAGCAAAAGCTATTTTGGTGCCTGTACAGCCTGTGGATATTGCCGAAGCGATTGAAGGTTTGCCAGAAGCGATGCACGCGATCGCTTTTCGCTTGCTTTCTAAAGATGAGGCGATCGAGGTTTATGAATATCTTGACTACAGCATTCAAGAACGACTGATTGAAGAACTTAGAAGTCAGGAAGTTCGCGATATTGTCGATCAAATGTCACCGGATGATCGCGCTAGATTATTTGATGAATTACCAGCCAAAGTAGTTAATCGTCTTCTAGAACAACTAAGCCCAGCCGAAAGAACAGCCACAGCTCAACTTTTAGGTTACGAAGCTGGCACAGCCGGCAGAATTATGACGCCGGAGTTAATTTCTTTAAAAGAAAATTTTACAGTAGCTGAAACCCTAGAGCGAATTCGTCGCGTAGCTAATGCCAGTGAAATGATTTACTATCTCTACGCTACAGATGCAGCTAGACGTTTGACTGGTATTGTATCTTTGCGTGAATTGGTAACATCTCAACCGGAACAAACCATTGGCGATATCATGACTCGTGATGTAGTGTTTGTTCACACGGATACAGACCAAGAAACAGTAGCTAGATTAATTCAAAGATACGATTTTCTTGCTGTACCTGTAGTAGACAGAGAACAGCGTTTAGTGGGAATTGTTACCGTTGATGATGTAATTGACATTATTCAAGAGGAAACCACTGAGGATATTTACGCTGTTGGTGGTGGTGTTCAATCTGGTGGTGATAGCTATTTTGAGTCAGATTTGTTTACAGTTGCTCGCAAGCGGGTTGTCTGGTTGCTTGTCTTACTTGTCACCAATACTGTGACGGGAACAATTATTAAGTCACAAGAAGATATTTTAGAAAAAGTGGTAGTGTTGGCAGCTTTTATCCCTTTGCTAGTCGGTACAGGTGGTAATGTAGGCGCTCAATCTTCCACAGTCGTGATTCGTGGTATGAATACTGAAGAAATTCGCGCTCTAGGTGGCCCATTACACGTGATTGGCAGAGAAGCTGTGGCTGGTGCTTTGTTAGGAGTAATGTTAGGCTTAATCGCAACTGTATGGGCTTTCTTTCTACAAAAGAATTTAGAAGTAGCTTTAGCAGTTGGCAGCAGTCTCGTAGCGATTTCTGTGTTAGCTTCTGTTTCTGGTTCTGCTTTACCATTTTTATTCCGCTTACTGCGCTTAGATCCAGCATTAATGTCAGCACCTTTTATTACTACAGCAGTGGATGTTGTCGGTGTTTTAATTTACTTCAATTTAGCGCGAGTAATACTAAGAATATAAGTTCGCAATCATAGAATTTTACTTCGTTATTTTTGTCAAGTCATCTCTAATTTAATTTTCGGCTACAGGTAAAAATCACACTATAAGTTTTAAAATTTGAGTTAAAAAAGAATGTGGTTCAATGTTATTTAAAATTTTAGTAAGCATTGCCATCAAAGTACTATTACCCGCACTATTAATTCTAGTCTTAACTCTAATTAATTTCTCCAGTAGTAACCAAGCTATAGATATCAAAATACCTAAAATTCAGCAAAGTAATCCTATCATTGTTGAAAATATTAAACCTGGCACAACTAATTGGCAGCTAACTAATCCAGCTACCCAAAAAGAAATAGAAGGTTATGCTTCGCTTACAAGTGTTAATCGCGGTGAAAAAATCAAGTTTTTTGTCAACACAAAAGAGCCAAGCTACACTATAGAAATTTTCCGGATGGGATGGTATGGGGGCGCTGGAGGGCGGCAAATGGCACCTGCGATCGCACGCAAAGCAGTCAAGCAACCACCGCCAATCGTAGACAAAGCAACTGGGTTAATTGAATGTGATTGGCTAGATCCATACGTATTAAAAATTTCCTCTTCTCAAAACGATCCCACCATTTGGGCAAGCGGTATTTATTTAGCAAAACTTACTGCCAGTATTAGTGGCAAGCAAAGCTACATTATTTTTGTTGTCCGCGATGACAGTCGTCCTTCTGATATCCTTTTTCAATCGAGCGTTACGACTTATCAGGCATATAACAATTGGGGTGGAATGTCCCTTTATCGCTGGAACAGTCGTGGCAAACAAGCATCTAAAGTTTCTTTCAATCGTCCTTATGCCATCAGCCCGAATCGCGCTGCCGCCTATGGGGTGGGTGCTGGGGAATTTCTTACCAATTTTCAACCAAAACGAAGAACTTCTAGTGCTGGTTGGGAATACAATATGCTGCGATGGCTGGAACGAGAGGGCTACGATGTCACCTACAGCACCGACGTTGATACCCACGAAAATCATCTAGATCCATACACTGGCAAACCCATGCTATTGTTGCACAAAGCATTTCTTTCCGTCGGACATGATGAGTATTGGTCGTGGCAAATGCGGCAAAATGTTGAAGCAGCTAGAGATGCTGGTGTTAGTCTCGGCTTTTTTTCTGCTAATACCTGTTATTGGCAAATTCGCTTTGAACCTAGCCGAATAACTTCAGGCATTAATCACACCATCGTAGCTTACAAAGAAAATGTTGCTTTAGATCCCTATGCTAGAGACACAGATCCAACAAACGATTACTTGATTACAACTCTCTGGCGAAGAAAGCCTGTAAATTTTCCAGAAGATGCTTTGATTGGAGTTATGTATGAGACATTTCAGGTAAATGCTGATATAGTTTTCAAGCAAACAGCACCGGATTGGTTGCTTGCAAATACACAATTAGAACGAAGCGATCATCAGGCATTGTTGCGATTAAATTATCGAGAGTCTCAAAAGGAAATGCGCTTAGTAGGACTTTTGGGCTACGAAGTTGATCGGATGTTTGGTAATGCTCCTGTCAATACAATTCGCGTTGCCCATTCGCCCTATCGTTACGGACGTCGAATTCGATATGCAGATATAACAGCTTACACTACAGACTCCGGTGCGACAGTGTTTGCAACCGGCTCAATGCAGTGGAGTTGGGGACTAGATGATTACAACGTGCCACAGTTACGTCCCTCTGTTTTAAATAATGATGCCCAAGTGATAACGGGCAACGTCTTAGCCAAAATGTTAAGAAAATAATATATTGAGTGCTTTTTAGTCTTTACAATTCTGATGTTGTATCTGGGGCAATGATTTCACCAGTACCCAAATTCAAGATCATATCCTGGTCGGTGATCAGTTCACTGAGTTCCTTTACTTGTAAATTCATTTGTTCACATGCTTTGCGCAGTTCTCGTGCAAAGGTATTCAAATCATCACCATAACCACATTGGTGAGCAGCAGTTTCAATTCCCTGCTTGGCGTTTGCTCTTGCACAGTCTACTAGTTCTCTACCGTGTAATGGTGTTTGAGATGACATATCCGTACTTATAACTCTTAGGTTTCCCTGTTAGAGTAGCAACTATCTCATTTATACTCATCCACCTAATGAAAGGTAAAAAGTCAAAGAAAATCAGGCATAAAGGTAGATTTTTGGGGAATAGGGACAGGGAAGAGGGGGAGTAATAAATAAATAACCACTAACCACTATCCACTAACAAATGACTAATGACCAATCCCCCATCCCTGATAACTTCTTCTAACCGTTAACTACTACACCACCGTTTGGATGTAACACTTGTCCAGACATATAAGAAGCATCATCTGATGCTAAAAATACATAACTTGGTGCAATTTCTTCTGGTTGTCCGGCTCGTTGCATTGGAACTTGTTTGCCGAAATTTGCAACTTTATCTTCTGGAAAAGTAGCAGGTATTAAAGGAGTCCAAATTGGCCCTGGAGCTACCGCATTCACACGAATTCCCTTTTCTACTAAACTCTCTGATAAGGAACGAGTAAAGGCAACGATCGCTCCTTTTGTGGAAGAGTAGTCAAGTAGTTGTGGGCTACCTTTATAAGCTGTGACTGAAGTGGTGTTAATAATGGCGCTACCTTCTTTGAGGTACTTCATCGCTGCTTTTGTTAAGAAAAACATTGAGAAAATATTAGTACGGAAAGTCCGCTCTAATTGCTCTTTACTAATATCTTCGATACTTTCTTGCGGGTGTTGTTCGGCAGCATTATTAACAAGAATATCGAGCTTACCAAACTCATCGACTGTTTGTTGCACCAGTTGCTGACAAAAGGTTTCATCGCCAATATCACCGGCTATGGTTACTGCACGTCGCCCTTGTGCTTCTACTAAATGCTTAGTTTCTTTGGCATCATCATGTTCGTTTAGGTATGCGATCGCTATCTCTGCCCCTTCTTTAGCAAAAGCGATCGCTACAGCACGACCAATACCACTATCTCCACCAGTTATTAATGCTACTTTATTCTTTAATTTGCCACTTCCTTGATACTGTGAATCTTCAGCTTTGGGTTTTGGCGTCATTTCTGATTCAATACCCGGTTGCTGTGCTTGTTGCTGTGGAGGTTGTAGTGTTTGTTCTTCTGGCATATGTTAGTGATTTCCTGAAAATTGACAAAATAGTTATTAGTTAGTGGTTTCGTTGATTATATGAACGGTTAAAACCGACAATTTATCTTCTAAACCCGCCCGTGCAGTAGTTAGTGGGTAGTGATACCATTTCACTTTTTGAGTGATTCATATTCAACCCCTCCCAACCTCCCCTTAGTAAGGGGAGGTGCCGTAGGCGGTGGGGTACATCCATATCAGCCTTTTCGTGAAATAGTATGAGTAGTGGATAGTGAACTACTAACTACTAACCCATCACATTTTCAAAACTAAACCTTGGATCGAAAATTCAATCCAAGGTTTAACTTTTGCTTTCGCACCCGACTGCCGTTTTTGAGTTAGATTTTTAGCCCCAAATGAAGGTTGTGTGTACCAATTGCCATTAAAGCAAAACTACTCCCCAAGAGAAGTGCTCCCCACACCTAAGCACGCTCTTTATATGACAAGGGAACATTACAACACAACTCTACCGCGATGAAGGATTTTTCCTTTTCATCTTTTTATAAAATAACTCCGATTCTGTTGGAGATTATCAGCCTTAAGTTGTAAATAAATACAAGTTATGTCAATCTTAAGAAGTAATTTACTTCATTAAATATCTGTTTTACTCAGTATTATATTGGCAATAAAACTAACTTTATAATTATGAGTATTCTCATGTCTTTGGAACTATAAAAGTAACTTTAAAGACATAAGACTTAGGTATAGACAAATGGCTGATCTCTATAGTGAGGAGTATCAATTAAGAATTTGCAAAATATTAAGTCAAAGAAGTGTTGCATCTCATTAACATCTAATTATTTATTGAGATATATCTGAGATTAATAAAATTTACTTAGAGGGTAAAGCAGGGGTAGTGCTATGCAAATTGTGAACATTTCTGACGGGAAAGAAACTGACCCTTTTCGACTTCTTCAGTCAACGTTGCGCGATCGCTGGCAAAATATTGAAGGTCCTACAAATAGCGACGTTGATATTTTAGTCGTTCCTTCCCTGAGTATCGACCAGCGAGAACTCAAAAAGGTAGAAGGGTACGAACACTATGAAGAACGGCTTTTATTTTCCTTGATTCGGTTGTGGAATCCACGCAACAGGCTGATTTATGTCACTTCTGTACCACTTCATCCCAGCATCATCGATTATTATTTACAACTGTTGCCAGGAATTCCCTTTTCTCATGCTCGCAATCGCTTACTGCTTCTGTCCACTTACGATTCTTCTCTCAAACCCTTGAGTCAGAAAATATTAGAACGCCCCCGCTTACTCAATCGTATTCGTCAAGCCTTAAGATTAGACAAATCATTTATGATATGTTATAATACAACGCCTTTAGAATCAGAATTATCTTTAAAATTAGGCGTCCCCCTATACGCTGCTGACCCAAAATTGCAAATTTGGGGAACCAAAAGTGGCAGTAGAGAAATCTTCGCAGAAAGTGGGGTACCGCATCCAGATGGTAGTCAGAGAGTTTGGAGTGCAGACGATCTAGCACAAGCTGCCGCCGAATTGTGGGAGCGCCAACCAACATTAAAAAGGATGGTGGTAAAGCTCAATGAAGGCATTTCCGGAGAAGGTAACGCGCTTTTAGATTTGAGACCAATCGCTGAACTTGCACCTGATCAAGCTTCTCATGCCCACAGAGTAGCAGCGATTAGCGATTGTTTCCCCAAGCTACGTTTTCAAGCCAAACAAGAAACTTGGGAGAACTTTTCAGAACGAATCACTGAGCTAGGAGCAATTGTCGAAGCATTTGTAGAAGGAGAGATTAAGCGATCGCCCAGCGTGCAAGGACGGATTACACCCTTAGGCGAAGTAGAAATCCTCTCCACCCACGACCAAATTCTCGGAGGGCCAGACGGACAAATTTATCTTGGCTGTCGTTTTCCTGCTGACAAAACCTATCGGATGCAATTACAACAATTAGGATTGAAAGTTGGCAAAAAACTCGCCGAAAAAGGCGCATTAGAAAGATTTGGCGTAGATTTTATCGCCGTTGATCAAGGTAATGGAGAGTGGGATTTTCAAGCAATAGAAATCAATCTGCGTAAAGGCGGCACCACCCATCCCTTTATGACCCTGAAATTATTAACTAACGGGCGCTATGACCTTTCTACTGGCTTATTTTACTCTCAACAAGGACGTCCCAAATATTACATTGCCACCGACAACCTGCACAAAGAGCGCTATCAAGGGCTTCTACCCAACGACTTGATGGACATAATTGCCCAACATAGGCTGCATTTTGACACCGGCACCGAAACAGGAACAATATTCCATTTAATGGGTTGTCTTTCTCAATTTGGCAAGTTGGGATTAACCAGCATCGGTGATTCTCCCCAACAAGCAGAAGAAATTTATAATAAAGTCGTCAAAGTTCTAGATGAAGAAACTGGCGGCAATAATAACAATTTCTCCAGTTTCTCAGAATACTCTTTTCCCCCTACCTGGGATGGATTTAGTTGTTAGGGACTTAATCAGTTAACAGTGAACAGTGAACAGTTATCGGATGTATTGGTGTTAACTGGTAACTGATAACTGGTAACTGACATACCTAATCTCCATTTGTGTACAATCAACTCAGCCTTTGTGTATTAGCGGTTGTGTCTAACAAGAGCGCGGTTCACTGCATAAATCCAAACTGCCTACGTCCTTATCCCCAACCTTGGGGTAACAAATTTTGCAACAGCTGTGGTGCGCCCTTAGAGCTGATAGACCGCTATGTGCCTATGGCGCGTTTAGGATCTGGAGGTTTTGCCCAAATTTATACTGTTTGGGATCAAAAAACACAAACAGAAAAAGTGCTGAAGGTATTGGTAGAAGATTCACCAAAAGCCCTAGAATTATTTGCCCAAGAGGCAGCAGTTTTAAGTTGTCTACGACATCCGGGTGTTCCCAAAATTGATACTGATGGTTATTTTCAACGCTATTGGTCAGATTCTCAAGGACAACTGAATCTGCCTTGTTTGGTAATGGAAAAAATTGACGGGCAGACGCTGGAAAATATTTTACAAAATTACTATCCTCAAGGATGCCCCCAAGAACTAGTGTTTAATTGGTTAACCCAAGCCGCAGACATTCTAGAGCATTTACACCAACGCAATATCATTCATCGTGACATCAAACCTTCTAACTTAATGTTGCGCAATCCTTCACCAATAGCAGGAGAGCAGTTGGTGCTCATCGATTTTGGTGGCGCAAAACAATTTGAAAAGACAAATATTAGTTCAGAATCGCGATCTACAAAATTATTTTCTTCTGGCTACAGTCCACCAGAACAAATAGCCGGTGTAAATATTGGGCCTGCGGCTGATTTTTATGCCCTCGGTCGGACGATGATTGAATTATTGACGGGCAAACATCCAGCAGATTTAGAAGATCCACTCACCGGAGAATTTAGTTGGCGCAGGCAAGCCAATGTTAATCCAGTATTTGCAGACTTGCTTGATGAGATGGTAAGCGAGGATGCGCGATCGCGTCCAGCAAATACAGCTATTCTTCAAAGACGTTTGGCACAAATCTCTGATGCATTTTCCAGCAATGTCGGACAAACTAGCCGCCACATTACTCCTCCTGTACGCACAACTGCACCAGCTCCGATTTCGACATTTTTCTGGGAACTAGAAAAAACTCTTCAACAAGCATTTACTAGTTCTACTAATATTGTCAGAAAAATTATAGTTTTTATATTTCGGGCGATCGTTCAGCTGATTAGAGCCTGCCTAGATACAATTTGGTCAATGTTTTTGACTTGTATCGGTGCTGGGATTGGTACAATTATTGGCTATTTCTTTGCATATCGGACAACCTGGGGAGCAGAAGTTGGTGAAGTTTTATCTGAGCAACTAACTGTATTACTGGCAAATAATCAATCTATACTGGGTTCAGAGATTCTGATATTTGCGGGCGCTGGTTTCGGAACTGCATGGGGATTGACGGTAGCGGGAGGCTACGGTCAAAGACGACGGTTTTTAGTCGCCTCACTGATGGGTATGATTAGCTACAGCTTTGGTTGGTTTATTTTGCAATTATTTACACCCAAAGATAATGGTGAGGGTTTGGTAGGATTGATTTTAGCTGCTGTTTCCCTGTTTATTTTAGGGTTAGGTCTTCGCAGCCATCAAATAGTTCATGCTGTCATTGCCGCTTTTGGCACTG
Source organism: Chlorogloeopsis sp. ULAP01 (assembly GCF_030381805.1). Lineage (NCBI taxonomy): Bacteria > Bacillati > Cyanobacteriota > Cyanophyceae > Nostocales > Chlorogloeopsidaceae > Chlorogloeopsis > Chlorogloeopsis sp. ULAP01. The sequence goes on from NZ_JAUDRH010000009.1 coordinate 302,215, forward strand.
CCATTCCATTTGCACTTTTGATGAGTTTGAAGCTTTCATCAAATTTGTTTGACTTATTTCGCCCCACTAATAATTGGGAAGAGTTGTGGCTGAAAATAGCCTTTTTTGGTCTTATTGGTATTTTTATTAGCTTCTGGCTAGGTGTGAGTTATTACCTAATAGTGCCAGGTTTACGCTTGCTGGGCTGGCGTAAATAAATATCCCCCTCACCACTAATTCTTGGTTTGGGGGATATTATAATTGGTTGTCTATAGAGTTTTCAGTATAATTCGTTCTTGATGAGTCTATTCTAGGAACTACTATTAATTTTGACTAGCTAAAAGACTGGTGTATACCGTACTTTTACAGTTTCTTTATTACGACTTCATACTTAACAATTCCCAATCTAAATAACTCCTAATTCACTTTTGTATTGACTGGTTTTGGCAAACTTTTCCTTGATGCTTATGAACTTTATTTATAAAGTTTTAATATTTTTACCATAAAAGTTTTATGTAATTTTGACTAGTTTTCAAATTATCAAGTTACATTATTTTTACAGTTTCTTCATCACTTATTTATACTGACTAATTTTCTGACGAGTCTTATTCTGCTAGCAGAATACAACTTAGAGATGATTTATCAAGTAAACCTTAAACTGTAGGGGAGCCAGTGCGCCCTTGCGGCAATGCCCTGCTTGTAGACGCCCGGAGGGCGGCTTCCCGTGAGGTAGCACCTGGCCTGGCGTTGCGTTAAAGCACTGCGTTACGGCTAATTCTAATTCTCTCAAACTCTCAAATTCTTGCATAACCGTAACACACCCTACTAACAAGGTAGTCCCGATGAACCAAGTTTCACCAGCAGGCAAAAAACCTTACCCCCTGCCCCTCTCCGAACTCGCACACAAGGAAGTACGATACTACTGTCGTGAATTCTGAGCGAACTATTCCTTAACATTTCTTTATCATTAAAAAAAGTGCGCGATTGAATTGGAAAATGCTTACCCATATTAAAGATTTAGCAAAAACACTCGCTCCCCGCTTAATAGAAATTCGCCGTCACATTCATTCTCACCCAGAACTGAGTGGGCAAGAGTACCAAACAGCTGCCTTTGTTGCTGGTGTTTTATCTTCTAACGGACTTCATGTTAGAGAGGGAGTGGGTAAAACTGGCGTAATCGGAGAATTGCAAGGTACTGGTAAAGACGATCGCATCTTAGCAATTCGTACTGATATGGATGCTTTGCCAATTCAAGAACGCACTGGTTTAGAGTTCGCTTCTCGTGTTCAAGGTTTGATGCACGCTTGTGGTCATGATGTTCATACCACAGTGGGTTTAGGAACGGCAATGGTACTATCTCAAATCGCAGAGGAGTTACCTGGAAAAATACGCTTTTTATTTCAGCCAGCAGAAGAAATTGCTCAAGGTGCCAACTGGATGGTATCAGATGGAGTAATGGAAAAAGTGAGTGGGGTATTGGGTGTTCATGTTTTTCCTTCCATCCCAGCTGGTTCAATTGGTGTACGCTACGGAGCCTTAACAGCAGCAGCAGACGATCTAGAAATTATTATCTTTGGAGAATCGGGACATGGTGCTCGCCCTCATGAGGCGATTGATGCAATTTGGATCGCCGCGCAAGTAGTTACTACGCTGCAACAAGCAATTAGCCGTACGCAAAATCCTTTGCGCCCTGTGGTGTTGAGCATTGGGCAAATTAATGGAGGCAGAGCGCCGAATGTAATTGCTGATCGAGTGCAGTTGTTAGGAACTGTGCGATCACTCCATCCAGAAACTCGTGCTAATTTACCAAACTGGATTGAAAAAATTGTCGCTAGTGTCTGCAATTCCTACGGTGCGAAATACCAAGTGAATTATCGCCAGGGGGTACCTAGTGTTCAAAATGATTATCTTTTAACACAGTTGTTGCAATCAGGAGCAGAAGAAGCTTGGGGAAGCGATCGCGTGCAAGTCTTACCCGAACCTTCTCTTGGTGCTGAAGATTTTTCCGTTTATTTAGAAAAAGCTCCTGGTTCTATGTTTCGTTTAGGTGTAGGTTTCCCAGATAGAGTCATTAACTACCCTTTACATCATCCTCAATTTGAAGTTGATGAATCTGCCATCATTACTGGAGTTGTGACTATGGCATATGCAGCCTATAAATATTGGCTGGTAAATTAAACTTTTTTAAGAAAATTTTTCTTTTTAACCCGTAATGAAGAGGAAAAACTTGTAGTTCTTCTCTTTAATAACGGGTTCTTAACTATGAGTTAAGTTAGGTAAAGTATCATAATATCCACCAATGATTTCTATAACATAGAACATAAAGCTATAAATTTATAACTTCTCTGACTAGAACTGCACTTAAAAAATAATAAAAAATAAAAGGTTTTTCATATCCGATACTGTAAATGATGGAGGATGTGAGCATGAGTGCAACAACCAAATTCAAAGATGTAGTCAAACTTATCCTACCAGAACGCATTGTTTGGCAAATACAAAGTCTTCTACATGAGATAGCAACTCGAAGGTTGCGTGGATTAGATTTTCATTTGAATCACCCAGATCGAGTGATACTTGAGGATAACATCATTCCTTACTTTGTTGCTCGGAGTGAGTTCAATAAAATTCTTTTCGTGGGCTGTGACTGGTTCACTAAACCATACGAAAAATACTTTAAAAATAAAGAGTACTGGACAATAGAAATTGAACCTAGTAAAGCTAAATATGGAGCAAAAAAACATCATATTATAGACGCGCTCCAAAATCTCACCCATCATTTTGAAAATAATTATTTTGATCTAATCTTCTATAATGGGGTCTTTGGATTTGGTATCAATACAAAGGAAGATACAGAAGAATCTTTTTGGCAGTGTTTTCAATGTTTACGTACTAGTGGAGTTTTAGTCTTTGGTTGGAATGATAAGCCTGAATATAAACCTTTTTCTGTGATTGAAGAATGTGAGAATTTAAAAAGATTTCAACCATATATCTTTCCTCCTCTTGCAGCCGCAGAATATGCAGTTGAGGATGATCGCTTTAAATATAGACACAGATTTAACTTCTACATTAAACCTGTGACATCGTAGAAATAAATAATGATTGTACAAAAACTCCCGACACTATGTGTCGGGAGCTATAAAAAACCCAGCAAGTGGCATTCAACACTAAAATCACATTCGGATATTAAAACTCAGTAGGTGAGGAAAAAGGCAAAATATTTTCACCTTTTACCTTTTTTGGCTGCGATTACTTTGCTATTAAAAAACAAAGCTGTATTACTTAGATGCTGCACCCTGTTTACCTAGTTTCTCTTGAATTTTTTGTTTTGCAGCTTTGAATTGGGTAGCCAGTTGTTCGCTTTGCTCACTACTTAAGTTATTACGAATAGCAGCGAACATTGTGCTTTCTTCTTGACGAATATGATCGCCTACAGCATCCATTAGCTGTCTAACTTTATCTTTGAACTGAGATGAAGAAGGATTGATCGCCTTAATTTCATCTAACATCCGCTTCATTTCAGCTTGCTCGTCATACAACTCTTGAGTATCGCCTTCACCATAGAAAGGACGTACTCTTGGGTAGACAACTTCTTCTTCAGCTTCAGCATGAGCGCTTAGATCCTTGTAAATTTGACCGAAGTATTCTTGGATCTTTTGTGCGTCGTTGCTTGCCAACAGTTCGGTGAACAAGGTATTCACCTTATTGTGATCCAGGCGGATAACATCCTGGATATTCATATCACTCTTATCAGATGTTTGGGTAACAGCACTACCGAACACACCGCTCAATGCTGCCATTGCATCTTGCACGCGTCCCCAGATACCTTGATCTGCTTCTTGTCCAGTTAATTCACGGACACCCAAAACCTCTAAAATACCTTTGAGTTGCTCTTGGTGAGCGCGATTTTCAAAGTTTACAGTATTTAAAGGCCCAATAGCCATCATTACATCGGCACCAACTTTTTGAGCTGCCTTATGAATTGTTATGCCAGACATTACTTGTTGGTGCTTGAGCAGCTCATGCTGAAAGACTTTTTCATATGTGTTTAATTCAGAGCCTTGCATTAGCTGCTGCACTTTTTTAACCATTTCAGAAACGGTTTTGTCAGGCTCGGCTTGAATTCCGTACTGCACATTAACAGTTTCCAGAATGCCCATGTTCTTGTTGTCATCATCGAGCATTTTCTGGATGCGATCGCGAATTTCATTATCGGAAACTTCTTTCAAAAATTGTTGCTCATTGGCAATCAACAATTTTTGAATTTCTTTCATATCTGCCAATTTTTTGGCAATAGCAGTACGTTTAGTATCGTCTAAAGTTGTTACCATCTTGAGTTCTCCTCTAACAAACTGAAATTGTTTGTGTTTTAGACAATTTCAGAGTGACATATTGTTTCGGAACGCTCCATCTTTCTTTTGAGCGATAACCCTGAAACTAAGGATATAAAAATCTCAATTTTTAGGATAATTTTTACAAGCGAATCGCATTTATACTTTTAGGTAGAGAACTGCTAAAACGACACTCCATCGCCGGGTAGATAAATTTTTATTTTTGCTTTTCTAGATTGACTTCAGGATATTTAAAGAGAGGAGTTCCTATCGTAATGTCAGAAAATCCTGGACTAGGAGAGCAGGCGCTAAATAAAGCCGCAGAAATAGGGTTATCTAGCCAATTAGATGAAGTAGAAAATTTAGATGTAAATATCAAAGCTGAACCTTTAAATTTAGTTCAGGGACAGATAGAGGCAGTCTCTATTGAGGGTGAAGGTTTAGTAATGCAGCAAGATTTGCGCATGGAAGAACTAGATATGGATATTGATAGTGTTGCTATCAATCCTCTAGGGGCAGCCTTTGGCAAAATTGAACTAACTAAACCTACTCAAGGTAAGGCACGGGTAGTGTTAACCGAAGCAGATATAAACCGTGCTTTCAACTCCGAGTATGTTCATTCACAACTGCAAACTCAGAAAATTCATGTAAATGGCAAATTAACAACATTTGTTCCTCAAAACGTAGAATTTCGCTTACCTGGAGAAGATAAAGTAGCATTGAACGCTACTTTACTTTTACAAGAAAACCAACAAATTGAAAAAGTCGCCTTTTCAGCAGTACCCCGTGTTAATGAGAGCGGACAAACAGTGACTTTAGAAAATGTTGAATATGGTGAAAATCAGGAAACATCGCCAGAACTGACAAAAGCTTTAGTAGATGTAACTAGCGAAATTTTGGATTTGAGAAACTTCGATTTAGAAGGCATGAGTCTACGAGTTAAAAATTTGGAGGTAGAAGTAGGCAAACTCATACTGCAAGCCGAAGCTTATGTTGAGCAAATTCCTTCGGCTTAATTTATACAATCATTAAAATGTGCAAAGCTGCCTACTTTGGTGTAGTCATTTACACCAAATTACGGTGAAACTTTTTAAGTCTGTTATTACTCGGAGTATAAAGAACTTATGGAAACTCAACAAAGAAATACAACCCCTTATCCTAATATTCCTGCTTTTTTAGAAAGTGACGATAGAGAATTTCGTGATACTGGTGTACCTAGTACTGTTGCGATCGCGGGGCATCCTATTCACCCTATTCTCGTTCAATTCCCAATTGCATTTCTTGTTGGAGCGCTCTTAAGTGATGTCGCTTTCTGGCTAACTGATGACACTTTCTGGGCAAGAGCCTCTTACTGGCTCATCCTTGGCGGCTTGGTAGGCGGAATCGCAGCAGCCCTAACTGGTATTCTCGACTTTTTGAGAATAGGGCGAGTTCGCAAACGCACAGCTGGCTGGGCGCACTTAATATTGAATGTAAGTGCTTTGGTACTGACAATAATCAACCTAGTATTGCGCTGGAATAATCCAGTTATGCCCATATTGCCTTGGGGACTTGTACTCTCAGTGATTGTCGCTTCGCTTCTGGGCGTTTCTGGCTGGTATGGTGGCGAATTAGTTTATAGGCATAAAATTTCTGTTATTGGCAATGGTAGCCCAGAAAGTCCTTAGATTGACATATTCTCAAGTAGGAGAATAGGTGACGGGGAACAGGAGAAGAATTTTCTCTTACTCTCCCACTCTCCCCTCTTGTAGTTTAGGTACTTCATATGCCATCTTGTACCTACTACCCAATCCCTTCCGTATGACTTTACGGTGTTAGAGAAAACACAAAACACTTACAGCAGATTTCAACTTCGTGAGGTACAGAAATACCCCTCCCTAACCCTCCCCTTGGCAAGGGGAGGGTTAGGGAGGGGTGTACCTCATGTACTTACAAAACACTTATATTCTCCTCTCCTTGCTCATCGTTGTTGCGATGGGCTTTTTCTTTAAGTGCTACAAATACCCAGCCCATCAGTGGTTTAATGACTACGGGTGCTGTATTTTATGAAATATTTTGGTGTTTATTTGCCTTCTGCTTCTTCCGCAACCCAAAAGGTTTTTTATCATTACCTGCTTACTAAAATTATTGCTGTTGTGGCATCCACCCTTATTGGAGCAGTTTCGCGCTACGTTAATAGGTAAATAATTGCTTGGTGGAATTTCTCGGATTATGTGTTGGGTTGCTTGTTAGGTTGGTTGTGGCTGCGCCGATTACAACGAAAAAATTATGCAAAAAAAGGTCAAAGTTAAGCCAAATTCCAAAATTCAAAAAATAGAGGAAGAAGCGGACGGGAGCTTAACTGTACATTTAAAATCTCCCCCAGTAGATGGTAAGGCTAATCAAGAGTTAATTCAAGTGTTAGCAGAGAAATTTAATGTGCCAAAAAATAGCATTAGAATTAAATCTGGTTTTAATTCCAGGCAAAAGTTAATTGAAATTAATAAATAAAGATATTAATCTTAAAAACACTCATTAACCAAAATATCTGAGGGTTAATAGCTGTTTAATTATTAGTTATTAGCAGTCATCAGCAAATTTTCAAGCACAATCTAGATTAGAGATTAATTAATATCTCCTACTTAAAGAAAAACTCGTCACCTAAATTATACAAGGAAACGAGTTATTGGTTTTTATTTTTGTTAAATACAATACTTAGATTCTTCAGTAATACTAATATATCCCGGCTGTGCTTTCACCCTTTCAATCCAAGCTTGAATGGCAGGGAATTGTGTCAAATCAAACCCACCTTCATCGGCTACATGAGTATATGCAAACAAAGCAATGTCTGCGATCGTATAACGCTCTCCAACAAAAAAATTATGAGTCTGCAAATAACTTTCCATCAAGTTAAGTGCTGCATAACCAGGTTTACTTTTTTGCTCTATAGCTTCTTTATATTTTTCACCTTTGCCTAGTATACTCATCCAAAATCTAGATGTAGCAATAAAAGGTTCATGACTGTTCTGTTCAAAAAATAACCACTGTAGCACTTGCGCTCGTAACAAACGGTCATAAGGTAAAAATTCTGTCCCTTCACTGAGATAAATTAAGATGGCATTTGATTCTGCCAAGTATTTACCTGGTTCAATTTCTAGCAACGGAATTTTCCCAGCTGGATTTTTGCTTAAAAATTCAGGCGTTCTAGACTCTCCTTTCAATATATTGACCTCTACCCTCTCAAATGGCATACCAATTTGCGATAATAAAAGACGTATCTTGTAGCCGTTACCCGAAGGTAAAAAATCGTACAAACGCAGCGTTTCCATGCCTATTAATTTTGAGATTAAGGTTGCAATTAAACATAATGAATTAACATACAATATATTTACAAAAAAACAAATAAAGAGAATAAAAATTTTAGAAATGCTGTTTTTGACTACACTAATAAAATCTCTAAAAAGTAAATTGATGAAAGTATTATTTTTAGCATTGACAAGTTTAATTTTGCAATTGGTAGAGTATCAAAATAATGTGTGGAAGATTTACTTTAAGCGTTATTCCAGAGGTTTTAGCTCAAGCTTTCCATCTTGAACAAGTTCCAGATATAGAGCCGCAATATAACATTGCACCTACGCAAATGGTGGGGACAGTTTTATATAACTCCCAAAACCACAAGCGTGAATTTCAGCAGTTGCGGTGGGGATTAATTCCTTCATGGGCAAAAGACTCAAGTATGGGAGCTAAACTAATTAACGCTAGAGCGGAAACCGTAGCAGAAAAACCTGCTTTTCGCTCTGCTTTCAAGCGCAGACGATGTCTAGTAGTGGCAGATGGTTTTTACGAATGGCAAAAGCAAGATGGCAAAAAACAGCCTTATTATTTTCGCCTTCAGAATGGGCAACCCTTTGGTTTTGCTGGGTTGTGGGAAGAGTGGGAATCTCCCCAAAAGCAACAGATTAAATCCTGTACAATTTTGACAACCCAAGCCAACGATTTACTGCAACCACTCCACGATCGCATGCCAGTCATTCTTACCGAGCAGGATTACCAGATGTGGCTAAATTGCCAAATGCAAGAACCAGAAGTATTACAGCAGCTATTACAGCCCTATAAATCCGAGGAAATGATTGGCTACCCAGTTAGCACCTTGGTTAACAATCCCAAGCACAATAGCTCAGAATGTATCATTGGGCTTAACACGGAGAATGCTCCTGTAAATCAGTTAAATTAGCTATTGAGTCATAAAGCCACAAATCCAACAGCACTTTTAGCCATTAGCTGCACATCTATAGAGAGGCACCTATGCCAAGAACTCAGAAAAACGATAACTTTATCGATAAATCTTTTACCGTCATGGCGGATCTAATCTTGAAGCTCCTGCCAGCGAATCAAAAAGCGAAAGAAGCCTTTGCTTATTACCGAGATGGGATGTCAGCGCAGTCAGAAGGTGAATACGCTGAAGCCCTAGACAATTACAAAGAAGCTTTAAAACTAGAGGAAGATTCTCAAGATCGGAGTTTTATTCTTTACAATATGGGTCTAATTCATGCTAGTAACGGCGAGCATGAACAGGCTTTAGAGCTATATCATCAAGCACTTGAATGTAATCCTCGTTTACCTCAAGCTTTGAACAACATCGCTGTGATCTACCATTACATGGGAGAAAAAGCTAGGGAAGCGGGAGACGAAGACGGAGGCGAAGCTTTGTTTGATAAAGCTGCCGATTATTGGATTAGAGCAATTCGTATGGCTCCCAATAACTACATCGAAGCCCAAAACTGGCTGAAAACTACAGGGCGGATGCAAATAGACGTATTCTTTTAGTCATTAGCAGGGGCGGGTTTATAAAGATAAATTGTCAGTTTCAATCGTTCATATAATCAAAAAAACCCGCCCGTACATTAGTCATTAGTCATTTGCTTCTTTACTAGTGGCTATTAACCATTAGCCATTAGCCATTAACTATTAGCCATTAATAAACCATGATTGACCGTGAACAAGTTCGTAAAGTAGCTCATTTGGCTCGTTTAGAATTGACACCAGAAGAAGAAGAAAAATTCACTACTCAATTGGGAAGTATTCTCGATTACTTCGAGCAGTTGAGCGAACTAGATGTTAGCAATGTGCCACCTACAACACGGGCAATCGATGTCAGTAACGTGACACGCCCTGATAATTTGCAACCTTACCCCGATCGCGAAGCTATTCTCCAAAGTTCACCACAACAAGAAGGCGAATTTTTCAAAGTGCCAAAAATCCTCAACGAGGAATAGTTAGTGGTTAATATTTTTCATTGTCATTAACCATTAGCCATTAACCATTAGCCATTAACCATTATCAAAGGAAGCTCATTATGGGTTTGGGAATTCTCAAGGATGGTAAGTGGATATCCGAACGAGAGCAAGAAGATTCAGAAGGTAAATTTATCCGTCCTTCAACCACTTTCCGTAACAAGATTACAGCCGATGGTTCAAGTGGGTTTAAAGCTGAACCGGGGCGCTATCACTTGTACATTTCTTGGGCTTGCCCTTGGGCGTGTCGTACTGCGATTTTACGTCAGTTAAAAGGACTGCAAGATGCGATCGCTTTATCAGTAGTTGCACCAGAAATTCACGATAATGGTTGGGAATTCTCAGATGAACCAGGAGCCATTCCCGATACAGTAAATGGAGCAAACTATCTCTGGCAAATTTATTTGCAAGCCGATCCGAACTACAGTGGACGAGTTACTGTCCCAGTTTTATGGGATACACAAAAGCATACAATTGTCAATAACGAATCCCGCGAAATTATGCGGATGTTCGATACTGAATTCAATGACATTGCCACCCATGATGTTAATTTTTACCCAGAAAAATTGCAAAAAGTTATTGATGAGACAATAGATGCCATTTATCAACCGATTAATAATGGTGTGTATCGGGCAGGCTTTGCAACTAAGCAATCGGCATATGATCAAGCAGTAACAGAGTTATTTGCTGCTTTGGATGATTGGGAAAAAGTATTGTCAGAGCAACGCTATTTGTGTGGCAATCAAATTACTGAAGCAGATTGGTGTATGTTTACTACTCTATTCCGCTTCGATAGTGTTTATTATGTACACTTCAAATGTAACTTACGCCGTATAGTAGACTACCCCAACTTGTGGAATTATCTCAAAGACTTGTACCAGCAACCAGGAGTCAAGGAAACTTGCAACCTTGACCACATTAAGAGACATTATTACCGTAGCCATCCTAAAGTTAACCCTACTCGCATTGTTCCGAAAGGGCCATTGATTGATTTTGATGCTCCACACAATCGCGATCAAGTTTTTGCACAGTAAATGATACACCTATGATACTTATATAAGTTCGTAGTAGGGACTTTAGTCCTACTCAGAAAATAAGGCAGACGGCAGAAGGAACCCTAATTTTCATGGGTGATGCTGTACTGCAAGTTCATAAGCCACTAAACTCCAACAGAAGAGAACTAAAGCGCTCACTACATACCTTAATGAGTGCGTGATTTAAGAGTGTAGCCCTGCAAGTAAATTTTTAACAATACTTCAGCAGTTATGCCCAGACTATGCCATAATCGCTACATTACTACAACTTGCACTTCACCCCTAAACAGCCTGGACGTTAAGTAGCCTACGGGTAGACACGTAGTGGATAAACGCAAGTAGCCACCCACTCTTCCTTGAAGCCGCTCCGCTTCTAGCGGGCGTCTACCAGGCTTATAGTTCAAGTCAGTTTTAACTGACTGAAAATCTTATCTAGTCTGAATTAATCAGACTTTAGCTTTTAGCCTTTGAAATTTATTTCTTGGCGAGCAAGAGCGTAGATGCAAGATATGAGATAGGTTACATTTTATGGTGTCAGGAATGAAAATATGGCAAAGCCACGACTAGGGGGTAAACTGCTCTCCTTTGCTTTTATAGGTTTTTGTTTTTGTGTAGGCATTGGTATAGGAGTTGTGATTCGCTATGGGCGATCGCAAGCCACAAATACACCAGAGATACCTAACAACACAACACCAGAACCTTACTATTTGCCAGATTCTTACTCACCACCATATATAAAAGAGCCAACTTATCCAGACTCCATCACCATTCAAGCAGTTGGGGATATAATTCCCGGCACAAATTTTCCTGATCGCAGGCTGCCAAGCGATCGCAATCAACTACTTCCAAAACCAGTAAGGGTATACTTGCAAAGAGGTGATATTCTCTTCGGTAACTTTGAAAGTAGCTTAACCAAATATCGATACACAGCTAAAGACACTAGTCGCCGACAAGTTTTTGCCTTTCGCTCTCCACCTGAGTATGCTCAATTGTTTGCCGATGCTGGCTTTGATGTAATGAATATAGCCAACAATCATGCCTTAGACTTCGGTGTGGTAGGGTTTAGAGATACAGTCAAAAATTTTGCTGCCGTTGGCATCCAAACATTAGGGCATAAAAACCAAATTCTTTTGTTAAAAGCAAAGAATATTCCAGTTGCAATGATTGGGTTTGCACCTTATGAATCTTATAATTCAATTCATGATTTAAAAGCCGCCAAAATTCTTGTCGCAGAAGCTAAAGCACGGGCAAATATTGTTATTGTCTCCATGCACGCAGGAGCAGAGGGAACAGGTGCAATGCGAGTTAAAAATAAAACAGAGTTTTTCTATGGAGAAAACCGAGGTAATTCGCTTCAGTTTGCTCGCACAATGATTGATGTAGGAGCAGATTTAGTCCTCGGACATGGATCGCACGTTCCTAGAGCCATAGAAATATATAAAGGAAAACTCATAGCTTATTCTTTAGGAAATTTTCTCGGATACCGAACTTTATCTACAAAAGCTCAGACTGGTTACTCGATGATTTTAGAAGTTAAGCTAAACCCTCAGGGAGATTTAGTAGCAGGTAAAATTATTCCCGTGCATATGGATCGGCAGGGCATTCCCCACATCGATCAGCAATTCCGAACTGTAGGGCTTCTACGTCGTTTAATTAATAATGATTTTCCTAAGAATGCAGTGCAGATTAACAAAAAGGGAGAAATTGCAGTAGCAAATCAGGAAGTATAAGATTATTTAAAAAATTAAGAGTATATCTGATTAACTTAATAATAAATGATATGTCTCATCCTTTAACAAAAATAATATTACACGTATTGCAATACCATAATTTTCGCCAATTCTTGAGTTGCTTTGGATAAATTAGAATGTTATAAAATTCGACCCAAAGTAATGTAGCAATGAATATGATTACAAAACTTGTGAGCCATGTTTTCAAATTCAGTGTTGTCAAAAAAGGTAGATTGAGGAATCTTCCTACAGGATAAACAAGGAATAAAGAAATCACAAGCAGTAGACGCCAACTGATTTTTTTCTTTTGTGGTGGTGCTAGCTTGCAAGCTGAGATAGAGCTACACATACCTTTAGCAAAAAAACGATGAGTACCTTGAAAATATATGTTATGACTTAGCTCATCCCAAACTTTTGCTAAAGGGCAAATTTTTTCAGATAAACAATTTGGACACAAAAGATTTATATCCTCAGCCCTATGTTTTGAAAATAAAGATTCTGAATACTGTAAATACTCCTCGTCTTTAGTTTCCGTTTTCATTTGCTTTCTGAAAACATTAATTTGTGATTGCATTCTCATTTACCAATTTGTAAGCTGTTGTTTTATCTTGTTTTTAAGTTCCTTAACTTGTACTTCTAATTGCGATTTCAATGTTTCACATTTAGGGATGAGTACAGTTATTATTTGGTTATATGAGTTTCTAGCTATCTGTTGAACCTTTATTTCAACTGAAGATATCCAGTTTTGAAGCTGAGAATGTTTAACTGTATGATTGGAACAATTAATAACATTTTCTAATTCTTGTTTTAGTAGCTCAATTTTTTCTTTTTGTTGTTCAAATATTTGTTTAAATTTACCAAGATCAAAGCATAAATTTAGAATTATTTCACTTGGTTTTTGAATATTTAAAGCATAGATTATTTTCTGCTGCTCTTGAAGTTGTTGTTCTAAAAAATATAGTTGCTGTTGGAAAGACTCTACACTAGTATTAGATGGAGACAGAAATTGCTGAGAAACTTCAACTTGATTTAATTCAGATTGGATATTAACTGATATTGAATAAACATTATTTAAGTGCGATTGTCTTTTAGATAAGTCTAACAGATCTGTCAAAACTTCTCTATTTCCTTGATGAGCCACTTTATCACCTTTTAAAACTGAGTGAAGTAATATAGATGGCTCAATAACTACATCAGGTAAAACTAACCCACTTAATCTATTGATAATTTCTTTACCTTCAACTTCAATATAAGCGCACTCACCATCAATCTCAACTGCTATTGATTGAATATTACTATTAACATTACTTATTTTATAATGTTTAAGTTGACCATTCATGATACTTATATCAGAACCATCAGAGTGAATTATGTTCCCATAATATATTTCAATTAATTCTGGCACATAGCTCTCAGAGAAATTAAATTTATCCCTGAAGTTAACAGTATTAAGGATATCAGTTGGGTATTTTTCTGCAAAGGCTGCTATTTCTGCTGGTAGCTTTGCAATCTGCTGTAAATCAAAATTTGAGAACTGATTTTTTTCATCCATTTAAGAAACTCCTAAGAGGATGCTGGATTGTATAACGCACCAAAGTCATCTGAAGGTGCGTTACGGACAGAGTCTGTAACGCACCCTACTTAGATTTTTTCAACAATCAGATCTGATTGCCATATGACAAATTAAGTTTATTAGGTTTAATGATGACAAGATAGTTTCAACTTTTCAGTCGGAAAAGTTCAGAAGTTAAGGTTGGAAAAAGTCGGATAAAATCATTTAATTAACTTCAATATTTTATTACAGCAGATAAAGTTACTGTAAAAACTAATATATTTGTTCGCTTACTAAATCAGCCAGGCGAGCGCTTCATACGCCTTGATGTAATATCTATTTTGAAATCATTTGTAGAAACGAGACATATCGCGATAGAAATAGTGTATTTTCAACTAATTGAAATAATTTTATCTTCATTGCTTCTGAAAATAAGTAAATAAGCCGACATTTACCAACTACAACTCCCGACTTTATCCGACTGACAAGTCAAAGCCATATTGTCATGATTAGAGCAAAGAAAAGTCAACGACTGTATTACTCAAGGCGGTACTTCAGTTCCGTATAGCTAACTATAGCTAGCGAAGCTAAATAGGCTCTTGCACATGACTTTTCTTGATTGCGTCTACTTATTAATGGAGTTCAATTTATGGAATCCAAATTGTTTACAGAACTATGCGATCGCCAACAGGAACTTATCTGTGGTGGTGGACAACTCATAGCTGCTGATGAGTTTGACTACACAGATTTTGAATATCAAAACGTAAATCTTGCCAAGGTTATTGCTTCAGGTATTAATGGCTCCTTCATCACTAAGGAACTGTCAACTAACTTTGTCTACACTAGTGCCTACGAAGATTTGACGCTGGAATTTGAGCCTGCTGCTAATGGCGACAACGGTGATGACAATGGTAATGGTAATGGTGGTTTTCCTACTCTGCCCACTCTTTAGTTTTTAGTCTTTCTGAAGATGCTCTTAGGCAGAGTTGTGAGTTTGATTAACGAATTCAATCAACTGTACAAATTTCTTCTAGATGGATTCCAGAGCATCCTGATCGAGGAGTAAGTCTTTGGAGTTCTTTTAACAATGTTTGCATTTGATATTTATCACCAAGGTTGAGATCATGGAAACTAAACTTTTTATAGATTTATCTGATAATCAACAAGAGCTTATCTGTGGTGGAGGACAACTTGTAGCTCTTGATGAATTTGATTTTACGGATTTTGAATACCAAAACGTGAATCTTTCCAAGACAATTGCTTCAGGTATTAATGGCTCCTTTATCACTAAGGAATTGTCAACTAACTTTGTCTACACCAGTGCTTACGAAGACCTAATGTTGGAATTTGAATAAATTCCGATAATTTGAGGTAGAGTTGTGAGCTTGGTTAACCAACTAAAGCAACAGTACAAATTTCTCATACATTGATTCCGGAGCAACCGAATAAGGAGTCAGTTTCTGGATTCGGTTCTAGTTAGTATTTGCGTTTTATCAACTTTATCAACGAGGTTAAAACAATGGAAACTAAACTTTTTGTAGAGCTATCTGAGCATCATCAAGAACTTATCTGTGGTGGTGGACAACTCTTGGATCTTGATGAGTTTGACTACACAGATTTTGAGTATCAAAACGTAAATCTTTCCAAGACAATTGCTTCAGGTATTAATGGTTCATTCATCACCAAGGAATTGTCAACTAACTTTGTCTTCACTAGTGCCTACGAAGACCTAATGTTGGAATTTGAGCCTACTGCTAATGGCGTCGTTAATGGCAATGGTAATGGTGAGGAATAGATAGTACAAATTTATCCTCAATGGATTCTAGAGCATCCTAATAAATGAGTAAGTCTCTAGAATCCCAATACGGTTTGGTTAAGATTTCCCTGGCCCTTATAAAAGGGGAAAAGAAGGTTATTATCGCTGCTTGAAAGGAAGGTTGGGGGGATCTGAAAAAGATTCAAGCTTTAACCGAACTGTATTGTCTAAAATCCTTCATAGCAATATTTATATTTTGTCAGTTTATCAATGGGATTGAGACTGTAGAAATTGTCGCTTGTTTACAAGTGTAATTAGTTAGTTCTGCAGGAGACAAAAATGAAGTTAAAAGATATTCCTTTGTCATTAGAGGAACTTACAGATGAGACTGCCACTACTATATCGGGCGGAGTTGGGGTATTTGAGGGAGCGATTGTAATTCCTTGGACACCGCCGAATAAAAGTGCAAAGGTTCCATTTAACGTATTCTCAAGCGATTCGAGCAAATCGAACCGATCTGATGAGTCAGAGAGTCCCGAAGAAACTATTCAGCAGGCTAGCGAGGATATAGAGCTTGGTAGAGATTGGGTTAAAACCGTCAAGAATGCATTCTAAAAATAAGATGCAATCTTTGAGTGTATGCAACAAGATAGTTATTTAGGCAACTATTTAAGTGATTCATAACAGCCAAATAATAACAAATTTGAGGTATTAATATGTCTCTTTCAATAATTCCTTTTCCAGAATTATTAATGGAGTTGTCTGAAGAGCAACAGGAAATAATAGCTGGTGGCGAAGTAGTGATCGTCAAGGAATATAATGAAGAACGTACATACGAAGATTCATCACAAGCAGATTCATCTTCATCACCAACAAGTACAGAAGAAGAGGAAGAAGAAAGCTGCTCCTGCTTTCCTTTTAATAATTTTCCCACCTTAACGACACCTTTTAGAGTTAATGGTCGTGTTGCTCCTAGAAGAAGGTCGCTATTTTGATAGTTTGCCTCTTATTTCCCCTGATTAATTTTTTAATTCAATGTTGATGTGAGCAACAAAAGAGAAAAGTAAGGAAGTAAATCTTTAGTCTTCCCAAACATTTTTTAGTTCACAATGACTAACATCTATTATCCAAACCAGCCTTCTGTTCTCAATCCAGATCAACTCCAACTTCCTCCAGTTGAAAAAGATGAGTTTCTTCCCCGGATTGGTTCCTGGGCAATCATTGGGGGACTGTTTTTGGTTGGCACATTTGGAGCAGCTATTTCAATATCGGCCGTTCTTAATTACAATGTAGCCGTTAAAGTTCCGGCAACCATTCGTTTTGCTGGAGAACTGCGTTTAATTCAGTCTGCGATCGCAGGAACCGTTGACAACATAGAAGTTGGAGAAAATCAGATTGTTGAACAAGGGGAAGCCATTGCTCGTCTGAACGACTCCGAGCATCAGATTAAAAAAAGCCAACTGCAAGAGAGCATTCGGCAGATGTGGTTGCAGTTAGGTCGTATAGATGCTCAAATCGGAAGTTTAGATACACAGCTTTTAGCTCAATCCGATTTCTTAAAACGAACCCTCACTTCTGCTCAAGCAGATTTGGCAAATAACCAACGCAACTTTCGAGATTTGCAAGTGACAACAAAAGCCGAACTGGCAGAAGCTGAAGTTGCTCTAAAGGTTGCTAAGGAACAGTGGAGACGATTGCACCAGGAAAACGAATTAGAGGCAACTTTGCATGAAGCCGAGGCTAACTTAAAAATTGCCAAGACTCAGCGAGACCGATTAAAGCAGATATTAGCATCGGGGGCTATTTCTCAAAATCTATTTGAAGAAAAAGAACAGGCTGTGAAGGCAGCAGAGGCGAAACTTTCACAAACTAAAGCATCTGTGAAAAAGCTTTTTGAGGAAAAAGAACAGGCTGTTGAGGTTGCAAAAGCAAGGTTGACAAAGGCAAAAACGGCACTCAACCCCAGCAATGCAATTGTGATTGTGGCGATGGAACGAATTGGTTTGGAGTGGGCTAAAGGTCAAGCAACCTTAGCAGCATTAAATAAAGAGCGAGAGAACCTGATTGAAGGACGCATTGAATTACAAAAGCATTTAGGTCAGATTCAAAAAGAACTAACACAGGTAGAAACTAACTTAGAACAAACAATTATTCGAGCGCCAATAGCTGGCACGCTGCTACAACTAAAGCTTCGCAACCCAGAGCAAGTTGTCCAACCAGGAGAAGCGATCGCCTATATTGCTCCTATCAATACCCCATTACTGATCGAAGCTCAAGTTCCAGCCCAAAATATTGACAACGTAAAACCTGGGCAAAAAGTCAAAATGCAGGTATCCGCTTGTCCTTATACTGACTTTGGTACCCTCCAAGGTACTGTCAAAACGGTTGCTCCCGATGCTCTACCCTCCACTATTACCAAAAATGATGCGCCTGCTACACCCACTGCCTACAAAGTGACTATTCAGCCCCAAACTAACTTTGTTGGAGATGCAAAGCGCCAATGCCAATTGCAAGCAGGTATGGAGGGCAGAGCCGATATTATTTCCCGTCAGGAGACAGTTTTGAAGTTCCTTCTTAGAAAAACTAGATTGATGGTGGATCTGTAACACCTATTCTTAGTTTGTAGTAAGCACGCTTTGTGCTTACTATGAGCAAATAACATTTGTAGCTATTTTTTAGAGAAACGGTATAATACTCCGTCTAATAAAAATTGAACAGCTGGCGCGATTTTCATCACTGATGTCGTGCTATCAGGCTTTTAAGCTCCCGCTTTGTTGAGGTAAGCTTTATGATTCAGTTGCTTAACTCTCGCAACGGTTATAAATGTGTCTTACAGGCTAGTGAGGAAGACTGTGGGGCAGCGTGCGTAGCTTCGATTGCAAAATATTATGGACAAACGATCGCTCTCAACCGCAGTCGGGAAGCTGTTGGTACAGGGCAATTGGGAACTACTCTCCTTGGCTTGAAGCGGGGTATGGAAAGCCTGGGTTTCAATGCTCGCTCTGTCAAAGCTACTCCAGAGTTTGTTGATCACATTCAAGAAGTACCTCTACCAGCGATCGCCCATTGGCGGGGAAATCACTGGGTTGTGCTGTACGGCAAGCGGGGCAAAAAGTACGCGATCGCCGATCCAGCAGTGGGCATCCGCTATCTCAAACGCCAGGATTTTATTGCCGCTTGGAATGGGATTATGCTTCTGGTAGAGCCAGATCCAGAGCGCTTTTTCATTCAACCTCAAGATGAACAAAAAAGTGGTTTTGGCAGATTTCTAAGGCGTGTTTGGCCTTACCGAGGACTGCTAGCAGAGGCATTGCTGATCAATATTGTTTTGGGACTCCTTGCTTTAGGAAACCCAGTCCTGATCCAACTTCTCACTGACGATGTTTTGGTGCGACAAGATACTCAACTACTGACTGTGGTGATAGTAGCTGTTATACTCATGACCTTGTTTAGCAGCACCCTGCGACTGTTGCAAGCTACGATGATTTCTCACTTTGGTCAACGGTTACAACTAGGATTAGTTTTAGAGTTTGGCCGCAAGCTCCTCCAACTGCCCTTGACTTTCTACGAAACTCGTCGCAGTGGTGAGATTACTAGCCGCTTACGGGATATCAATGAAATTAATCAGTTAGTCTCCCAAGTCGTAATCCTGCTACCCAGCCAGTTTTTTGTGGCGGTGGTATCTTTTTGTTTCATGGTGTTTTACAGTTGGAAGCTAACCTTTGCCGTGATGGCGATCGCAGGAGTGATGGCTCTGACAAACCTGCCATTTCTGCCCGTGCTGCGGCAAAAAACCCGTCAACTTTTGGTTTTAGCAGCAGAAAATCAAGGGGTTTTGGTTGAGACTTTTAAAGGCGCTCAGGTTGTCAAAACCACAAATGCCGCTCCCCAGTTTTGGGACGAATTCCAAAGCCGTTTTGGTCGTCTAGCAAATGTTACCTATAGTACCATTCAAATCAGTATTTTTAGTGGAACATTTTCACAATTTGTAGGTGGGATTGGCGGTGTAATTTTACTCGGATTGGGAAGCACGTTAGTCATTTCTAAGGAATTCAGTATTGGTCAATTACTAGCTTTTAATGTTTTGCAGGGTAATGTTTTAGTCTTTTTAGGCACAATATTGGGCTTGACTGATGAGTATTTTCGCGCCCAAACAGCTGTAAATCGACTTGTAGAGGTAATAGATGCTACACCTGAAACTTTAGGGGATACTCAAAAGCCGTTTGCCATTATTCCAGGGGATGCGGACATTTGCTGTAGTAATATTAACTTTCATCATGCAGGTCGAGTCGATCTGCTCAATGATTTTTCCCTCACACTTCCTGGTGGGGAAGCGATCGCCCTGATTGGTAAGTCCGGTTGTGGCAAAAGTACCTTAGCAAAGCTAATTGCCGGTCTTTATCAACCCCAGTCTGGCAATATTCGGATTGGCTTTTACAATATGCAGGATCTTTCTCTGGAATGTCTGCGACAACAAATTGTCTACGTACCCCAAGAACCCCATTTTTGGAGTCGCTCGATTCTAGAGAACTTCCGCTTAGGAAGTCCCTATATTTCCTTTGAAGAGATTGTCAAAGCCTGCCAAATTGCTGATGCTGACAGCTTTATCAGTCAATTGCCCAATAACTATCAAACTGTACTTGGAGAATTTGGAGCGAATCTTTCTGGAGGACAGCGTCAAAGACTAGCGATCGCCAGAGCAATTGTCAGCGATCCGCCCATCCTAATTATGGATGAATCAACGGCGAGTTTAGATCCTGTCAGTGAAGCTCAAATCTTAGAACGGCTTTTAGCCCATCGCCAAGGTAAAACGACGATTTTAATTACACACCGACCTAGAGTCATCAATTACTGTGATTGGGTTGTTCTTCTAGAACAGGGACGATTGAAACTACAAGGGCCGCGGCTGGAATTACAATCTGTTCCAGGTGACCATTTAAAATTCTTAACTCCATAAATGTTGAGAAATTATGTTCAATTCTGCATTGTTCAAGTCCTAAGGTACGATGAAGATATTGCTCTCGTGTAGCAATTGTTTTGCTAGCATCCACTGTCTTTGCGTCGATAAATTTTTGTATACCTAAAATCGCAGCGTTAAGGCGATCGCTGCTGTCTGTGCTGTCTATTTTTTAATTAAGGTAACTACCTTTCCTAAGGGCGGTTATAGCTCAGTTGCTACAGACGCCAGGGAAAGCGTCTGCAAAGCACCAGAGAAAAAAATGATGATGTCAGAGAGCAACTCTTTAATCACTTTTGAACCTACTTCAGATGATAGCTGTAGAGAGGTTTTTTCTCGGTCTCCTATTCTCTCAAGTTCTGAAGTAGGGTGGGACAGCATCGATCTTATTTATCATCTATTACCTGCTGCTCATGAAACTCCTGAATTTTTTAATACTCGGCATATGGTGGTTATTCAAACCCCAGTTTTATCTTTAGTAAAACTAGAACGGAAACTTAACAATCGCTGGAGAAACGAATCTTTTAAGCAAGGCGACTCCATTGTCTACCCTGCCAATATTCCTCGCCTCGAACGTTGGCATCACAAAGCAAGAAAGGAATGGGGTTCGATTAATTTGTGTTTTGAACCCAATCTTGTGGCAACGATTGCTCGTGAAGTTGTCGATCCAGATCGCGTCGAACTGATTTGCCCAGCGCCACAGCCCGATCCCTTGATAGAGCATATTGGCTTAACCCTCAAAACTGAACTGGAATTCGATGCTGCTGGCAGTTATCTTTATGCTGAGTCAGCAGCTACGCTTCTGAGCGTGCATCTGCTCAAAAAGTATTCTACCCTTCAACCCAATTTGCCAGAGTACCAAGATGGATTGCCTCAGCACTATCTCAAGCAAGTCATCGACTACATTCATGCCCACCTTGACGAGAACATCAGGTTGGCTGAACTGGCAAACCTTGCGAACATGAGCCAGTATTACTTTTGTCGCCTGTTCAAGCAGTCGATGGGCATTTCTCCCCACCATTATTTGATTCAACAACGGGTGGAGCGAGCAAAGCAGTTATTGAAATTGCAAGGGTGGACGATAGCTGACATTGCTTTGGAGTGTGGCTTCTACAACCAAACTCACCTAACCAAACATTTCCGACAAATGACTGGAACTACTCCCAAAGCTTATGCGATCGCTTGCCGTTAAAGTGAACAGGGAACAGGGGATAGGGAAACAGGTGACAGGTGACAGGGGATAGGGGAACAGTATAAAGAATGTGTAATTAATTTTGTTGAAGTACTTATTTAGTAGGCATACGGACATCCGGAGGGCTGTAAAACTGATTTAGCAACGGTTTGTAGACTTAGGTTTGCAGACTTAATTTATCAAGAAAGAATTTAGAAGTCAGACGATCATGTAATAAATCACACAACAAGGGCGTGAAAATTTGACTCTTCCTACACTCCTACACCCTTATACACGCCAGATGACACCAGTCGCACTCGACGCGCTTAACCCGACGCCAGGTGACGCCAGGTGCTACCCTGCGGGAAGCCGCCCGGAGGGCGTCTACAACGCGCTTAACCCGACGCCAGGTGCTACAACGCGCTTAACCCGACGCCAGGTGACGCCAGTCGCTACAACGCGCTTAACCCGCGCAACGCGCTGGCTCCTTTATGCCGGGGAACCCGTC